>CAZBIB010000199.1:0-5984 GCA_964491575.1 uncultured Salinivenus sp. | reverse complement strand
TCACGTAGAGGTCGTCGTTGCCGTAGCGGTCGCTCGTGAATGCAACTCGATTGCCGTCGGGGCCCCAGCGGGGTTGGCCCTCGTAGGCTTCGTGGATGGTGAGCCGTTCCGGGGTGCCGCCGCCAATGGAGACGGTCCAGAGGTCGCCCTGGTAGGAGAACGCGATCCGATCTCCGTCCGGGTGGACGGATGGGTGGCGCATGAAGGGATCGGTGTCCTGGGCGGCACTCGGCGTGACGAGGAGAGCAAGGGCGAGGAGAGAACCGAGAATGCGAGTTTGCATGGAGGGAGGAAATGGCTCATTCAACGTGACGCAGCCTTCTCCTACATAAACGGCGGATTCGTGTTGCAAAACTGTAACAGGTGGGAGTACGGGGTGGAGAGCGGTGTGCTCAGGACGAGTTCTCACCGTGTGCGGAGACGAATGTGCGCCCGGCCTTCATGACGAGCCGAACTGGTTCTTCTGAGTCTATTGTCTCCGGATTGGGGGCGATTAATTCATCGTCTCCAGGAATTCCTCGTTGTTCTCCGTGCCCTTCATCTTATCGAGGAGGAACTCCATGGCTTCGATCGGCTCCATGTCGGCCAGGATTTTGCGCATCACCCACACGCGCTTCAGTTGCGGCTTCGGCAGCAGGAGCTCCTCGCGGCGAGTGCCGGAGAGAATGAGGTCGATGGCGGGGTAGAGGCGTCGGTCGGCCATCTCGCGGTCCAGGACGAGTTCCATATTGCCGGTGCCCTTAAACTCCTCGAAGATGACCTGGTCCATGCGGCTTCCAGTGTCGACCAGGGCCGTGCCGATGATGGTGAGCGAGCCGCCTTCCTCCACGTTGCGGGCCGCGCCGAAGAACCGCTTTGGGCCGCGCAGGGCCCCGGCCTCGATCCCGCCCGACAGCGTGCGCCCCTTCTCCGGCGTCACGGCGTTGTGGGCGCGGGCCAGGCGCGTAATCGAGTCGAGCAGCACGCACACGTCCTGCCCCGATTCCACGAGGCGCCGCACCTTCAGGAGCACCGTATCGGCCACCTCCACGTGGCGCTCCGGGTCCCTGTCGAACGTGGAGGCAACGACCTCTCCCTCCACCGTGCGATCCATGTCGGTTACCTCCTCCGGACGCTCGTCGATGAGCAGGACGAGGAGATGCGTGTCCGGGTGGTTGGTCGTAATGCCTTTGGCAATCTTCTGGAGAAGCACCGTCTTGCCCGCCTTGGGGGGCGAGACGATGAGGCCGCGCTGTCCCTTCCCAATCGGGGCAAACAGATCGAGAATGCGGGGTCCGTGGCTGTCCGGTTCGACCTCGAGTGTGAATCGCTCCTTGGGGAAAATGGGCGTCAGGAACTCGAAGCCAACCCGCTCGTCGATCTCGCTCGGATCGAGGCCGTTGATCGAGTCGACCTGGATGAGGGCGAAGAACTTTTCCCCTTCCTTCGGTGGGCGCACGCGGCCCTTCACCGTGTCGCCTTCCTGCAGCCCAAAGCGCTTGATCTGCGAGGGCGAGACGTAGATGTCGTCCGGGCTCGACTGGTAGCTGTACTCGTCGGATCGGAGGAAGCCGTACCCATCGGGCAGAATTTCGAGCACGCCGACCTTGTCAATCATGCCCCGGAGTTCGGTTTCGTCGGGGTCGTAGCGCCGCATGTAGGCCGGCTTGCCAGTGTCACGGGCCTCATTCCGGGAGGAAGAGCGGGTCGGGGTCGGCTCCTCCTGGGCGTCGGGCTGCTCAGCGCCGTCGCCCGTCGGGGGAGAGGTCGAGAGGGCCTCCGCGTCTCCCGGGGACTGTCGGGACTCGTCTTCGTCCGACGTGGCCTCTTTGGCTTGGGCCTCCAGGATGCGGTAGATGAGGTCCTGCTTGCGAAGCTCAGAGTAATCGGACAAATCGAGTTCGCGGGCGATCTCGCGAAGCTCGTCGAGCTTCTTCTCTTGCAACGTCGAAATTTTCATTGGGTCACTCACGGGTAAATGTGGGCCGCTCGGGGCCGATGCAGATCATCGGAGAATCCGAGACGGAGACAGGGGTCCATTCGGGTAGACAAAGAAGCGATGCGATTTGATTTCCGTTGAAGGCATGATCGGCTCTTGCAAGGAGCCGATGAGGAGCAACCTTCGTGAGAGAAAAGCATCTTCGGTGGAGCGGCGTTTGCCACCGGGCACGACGATCGCGACCTACGCAGCTGTCGCCAGCTTCTGGGCAAGGAGTGGGGGCTTTCCGCACAGAGATTCCCGACCCGGTTGGGGTCGAAGATAGAACAGGCTGATATGGTCGAACCTTATCTCAAAGCGACACGCTTGGAGCATTTTCGGGTTTCCTGCTACGCACTGCGTAAGCACTTTGGTTCACAGCTCGGCGTCCGTTGTTCGAAAGAACAGCTTGGTGAAATGCTTGCAAGTACCGTTCCGGTCGGCCTCAATGAGGCAGTTTGTACGGAAGAGGAAGTCCTTCGGGGGCAGTCGTCCCCACGTGCGCACGCATGGCTAAATTTTTAGACGGAATCAGCACGTGTCGTTATGACGGCGCGGTTCATTTGTCTTATATATTCCAGTCCCGTTACGCACATTCCTTTCGCCTCTGCGTTGCCGATGACCTATCGCTGGACCTCCCGCTCGCTTGATGATTCCGAGATCGTGCCGCGCCTGCAGCGCGAACTTAACGACCTCCCCTCTGCCCTCGCCCGGGTCCTCGTCCTGCGCGGCATCACGACGTTCGAGGAGGCCAAGCACTTCTTCCGGGCCGACCGGTCGGCCCGGCACGATCCGTTTGAGATGGAAGGCATGGCGGCGGCCGCCACTCGTTTGTCCGAGGCCATCGAGCAGGGCGAGCGGGTGCTCGTCTACGGCGACTACGACGTGGACGGGACGACGGCCGCGACGCTCCTTGTGGACTTCCTGCGATTCCGTGGGGTCGAGGCTTCCTTTTTCATTCCGGACCGGTACGAAGACGGCTACGGCCTCTGCCGGCGCGGCCTTGATACCGCCGCAGAGCGGGACGCCTCTCTAGTCGTGGCGCTCGACTGCGGCATCACGGCTCACGAGGAGGCTGCCTATGCGCAGGAGCTGGGGCTCGATCTCATCATCGCGGACCACCACACGCCCAAGGACACCCTGCCCGAGGCCCTGGCAGTGCTCGATCCGAAGCGGCCCGATGACGACTATCCCTTCACGGAGCTGTCGGGGTGCGGGCTCGCCTTCAAGCTCGTGCAGGCTACCCTCGCCCACCGCGACGAGAATCCGGACGAGGCCTTTGACTACCTCGACCTTCTCGCCCTCTCCACGGCGAGCGACATTGTGCCGCTCTACGGCGAAAACCGGGTGCTCATGGCGGAGGGCCTGCGGGCCCTACAGGACAGCATGCGCCCGGGCATCCGGGCGCTGGCCGAGGCCGCCGACCTTGATCTGCAGACGGTGACGTCGACCGGCAACATCGTCTTTACCCTCGGGCCTCGCATCAACGCTGCGGGCCGCATGGACCACGCGTCCACGGCAGTCGAGCTCCTGCTGGCGTCGAATTTCGAAGAGGCCAAGCCGCTGGCTGCCGAGCTCGAACAACTCAACCGCGAGCGGCGCCGCATCGACGACGCCATCGAGGAGGAAGCCATCGAACGAGCCGAGCGGCAGATTACGGCCCGCAGTCCCCACGCGCTCGTCCTCTACGATCCGGACTGGCACCTCGGCGTCATCGGCATCGTGGCCAGTAGCATCGTCGAGCGCTTCCACAAGCCCACCATCCTGCTCACCCACAACGGTGAGGAAGTGAAAGGGTCGGCCCGCTCCATCGAAGGCATCAACATCTACGAGGCGCTCGCGGACTGCGAGGACGTGCTCACTCAGTTCGGCGGGCACGACCACGCGGCAGGCCTGTCCTTGGCCGCGGACAACATCGAGACCTTTCGCGACCGCTTCGACGCTGCCGTCGGCGAGCGCGTGACGCCGGAGCTTTTGAGGCCGACGATCAAGGTGGACGCCCCTGTGGACCTCGACACCATCGGCTCGGTGGAGGATCGCTTCTGGGCGGTGCTCAAGCAGTTTGGGCCGTTCGGCCCCTCCAATCCGAGGCCGGTCTTTCACGCGGAGAACCTGGACGTGGTGGCGGCGCGCACGGTGGGCAGCGACGGCAGTCACCTCAAGTTCCAGGTGCGGCAGGAGGACTCATCCACCGGCACCACCTTCGACGCCATCGGCTTCGGAATGGGGGAGAAGCTGTCGGTGCTCCGGGAGAGTCAGGAGACGAAGACGCCCGTGGAGCTTCTTTTCTCGCTGGAGGAGAACACGTGGAACGGGCGGACGAATTTGCAGCTGAAGGCGCGGGACGTGCGGCTGAAAGAGAGTTGAGCGTGGGGGCGTGCGTTGGGTCATGAAGGGGACAGGAACGAGGTGGTGCGGTGCTCGGACCAATATTCTCCGGAGTCGTTGAACGAGACGAAGCCGCCGTGGCCACCGTTTTCGGGCACTTCCAGCGTCAAGCAGTCGTGGTTTCGGGCGGTTGAATAGGGATAGCATGCGGGCGGGAGGAATGGATCGTCGGCGGCGTTGAGGAGGAGGGTGGGCACGGTGATGTCCGGAAGCAGCGGCTTGCTGCTGGCGCGGCGGTAGTAGTGATCGGCATCTCGGAAGCCGTGGACTGGGGCCGTGTAGGCGTCGTCGAAGCCGCGGAGGGTGTGAGTCTTCCAGAGCCACTCGGTGGACACCCGATCCGGGTGTTGCTTGGCTTTCACTCGCACCTTCTGCCGCAGGGCACGGAGGAAATACTGCGTGTAGTGCCAGTTCGGCCATTGGTCAATCCGGTCGACCGAGGCGCTGAGGTCGATGGGTGCCGAGAGAGCAACGGCTCCCCGGATGCGGTCGTCGACCCGGGCGCTCCGTTCGCCGAGATACTTGAGCGTGAGATTCCCTCCGAGGCTGAAGCCGACGAGGGCGACCGACGTGTAGCTCCAGTCGAGCACGTGGTCCACCACGAGGGCGAGGTCGTCGGTCTTGCCACTGTGATAGGTGGCCACCTGCCGGTTCGTTTCGCCGCTGCAGCCCCGCAGATTCAGGGCGCACACGTCCCACCCTCGGCGGACGAAGGCCTGTGCCATGCCCCGCATGTAGCGCCGGTTCGCGCTCCCCTCCAGGCCGTGCGTCAGGATGGCGACGCGCGTTGGGTCTTGGGCGTCGGTGCCCGCCCAGTCGAGATCGAGGAAGTCGTCGTCCGGCGTTTCGATCCGCTCGCGGCGGTCGTAGGTGAAGTCGACCCGGCGAACGAGAGATGCGTAGAGGGTTTGTCGGTGGCCGCCGTGGAAGAGGGGCGGTGGGGTGTAGGACGACGTGGCGACGGGCACGGGGTTGGAAAGGGAGAGAGAGGGTGAGTGGGAGAATGGGGGAAAGGGAGAACGTAGCGGTCGGGCCCCTTTACGCAATACGCACTATGCAATACGCTCCTCAGATTCTCTCACGCAGCGGACTACCGGAACGCAGGACGCCGACTCGACGGACGGAGCGTCAGGGCCGGAGGGCGATGGCGCCGAACATGCGGCCCGTAGGCCCCTCGGAGGCGCGGTACGAGAAGAAGTGGTTCGTTTCTTGCAACGTGCAGCGCCCAGATCCCTCGATGGCGTTGCCCGGGACGCCCGCCGCTTCGAGCTGGCGGTGGAGGGCGTCCTTAAGGTCCACGTGGGGGCGATCTGCTCCGTCGGGTCGTGCCACCACGGCGTCGTCGAACTGCGCGGCCACCTCGGGCCCCACCTCGAACGCCTCCCGCGAGAGACAGGGACTCACGTACGCCCGAATGGCTTCGGGCACCGCCCCGTGGTCGACCATCGTGGCTACCGTGTCGGCGGCGATGGTGCGGACTGCGCCCCGCCACCCGGCGTGACAGGCCCCCGCGACGCCGTGGGTCGGGTCGGCCAGGAGCACCGCCGCGCAGTCGGCCACGGAAATGGCGAGGAGCAGGCCGGGCGTGGTCGTGACGAGGTCGTCGCAGAAGGGCTCGTGCCGCGGCGCGTCGATGACG
>CAZBIB010000198.1:0-6083 GCA_964491575.1 uncultured Salinivenus sp. | reverse complement strand
CTCCGCGTGCTGCGCGAGGCCAATCCGCTGCACTTGGCCGGACAACTGGCCGGACCGTACGGCCCCATGCTCCGCGAGTGGTTCGAAACGGAGCAGGGGCGCATGGGACTGGTGACGCTGGCAGCGCACGGCTCTCTCGGTCCGCAGATTCCCGGGGCGGCGTTCTTTGTCTTCTGGCAGGCTGCCTACCACCGCTACGGAAACTGGCACGCGCGCGGCGGCTCCGGCGCGCTGGCCCAGGCCCTGCGCCAGCGCCTGGAGGCATGGGGCGGGACGGTGCGCACGAATGCCTGCGTCGACCGCATCCTGTCAGGAAACCGAGTGGAGGGCGTCGAGCTGGCCGGCGGGGAGCGGATCGCGGCTCAGAATGTTGTCACAGCTCTCGATCCGCAGACGGCCCTGCTGGACCTGCTCGGGCCGCAGGACCTGCCCGACGCGCTCGTCTCGCGCCTGCAGGCCCGCCACCGGGCCAATGCCGTCCAGTTCGTCGTCCACGCCGCACTCGACCAATTGCCTCCCTGGACCGGGGCCAAGTCCGATGTCTGGAACGGGCTACAGTCGGTGGGCGCGTCCGTGGCACAGGTGCGGCAGGATTTTGCCGAGGCCGAGGCGGGGTACGCTCCGACCGATCCAGCCGTCTACGTCTACACGCCGTCGGCCATCGATCCGACGGTGGCGCCGCCGGAGGGGCACGGCGCCTACATTGCTTGTGCCTCCTACCCAGCCCGGTTCGCCGACGGCTCCACGTGGGCTGAGCGTGGAGAACGGGAAGCGCACCGCCTTCTGGACGCTGTCGAGGCCCGAGCCCCCGGCTTCAAAGACAGCATTCAGGGCCTCGCCTGGCGGCACGCAGCCGACTGGGAGGAGGAGATCGGCTTGCGAGGGGGGCACCCGATGCACCTCGACATCACGGCCGATCAGGTAGGGCCGCTCCGTCCCCTGCCGGAGCTGGCCGATCATCGCACGCCGGTGCCTGGCCTCTACCTGACGGGGGCCGGCACGGCGCCGGCGGGCGGGGTGGCGGCAGTCCCCGGTCGCGCCGCCGCCAAAGCTCTGTTGAAGGACTGAGTCTGTTTGGCGGACTGGCTGAGGCTCCCGCAAGAGCACGTGCTCGCTTCCGCTCCAACATGCCTCGCGGCGAACTTCGTTTCGGCAACCGGGCAGGGAAGTGCATATCGATTCCCAGAAACTGGTATTCCGGAGCCCATGCCTCCTTCCATCGACGGCGCAAAAGGAGGGATAACCCTCCTGAAACAAACATACAACGAGTTCATCGACGACGATTGTCCCCGCCTGGCAGCGGCTTTGGCCTACTATACGATCTTCTCGCTGCCTCCACTCCTGGTTCTGATTATCACGCTGGCCGGATTTTTTCTTACCCCGGACGCGGTGGAAGCCTGGATTGAGACGCAGGTCGGCAGCCTCATCGGACAACAAACTGCGCAGCAGCTTCAGATGATGGCGCAGAATGCGCAGGAGCGGGTGCAGGGACGCTTCTCTCTCAGCCTCGTTCTAGCGATTGTCGGCCTGCTATTCGGAGCAACTGGCGCCTTTGCCCAGATGCAAACAGCCCTCAACACAGCCTGGGATGTCGAGCCCGATCCGGAGCAGAGTGGGCTGGGGCTGAAAAATATGTTCATGAAGCGCGTGCTGTCGCTCGGCATGATTCTCGTCATCGCCTTTTTGCTCCTGGTTTCGCTCCTTATCAGTTCGATCCTTTCCACCTTCAGTGGGCAACTGGGCACGCTCCTGCCGGCGGGCCTCTCGGGCACGTTCGTCTGGACGATCGATGCAGCGGGGAGTCTCTTTGTCATTTCCCTCCTGTTTGCCACCATCTACAAGGTCCTCCCGGATGCGGAGATTGCCTGGAGCGACGTGTGGCGCGGCGCCTTCGTGACGGCGATTCTCTTCGTGGCGGGCAAGTTTCTCATCGGCCTCTACATCGGGCGGAGCACCCTCGGGGAGGTGTATGGAGCGGCCGCTGCACTGGCGATTCTCCTGGTCTGGGTCTACTACTCCGCCATGATTCTCTTCCTCGGCGCGGAGTTTACGCAGATCTGGATCCAGCGCCGCGGCACCACCATCGAGCCTTCCGAGGGGGCTGTGAAGGTGGTCGTGGAGAAGACGCACGTTCGTCCAGGGACCGACGGACCTGCTGCACGCAGGTGACCCCATTGCACGAACCGGTGCTTCTCCGAGCCGGGGGGCGCCGGGAGAGTTGTCGCGAAGCGTGTGTATTCCACGGTTACCTCTCCCATATTATAAGCTCAGTACATACAGAAAGAGCGTGCGATGAATTCCGATTCTGACGAGATGCTCGATCTGCGCCGATCGTCGTAAAAGATGTCCTACTTCTGTAAAGGGGCCTCTCTGAGCAAACTCCTCTCTGCCCTTTTGATACGTACCCACAGGCCTTGAAGGCGAATGGGCTCGCCCATTCTGCCTTGGAGGAACCAGGCATCGAGCGCGATTTGTCGTACAAAAATCAGAAGCCGCACTATGACTATAGAAGACCTGCAAGACCTGTACATCGAGCAGCTTCGTGACCTGTACAACGCCGAGAGTCAGCTTGTCGAGGCCCTACCCGAGATGGCCGAGATGGCAGCCAACGACGAGCTTGCCGACGCCTTTCGCGAGCACCACGAGGAGACGCGCGAACACCTAGAACGCCTGGAACGCGTCTTCGAGAACCTGGAGGAAGACCCGACGGGGGAGAAGTGCGAGGCCATGGAAGGCCTCATCCGCGAATCCCAGGAGGTCGCCAAGGAAGGCCGGGATGCCGATGCGACGGACGCCGCGCTTATTGCGCAGGCACAGCGGATCGAGCACTACGAGATCGCTGGATACGGCACCGTTCGCAACTACGCCCTTCGGCTCGACCGAAGCGACGACGCGGACGTGCTCGCCTCCACCCTCGACGAAGAAAAGGAGGCGGACGAGGAGCTGACCGGGATTGCCGAGCAGGTCGTGAATCCCCAAGCTGTCGCTGCTTAAATCGAACGGCAAACACGACGATCATACTTCGCCTCCCGGCCAAGGGCCGGTCCGCTCGCGGATCGGTCCTTTCGGGGGGAGAGGTTCTTTCCTGGGCTTATCTGCCCCGCGCAAGAACGCCCCCTTTTTCCGCACAGCCACAGCCGTTCCAAAGCAGTCCCGATCGCTGTCGCAATCTGAGAGAACCGTTTGGCATTTCTCAGGGAGACGACAAAAAGTTGACCGAGCACTAGAGATTTACAAAACCATTAAAATTCCATGGAGCTAGATGGAAAGGTCGTAGCCGTTACGGGTGGGGGATCGGGCATTGGAGAAGCCGCGGCCCGGCGCTTCGTCGAAGAAGGGGCTCACGTGGCGATCAGTGGACGAACCGAAGAGAAGCTTGAGGACACAGTCGAAGAGGTCGAAGGGAGCGCGGGGGAGATCATTTCCGTTCAGGCCGACGTCTCGCAGCCGCCCGACGTACAACATCTCTACGAGGCTGTGGACGACCGCTGGGGACGCCTCGACACTGTGTTTGCCCATGCAGGCATCAACGGCGTATGGGCGCCCATCGAGGAGCTGGCGCCCGAGGAATGGAATCGCACGATTCAAATTAACCTGACCGGCACCTTTCTCACCGTCAAGTATGCCGTTCCTCTTCTGAAGCAGCAGGGCGGCTCTATCGTGATTACCTCCTCGATCAACGGGACGCAGAAATTTTCGGACATCGGTTCGAGTGCCTACTCTGCCTCCAAGGGCGGGCAGATTTCATTCATGAAGCTAATGGCCGCGGAACTCGCCGAGCACGACATCCGCGTCAATGCCATCTGCCCGGGCTCTATCTCCACCTCCATCCAAGAGCATATGGAGCAGCGCGACACCGAGGCCACGCAAGAAGTGGCCGAGTATCCGGACGGCGGCATTCCGCTCACCGGCGGAGAGTCCGGCCGCTCCGAACAGGTGGCCGAGCTTGTCCTCTTTCTGGCTTCGAGTCGAGCCAGCCACATCACGGGCAGCCCCATCTGGATCGACGGAGGCCAGTCCCTCGTCCAGGGCTAGAACCGACTCAAGCAACCGCAAATCCCTCCTGTCACGAACCTTCGAGAGGGAGGTAGCCAATTTGAGCAAAAGCAGCGCATCCTCCAGGCCTACCGGGAACGGGGGTCGAAAAGCGCGATCAGCCGCTGGGCAAAGATTCCATCGGAGTATCGAGGAAAGCAGAGCTTCAGTTACTTTTGGAAATCATACAAGCCGCTCTTCGAAGAGGACCCGGCCCACGAGCAAGTGGAGAAAGAAAGCGGAGAGCTCGCCCACGTGGAACGCTTTTTCGGGCTGGTCCGACAGCGACTCTCGCGCTACGTTCGAGAGACACGATCGGCCTCCCAAACCGAGCGGATGCTGCACCTGAGGACGAAGCATTTTGTCGACGCATACAACCAGTCAGTCACTTAGCATCTAACAGGTACCGACTTTTTCTCTCATACGGGTTCTAAGAAGGAAGTGGATGTCGGCATCGGCTCGGTATTCAGGCCGGGGCGCCCGCCGAGTGGTCGGAACTGCGCGAGCGGATTGGCCCCACGGCGGCACGGTGAAAAGCGAAGCGTCTCCCCGCGGCAGTCGAGGCTCTTGATACGTTGAGAGTTAAGGCTTTTGGTCTGCCCGTTGAGCAGAGGGAACGGTAGCCCAGCCCTCATCCCATAAATACGTCGTCGAGCAAAAGCACAATGGCGACGAGGATGATGCCCCCGAGCACCCGCTGCATGGCTCGTCGCGAGAGCCAGGAGGCGCCCATCCACGCGCCGAGCATGGCTCCCATGGCCACGGCTCCCGCGAGAGGGGCGAGCTCTGTCCAGTCGACCGACAGGCGCTGAATCCGCGCCGCGAGCCCGGCCACCGAGTTGATCCAGGTAAAGACGGCCCCTGCGGCCGCGGCCTCCCGTTCCGTCCCCAGCCCCAGAATAAGAATGAGGGGAACGAGGTAGATGCCGCCTCCGATGCCCACGATGCCAGCCACGAGGCCGAGGCCGGTGCCCAGGAGGAGCGACAGGAGAATCTCGGCAGGCCGTGTCAGCGTCAGGTCGAGGGCGGCGTCGTCCCAGACGAAGATGCGCACTGCCACGAGGACGAGTGTGCTCCACAGCAGTCCGTAGAAGAGGTCCGGGGGCACCGGAAGAAGGCCTCCCACGTAGGCAGCCGGGACCGACGTGCTCACGAAGGGGAGGATGAGGGCCGGACGCCCGTGCTGGGCCCGCAGGAAGATCAGGCTCCCGATCGTCGTCACCACGACATTGAGGAGCAGCGAGATCGTGGGAATCATTTGGTAGCTGGCCCCGAGAATCGCCAGCAACGCCGTGTACGCCGTCCCCCCGCCGAGTCCGACCGACGCGTAGGCCACCGTGATGCCGAAGCACAGCAGCGCAAGGACCGGGATCGGGATGAGGGGTTCCTCCATTAAGACTGTCTTTTTTCGTTGGAGGGGGGAGCAGAAAACCGCCGGTGTCGTCGGCCTCTCTGGATGCTACCGGCGGCATGCTACCCGCGGGATGCTACGAGCCTGTGGCCCCGCCTCGCTGCCACCGGGCAACACCGTGCCACGCGAGACCCACGACGATGAGACCCAGCCCGGTGATCCAGATCCACGGCGTCACAAAGAAGGTCAGCCCACCGCACGCTGCCAGCCCTGTAGCGGCGATCCAGTAGGGATAGAGCTGATTTTCGGACGGAATGTAGAGGGCCGACAGGTTTGTAAGCGCGTAGTAGACGAGCACGGTAAAGGCGCTAAACGACCAGGTCGTCTTCACGTCGCCGATCAGCGTAAGGGCTGCGATCCCGATCCCTACGGCCAGGACAGCAGGGACGGGCGTCGTTCCTGCCTCGTTGACGCGCCCAAAAAGTCGGGGTACGTCCGCCCGGCGGCCCATGGCCAAAAGTACGCGGGAGAGACCAAGGATGAGGTTCAACAGTACCCCGAGCATTGCCGTCACCGCCCCGAAGGACAGGATCTGCGATGCGCCCGGCACACCAAACGACTGGGCCGCCACGACCAGAGGGGCAGCATCCTGATCGGCGGCAGCGCTCAGCGCGCCAGCCCCAACGCTTCCGATGCC
>CAZBIB010000197.1:0-6144 GCA_964491575.1 uncultured Salinivenus sp. | reverse complement strand
TCGACACGCGGTTTGCCTGTCTGGAAGCCTTCCTCTTGGAAATCGAGGAGCGGCTTTGACTCACTCCCCCGGTCTCCTGCGCTCCGGCATCTCGAAGCGCTACGTCGAGAAGGTGAAGTCTGCGTTCCCGAACGCGGGATTCCACGCTGCTCTTGTCCGGCGCATCGCTAGGAGGATCGCAAAGCATCCGCTCAATCTCCTCCCGATGATGAAGTGGTGATGGCGCGGAATGAAACCGGACTGCATAGTCCACCGCTGCACCGGAGCCAGGGATCTTGGACAATTCTGAGCATCAGCCGGTAGTGAGGGGAGAGAGCCAATCCATAGCAGACGAAGGGCTGGCGCCTTTTTCGATCGAGATGTGTTGGACGGGTCCAGACTCGCTGATCGAGAGTGCCCATATGAGTAACGAGAGCCAAAACAGATCAGCGCCGGGATAGGCTCCCGCCCCATCTGGAGATGCTCACTCTACCTCGAGCTGCTGTTCCCGGATGCGCCGGGCCGCCTCGACGCCTCTCGGATCCGCCCCGGCAATGAGGTCTGCGTAAGCGAGAACCGGAGGAACGGTTTCAAAGGGCGCGTCTCGCGGGCCGCTCTGGGCTCGGCCCTGATCCTGTGCCTGTAGCTGAGCGAGGTCCCAAAACATGTCTAGAAGCTCCACGGGTCCCTCCTCCTCGGGCGCGAGCCTGAGCCCTCTGCAGATCTTCGACGTGTCCTCCTGAGTGTAGACAACCAGTCGCTTCGGGCGGAGATCGCCCACAAGCAGATCCGCGGCGGGCTCTCCCCCCCACTGAGCCTTCCTCGAAGCAAGCTCCAGCTGTCGCCACCGGGCCTGCCCGTTCTCATCGACAAACCCAAAGCGGCCGCGGCTGAGCTTCGGGCGAAGCCGCTCGGCAAATCCTCGGGGCCAGCGCTCGAGAAGCTCGGGTTTCCGCCGCAGGCGACGCTTTCCCTCGACCTCCTCTAAAAATCCGAGCCGCCCGAGATCCTCCATCACGTATCCGACTGCTCCCCGGGAGACACCGGCCACCTTCGAGAGCCGACGGTACGCCCATCCTGCCGCCTCCTCCCTTGCCAGAAGCACGAAGATGAGCTTCAGGCCCGCCGCGTTGAAGGCCCGCATCGGGCGCTCTGAGGAGGCCCCTTCGGCCGTCTCCTGCCCGCGGACAAACGCGAGCAGTGGGCCCTGCCGTAGGTAGCAGTTCCCTCCAGCGTCGAGGTAGCAGGCCCCCTCGGACCGGAGGAGTCTTCCTGCCTCTTCAGTCACGTGCTCCGAAACGAGCAGGGACGCCTCCCTTCCAGGCCCCCCGCTGCCCTCCTTCGGCTCAAGTCGAAAGGCGAGGTCGGTGAAGCTAAGCATGTGCGGCGCGCTCCTTCGTAAGGCGGCCGACCTCCAGGGCCCGGAAGTCCCAGTGCTGGAGGCCTCGGCGAACCGTGAGGAGACCTGCCTCCTGGGGCACGCTTTCTTCCCCGCCTCCCGCGTGTCCCCCAGAGACCTCTCCCACGGAGATCTCGACCTCGAAGCTTTCCTCGGCCACCTCCCGAAGCGCCTCGGCCGCATGGGTGAGGACCGGTCCCATTGTCCAATTGTTCTATTTGTCCATTTTTATTGAAGCAAAGCAAATTGTTCTCCTCTACTCCATCTCGGCTCTAGAAATACACGGTTGGCCTTGCTCGACACCGATGTAGGACGGGCCTTCTACCTCGAAATAGGGTTCGCCAACAGTATCCCCTGGTTTTTGAAATAGGCTCAGCGGACCTACACGAAGCCCCACCGAATTCTTTACTTGTGGAGTTTCTCTTCACGGATCCCTGTTTGTCCCATCAGTGAACGGGTGTCTCACCGGAGGACTGCCGTGACGCGGGGGCCTTGACTTTCAAAAAGTAGGAGATACCGACGCAGACTACGCTGAGCAGAACGAAGAGTACGAAGCCGCGGGCGTATCCGATTTTTCCGTATGCGTCCACGAACGTCCCCAGGACCGGCAGAATGACGAGCGTGCCGGCACCTCCAATGCCACCGATCCAGCCGGAGGCACCTCCTACGGCGTCCGGTACGTATACGGGGACGAGTTCAAATACCGCCGCGTTGGCCACGCCCATGCCGGTGCCCAGAACCATCATCCCCATGAATGCAACGACGGTCGAACTCGCTACCGTCAGAATGCCTGCGCCAAGGGCCATCGTAGAGAAGCTCGCGATGGCCACGTTCTCGCCGCCGTAATTGTCGCTGAGACTTCCTCCTGGAATCCGAATCAACGACCCGTACACCGTAAAGATGCCCGCAGCCAGACCAGCCATCCATAGCGTGTCGGTCTGGTGGAAGTGAAACTCCTTCCAGTAGGTTGGGAACCACGCGGTAAGCGCCGTGAAGCCGCCGCCAAAGGAAATAGTGTAGAGGAAGACCAACACCCAGGTTCGGTAGTTGTTGGCCGACTCGCGGAGAGAACCCCACGTGTCCCCAGAGGGAAAAACCTCCTGACCGAGGCCCTCGGCAACGTCTCTTGCCGCATCCGGCTCCATGTCGTTCTCCAAGAGCTGGAAGTAGTACGAATCGGTCGCGAGCAGCGCATAGAGGCCCGTCGTGACGAGGAGAAACACGAGCCATCCGGAGTAGGCCGCCGTCAGGCCCCAGAATCCAATCGCAACTGGGAGGATGTAGTTGACGACACCCGGCCCGATGTTGCCGGCCCCAGCGTACACCCCCAGCGCGTATCCCTGCTGGCTTTTGGGGAACCAGTACGACGTTTGCGGAATCCCTACCGAGAACGTGGCGCCGCCCGCACCACCGATGAGCCCAAAGAACACCAGGGGCCAGTACAAGTGCTCGCCAAAGTTCTCCGGGTAGTGGAGGAAAAGAAGCCCGACGACCCCGATCATTCCCGCGATGGTGAGACCGAGAAGGATGAGAAACGGCATCTTTCCGCCGACCTCGTCCACCCAGGCCCCGAACGGAATGCGGAGAAGGGCCTTGCTGAGGTGGGGTGAGGAGAGCAGCAGTCCGGTGTGGGCCCCCGTGAGGCCGAGGGCCTCCATGAAGGTTGGGCCAGCGGCTCCGTAGAAGACGATGCTCGTCAGTCCAGCGAAAAAGGCGAGCGTGGCCATTGTCAGGCCAGTATTCGGAGTGCCCGACAGGTCGTGTTTCTGCTTGAGTTGAGCAGTATTGCTCTCAATCATTTGGTAGGGCATCAGTAAGCGAGGGCAGCGGTAATTACGTACCACATCACGGAGTGGGAAGAGCGCATTGTTTCTCTGATTGAAAGGTCGGCCCGCCAAGTCCTCGCGTTTCACGGATCGTTCTTTTCAAAATCTGAACCTGCTTACCACACGTCTCGCTCTAGGACTTCCAATTTGCTGCCCCTAACACCGCCGATAGGAGACTGTCGTGCTCTTTTCCTAATCAGTGGTTTTTGAAGCACAATGCTTCGCAAACTTCCACCCCGACTGAATGGCGCTAAAGGTGGGTGGCGTTGCTTCAAAACTTGTATCTAAACCGTTTGCTTCTTGACTTCTCCCCCGACTACCGTCGGGGTTAGCCGGGGGAGAAGTCAAGCGTGTCGTAGGCAGCTCAGAGAAAGCAGGGCACTCCTGCCTTGGGCTTTCCTGCGGCCGTGCCCTCGGCGGATTGGAATTTTTCATGCACCGCGGGGACCCAATGATCTACTCGCTCCCGTGTCCATTCGAGATCTCCACGTTTTGACTGGTGGGCAGTATGGACCTGCCCAGGTTAACGACGCCTCTCCCCCAGAACAGCAGCCAACGATTGCTAAACCCAGGCTGGTGCGAGAATTGCTTTCACTTCTCCTCCTGAGCATTCTGTTGCTCGTCGGCGTACCGTCCGCGAATGCTCAATCCACGACTGCCTCCAGCGACTCGCGAGTGCTGGAGACGGTTCGCGTCCCCCCCGCCTCAATTACGCTCGACGGTCGGCTCAGCGAGGTGGCCTGGGATCAGGCGCCGATGGCCTCCGACTTTACGCAACAGGAGCCCGTCGAAGGCGGCGTACCCTCCCAGCGGACGGAGATCCGCATTTTCCATACGAATACGCACCTCTATATCGGTGCGACGCTTTACTACGCGGATCCGGGCAATATCACAGCAAGCCGGCGCCAGCGGGACGCCGGCCTCGGAGCCGACGACCGGCTTTTGTGGACGCTCGACACCTACAACGATGGACGGAGTGCCTATTTCTTCGAGACGAATCCCGAGGGTCTCCGGAGCGACGGACTTCTTACCACCGGCCAGGGCTCCAGTGTTAATAAGTCGTGGGACGGAATCTGGGACGTTGAAGTACACCGTAACGACAAGGGGTGGACAGCTGAGATTCGCATTCCATTTCGCACCCTGCAGTACGACCCCACTCAGACCACCTGGGGCATCAACTTTCAACGGACCATTCGACGCCGCAATGAGGAAGTGCTCTGGAGCGGCTACAAACGAGACCAAGGCATCTTCCGGCCCCGATTCGCGGGAGAATTGCGGGGACTGGAGGGCCTCTCGAAAGGACTCGGGGTTGAGGTGACCCCGTACGGTCTCGCAAAGGCGAATCGGGAGTGGGGCCGGTCCGGGGTCGAGACGACCCCAACCGTCGAATTCGGCGGAGAGGTCGGCTATGCCATCACTCCTACGCTCCAGTCGGCCCTTACGATCAACACCGACTTCGCGGAGGTGGAGTCTGACCGCCGGCGCGTCAACCTCACTCGCTTTCCACTCTTTTTTCCCGAAAAACGGGACTTTTTTCTGGAGTCATCGAGCGTCTTCACGTTTGCTCCCAGCAGCGCCCAATATCCCTTCTTCAGCCGACGGATCGGGCTCGTGGACGGGGAAAGCATTCCCATTCTAGCAGGGGCCAGGCTCAATGGCCGAGTCGGGAACTACAACGTCGGATTCTTTCAGGTGCGGACGCAGGAGACCTCGGGCGTTCCAGCCGATTCCCTAACGTTGCCCGCCGAAGACTTTACGGCGGCCCGCGTCGTTCGCAACCTCGGTGCCGGCGGACAGGTCGGCCTCATCTATACCCGACGGGCTTCACATGCGGAGGACGGCCAACGCTTCGGCCAGTTTCAGAATCGACACACGATCGGGGCCGACCTGGAGCTGACCACCTCACGGCTATTCGGTGACAAAAACCTTGAGTTTCAGGCGTTTTTCGTCGGCCACAACGCCCCGCTTCGGGTGGATACCTCTGCCTTCGGGCACCGCACAACCCGCGGACTCCGCCTCAATTACCCGAATGATCCGTGGACTGCGCACATGTCGTACCGGGAGTTTGGCAATGCGTACGACCCGGCCGTCGGGTTCGTGGGACGCCGCAGTTTTCGGCGGCTCCAGCCGAGCGTCGGGTACGAGCCCTTTCTCGAGGACCACCCCTGGATCCGAAGTCTAGAGTTCGGCACACGGTTCGAGTACCTGACCGACCTGAAGGGAACGCCGCAAACTGTCAGTATCGGCGTTCAACCATTCGGCATCACCCTCGACAGTGGGGACAGTTTCGTGGTGAGTGGGAGACGCCTGTCCGAACGGCTAAACGGCCCCTTCGACATTCTCGGGGACGGAGAGCTGGTCCTTCCTCCGGGGACGTACGTGACGTACACGGGGACCCTCGAACTTCGGACGGCCGGCTACCGACCGATCTCCGGAGATCTCGAACTAACCTACGGAGGCTTCTGGTCGGGCACTCAGGCCGAACTCGCAACCGGGCTCACGGCTCGCCCCCTTACCGGACTTGCATTCACTGCGGACTGGGCGTATACGACCACCACGCTCGATCAAGGCAGTCTGGAGACTCACGTCCTGCGGCTCGATGGCACCTATTCGCCGACCCCCGACCTCTCTGTCTCGACGCGCATTCAGTTCGACAACGTGAGCGACCGACTTGGACTTTTTGCTCGTGTGCGGTGGATCACGCGGCCGGGGAGTGACCTCTTCCTCGTGCTTACGCGCAACTGGCGGCGCAAAGGGGGCCGACTATCGCCCCTCAACAGCGAGGTTGCGGCCAAGCTGACCTACAGCATCCGGTTTTGACTCACTCCCCCGACTTCAGCCGGGTGATATGAACCTGTCGGTTCGGGGACCCTCTCGCAAGCCTTAGCGGAGCAGTTTGCTTGTTTAAAGCCACAATATGATGTCATACCGATAACCAAA
>CAZBIB010000196.1:0-6211 GCA_964491575.1 uncultured Salinivenus sp. | reverse complement strand
GCCACCGTCTCGGCAAAGTGCTCCAGCAGCGTGCGTGCCCGCGAGGACCCGAGGTCCGTCGTCCCTGGGGCGTCGGCCAGAAGAAAGGTCAACGAGGAGGTGTCCGGTTGAGGCACGGGGGCGACGGCCAGCTGGTCGACCGCCGGAGGGGTGTCGTAATAGCCCAGGTCCTCGATTGCCACTTCCTCCTCGGTGAGGGTCCGGACAGTCACCGGCTGGCGAGACATGTTCGCCGTGAGCAGGGGCGTCTGGGTGTCAAAGGTCCCCCTGCTCTGCACGGGCGAATGGGAGCTTGCGGCGGCCTCAACGCGGTAGGTGAGGGCAATCTCTTCCTGCACCAGGAGGCATACTGTTCGGGCATCGAGGGCGGTCCGCGCCGACTCCAGGAGGGGGCCGAGAACGGGGGCATCCCACGATTCTGCCGACGAATCCTCCGACGCCTTTGTGTCCGCTGGGCTCTCCCTCTGTTCGTTTTTACCTGCAGAGGGCGGTTGCGTCGACGGGGTCGGGTCCGGGGGGGGCGGGGCGGACGATGCGGGTGCGTTCGGGATCGATTCGGCAGGTTCAGGTTCGGCCGTCTCGTCCTGCGCCGATCGCTCTTCCGACGGGCCCTCGTCCGCCTTCTCGGGCTGGATGTCGACGATGCCCAGTTCGTCGAGGGAGGTGTCGGGCTCCTCGGACTCGGACGTCGGGCGGGGTCGGTCGGGTTCTTCCTTTCCGAAGGTGGTCCAGAGCCACCAGCCCAGGAGGCCGAGGCTGCCGGCGAGAATTGCGCCCGTCACTACGTACAGCCACGGGCGATCGAAAAGAAACGCCAATCCTGGGACAAGGACGGCCAGAACGGCGAGCAAAGAGCGGAGCATGCAGAAAAGGGGGCGAAAATCCCTTTTAGAGGTGAGAGTGACGGCTGGTAGAAGGTATCCCGATCCGGCGGTAATGTCAACAGAATGTCGGGCTCAGCGCGCCCTAGTGGGACAAGGATCGTTCGAAGACGGCGTGGAGGGCTGCGCCTCGACGGCGGAAGGCTCCGTCATTGTCGTGGAGGAGGCGGTCGGAATGGTGTCCACGCCCTCCGGTAATTCGACCGGCGGCAGGCGAAACGGGAGGTCTGTTCTGTCTCGGATCGGATTCGGCTCGGCCCAGAGGGTCCCGTCGTAGCTCTCCATGAGCACGTGGTCGCCCGCTCGTCCCTTCACGTAGCTGCGATTGAGCGGCACTTTGCCGTGGGGCGTGTCGAGGACGTAGGTCGGGATGGCGAAGCCGGAGGTGTGCCCTCGGAGGCGGCGCATGATGTGCATCCCCACTTCGATCGGCGTGCGCAGGTGCCCGGTGCCGCCGATGATCTGCGCCTGGTAGAGGTAGTAGGGGCGCACCCGCATCCGAACGAGCCGCTCATTGAGCGCCTTCATCGTGGCGGGATCGTCGTTGATGCCATGCAGGAGCACCGTCTGGTTGCCCACCGGAACGCCCGCGCTCTTGAGTCGATCGATGGCCGCTGCGGCGTCGTCGGTACACTCCTTGGGATGGTTAAAGTGCGTGTTGATCCAGAGTGGGTGGTACTGCGCCAGGAGGTCGCACAGCTCGTCCGTGATGCGGTACGGCAGCTTCACCGGCATCCGCGTGCCGAACCGGATGAGCTCCACGTGGTCGATAGCCCGCAGCCGGCTGAGCAGCCACTCCAGGTTGGCCTCGTTGAAGGTAAGCGGGTCGCCCCCCGTCAGGAGCACGTCGCGGATCTCATCGTGGGCGGCGATGTAATCGATAGCTGCCCGGTGCTCGTCGGTCCGCATGAAATACTCGGCGTTGCCCACCATGCGCTTGCGCAGGCAGTAGCGGCAGTAGATCGCGCACTCGGCGGTGATGCAGAAGGCAACTCGATCCTCGTAGTTGTGGATCAGATTTTTGACCGGCTCGTGATCCGTTTCGTCAAGCGGATCAAGTTCGTCCACGATGTCCGGCCCAAACTCGTCCATCGTCGGCACCACTTGGCGGCGAACCGGACACGAAGGATCGGTCGGATCCATCAGGTGAGCGTAGTACGGCGTGACGTTCCACCGAAATTCGTTCCCTGCCCGCTCGATGGCCGCCAGCTCGTCGGCAGTCGGGTCGATCCAGTCGCGGAGGGCCTCGGCACTGTGGATGCGATTCTGCATCTGCCAGCGCCAGTTTTTCCAGTCGGAATCCGGAACCGCCGCTCGGGGGGAGGTCTGAGTCATCTCAGACAACAAACTGGATGGATTGACGCTCGCGATGAATCCAGATAACACTTACGAACCAGGATGCAGAAACGTTGCGCCCGCCATCTGTTTTTTGCGTCTGAAGCAACAACTCCGGAGGCCCCAAACCTCTAACGCAAAACTTCCAACACAAAACGCACATGTGCCGCCTCTACGCCCTGCAGGCCACCCACCCCACCCGCGCCGCCTGCGAACTGCTCGATGCCCAGAATGCCCTCATTGACCAGAGTCGACGGGATACCCGTGGTCTGTCGAACCCGCACGGATGGGGGCTGGCGAGCCTTACGGACGGACGAGCCCGGTGCTTTCGGCAGGTCGAGCCTGCGTCGAGCAGCGAAAAGTACCGCGAGGCCTCCCTTGGTCTGGAGGGGGAAACTCTGCTGGCCCACGTCCGGCGTGCCACAATCGGCGATCCGGTTCACGAAAACACGCACCCCTTCCGCCACGAGGACGCGTTTCTGATTCACAACGGCCACGTGCCCGCCTTCGAGCAGGTTCGGCCCCGGCTGCTGGATCGGCTGTCGGAGCGTCGGCGGCAGGACATTGAGGGCACCACCGATAGCGAGCACGTCTTTGCTCTGCTCCTGCAACTTCGCGCGGAGTCCCCAGACGCCACCTTGCACGCTGCGACTCGCCGGGCCGTGCAGTTGATCCAGTCGTGGTGCGAGGAGGCGCCCGCCAGCGTGCACACCGGAGTGTCGGGCGTGCCCTTCGACGACTTCGACACGGTAGACGACGGGGTTCTCCATCGCACCCTCGCCCTGAATCTACTGTGGACCGACGGCTCCTGGATCGGCGGGGCGTGCCTGAACCGCTCTCTCTGGGCCCTGCGCCGAACGACCAGCTACGTCTGTCCCATTTGTGGGGGCGACCACACCGAGGCGCTCGAGGACGAGCGATACCGGGCCACGGTGCTCGCCTCCGAGCGCATCACCGACGAGGCCTGGCAGCAGGTGCCCAACGGCTCCGTCTTCCACGTGGCCGACGATGGCATTCTGGATCACTACCCGCTCATTGCTGGCTGAGCGCACGTCCTGCAGGCGATCGGACTGCTGCACTTCCCCAAACCATCCATGGTGGCAGAAGGGAACCAGCGACGCAACCGGTGATGTAAACCGGTCCGGACTGGCGTTATGAAGCCGAGCAGGACCTGTCACGACCACGGAATTGTCCCATGTTGAATGACTTCATCGAGGTAAATCCTAAAAAGCTCGGGGGGACGCCCGTCTTTCGGGGCACCCGGATTCCCGTGCGGATTCTCTTCGACTATCTCGATGAGGGGTACACGGTTGATGCGTTTCTCGACCAGTACGACATCGATCCCGATCTGGTACACGGATTCATGGGTGCCCTTCGAGATTCATTTACGTCGGATCAGGCGGTTGAAGCGTGAAGGTCCTTCTCGATCATAACATTCCGCACGATCTTCGCCCCTTTTCCCGGAAAAACACGATGTCTATACCGCCCAGTTTCTCGGGTGGGAGGATTACAAGGACGACGAGCTTCTGACGGTGGCCGTGGAGGATGATTTCGTGGTGCTGGTGACGATGGATACGAGCCTCCCCCACCAGCGAAATGTCAATTCCCTTTCTCTGGGAATTGTCGTTCTGGACGTTCATTCTGCAACGCCCAGGTTCCTAAAGCAGCGGATGGATCGCCTTATCGATGCCTGTTCGTGGGCGACGTCGAACCAGGAGGTGATCGTATTAGAGTGAACCGACCGTTCCATTTTCCCGAGACGGCTCATTCTACCCGAGCCCCAACCGTTGCAGTCCCCGCTCGAACACCTCGGCCAAGTAGTCGACGTAGTCCCGCCCCATCAGCTCGGCGACGATGGCAAACGTGTCGTCCGGTGCGAACGTGGGAAGCGGGTTGATCTCCAGAAACCAGGGCTGCCCCTCGGCGTCGACCCGGAAGTCGGCCCGCGCAAAGTCGCGGCAGTCGAGCCGATCGAACACGCGGAGCGTCAGCGTCTGCAGGCGCTCCTCCAGGTCAGAATGGAGAGTGCCCCGCAGTTCATGATCCCAGTCCCGCTCGGCGGTGGAGGCGCCGCGGTGTTCCAGGGCGTGCAGGCCGATGTCCGTCGTGGGCTCTACTCCGCGCTGGAGCACGGGAAGCGCTTCGGGCGGATCGTGTCCCACCACGGCCACGGTGAACTCACCGCCGCCCGCCACGAATCCTTCCGCCACTGCGTCCTGCTCGTAGGTGGTGGTCACCCGCTCCACCTCGCGTCGCAGGGCCGCCTTGTCTTCGACCTTGCTCTGCGGCGTGATGCCCTTCGAGGTGCCCTCGTAGCGCGGCTTCACGAACAGCGGAAAGGAGCCGGGTAGGTTGCTCGCGCCGACCTCCTCGGCGGCACCGTAGACCCGGTGCGGCGGGGTGGGCACCTCGGCCGCGGCGACGAGGTCTTTGGTCCACGCCTTGTCCAGCGTCACGGAGAGCGTGAGGGCGTCCGAGCCCAGGCATGGGATGCCCGCCATTTCCAGCAGGATGGGAGCGTAGGCCTCGCGGTTGCGGCTGTGAGCCCCCTCGGCAATGTTGATGGCGGCGTCGAGGTCGAGTCCCTCGTCGAGGCGCTCGCGCAGGTCGAACGCCGTCCCGACCCGGACGGGCTCGTGCCCGAGATGCTCCACGGCCTCTGCCAGGGTGTCGGCCGTCTCCTCCGGTTCGTACTCCGCGTCGGCATCCGGCGGCGCGTCGTTCGTCCACGGGTAGGCGTCGAACGTGTCGTAGATGAGGCCGATGCGCATGGGGGAGGTGGTAGGGGACAGTCAGTACATCTTTTCGCGTGGGGGTATTCGCTGTCTGCTGCTGGGACAGAAAATGTGAAACGTGAAGCGTGACACGTAAGAGTTCTTGCCCGTCACGCATCACGACTCACGTTTCATGCGCATAGCAGCGTGAGGCAATTTGCAAGATCGGGTTCAGGGACGCCCACAAGTAGACAGCCTCCCTCAACAAATCACGGGCTGCGTCGTTCACTCTGCGTCCACAATCCACGGGAGCAACACACCGAACCGACTGATGACGCAAAAGGCGCTCATTGTTCGCACTGGGCCCGACGGCCACGAAGGACTCAAGGAGTTGAATCTCGAACTGGAACGGGGGTGGCGGGTGGCCAGGGTTAGCCCGATGGGCGGAGCGGGGGACGCCGGGGACGGCCCCTGCCACGCAGCCCTCGTGGTGCTGGAGCGTCGGGACGGGGAGGGAGCCACCGTGGCCATTGAGGCGGTGGAGCGGGCCGAGCGGGAGGCCACCTCCGTCGTGGAAGAAGTGATGCGGGACATGGGCAAGGTCATTGAAGGCAACGGTGCCGATCCGCCCGACGAGTCCACTCCGTAATTCCGAGTTGGCGTCCGTGGCTGCCGATGCCTTAATTGGGGGCTGGAATTCAACATTGCCAAAATCTCTCCCCCACATGTCCGACTCCGCCGAGCCCGACACCTCGATGACCGACGTCCAGGAGACTGGATCTTCTGCTCCCAAATCGACTGACGAGTCCGACAACAAGGCGCCGTGGTGGCGGCGGTGGATCGTCGCAGCGCTGGTGCTTGGGGGACTCGGCGCGGCGGTGTATTTTGCCGGTGACATTCCCAAGACCGGGGGACACTACGGCTTCTGGTCGGTCCTGCCGCCGCTCATCGCCATCGTCCTGGCGTTCTGGATGCAGGAGGTGGTGAGCGCCCTCTTCATCGGCATTGCAGCCGGAGGCATCATCTCCGGTCAAGTCAACATTATCGATGCGTTTCTGCTTCCGGCCATTGGCACTGAGGACTTCGCGCTCATCCTGCTGGTGTACCTCTGGGCACTCGGTGGGCTTATTGGACTCTGGACGCGCACGGGGGGCGCGCTTCGGTTTGCAAAGTGGGCGGGAGAAAAGATGGTGCGCGGCCCCAGGACGGCCAAGATATACACATCGATAATGTGACTCAATAATCACAAGGGTGCCAATAACTCCACGTATCTCACGCGGG
>CAZBIB010000195.1:0-6251 GCA_964491575.1 uncultured Salinivenus sp. | reverse complement strand
GATTATACCAAGTGCGAGATTTCGATGTGCATTTCTGCTCCACGACGTTCACGTAGGGACGACCGGCGGGTCGTCCCTACAACGAGGGATGGGCCATATTTCACCGGATTCGCTGGTCTCGATGACCGACTGGAATCTGCATAACGATTCTGAGCAGATGGTATTAGAGGTGACCGACCGGTGACGACTCTTTTCCCTCCCCTTCTCGAAGAGGTCCCAAAAGCGAGCCCCCTCTGTAGGAGAAGAGGGGGCTCGTAGCTATCGTGATCCAGGGACGTACACCTAACTCGATGGGCAAGGATTAGGGGGCAGGACGCAGATCCAAAATTTCACCGCTCTATACGGTGGCGGGATCGAAGGTGTACTTCCCGGTCTGGATGCGGTGGGCATCCAAATTCTTCCACTCCTTCACGATGGCCCGCGCGTCTTCCTCGGTGCGAGGCTTAGCCCCAAGGATAACGCGTCCTTGTTCGATGTCTTTCTTGTACCGCTTGGCCCGTTCTTCGGGGATGCCAGCGCCAACCAGGGCTCCGATAATCGATCCGGCGGCGCCGCCGGCCCCGGCACCTGAAAGGGCTGCGGCCAACGGTCCCGAAATGGCGAGCCCAACGCCCGGAAGCAAGACCGCTCCACCAGCGGCCATGAGAGCCCCCGTAATTCCACCAATCGTGCCTCCGGTGGCCCCGCCAATGCCCGTCCCCTCAGCGGCCTTGTTTCCTTTTTCGATTTCGGTTCCCTCGTCCGCAAAGTGCTTTTCTCGCGTTTCGTCCGACACCAGAACGGTGATGTCGTCCTTATCGTAGCCTGTCCGCCCGACAACCGCGTCGTACGCGCGATCGGCCTTTTTGGGATCGTCAAATGTAGCAGTGATGAGGTTCTCGTGGTTGAAGGTCTGAGCCATAGCTATCTCGCTCGTTTGTTGTGCAAAGAATTAAAACCAGAAGTTCTTAATGGCAATGTGCTGAGGCAACCCTTCCTCACAGGCTATGTTCTGCCTCAAGCAAGAACGTCAATGGTGTGAACCTTCCCTTCTCTGATGTTACCGTTTCATGAATGTGAGGCTCGCGGCCCCTGGAAAAGAGAAAGCAGCCCCGAGGGACCATGCGCAGGCTGACGGAGGAGCCTTGATCGGTCAGGCAGCCGCTTCCTCAGGCCGCCCTTCGCGTACCTTCTCCGCAACGGCCTCCAGGTGCTTGCGGATGAATTTGCGCCCCTGCTCGTCCGTCAACCGGCCGTCCTCGAACTTGTCTGAAGCATTGGCCACGAGCACCTCGGGGCGTGCCACGAAGCGACTTTTGTTGTAGACGAGCGTCTGCCGCAGCTGCAGGTGGGCCCGCGCCGTACCCACCGGGCTTGGGCTGGCGCCCATCATGCCCACCACCTTGTCGTTGAGCGGCGCGTCGCCCGGAGGCCGCGAGGCCCAGTCAAGCGCGTTCTTCAGGACGCCCGGCAGGCCGTGCTGGTACTCGGGGGTGGCGATGAGCACGGCGTCGGCCTTGCGGATGGCCTGCTTGAACTGCTGCACCGGCTCGGGATCGCCCTGATCCTCGACGTCCTGATTGAAGAACGGAAGGTCGTCGAGCTCGAAGATCTCGATGGTCATGCCCTCGGGCGCTTCTTCCTGCGCTGCGCGGAGCAGCTTTTTGTTGTAGGAACCCTCTCGCAGGCTGCCGGGGACGCCCAGCACGTGAATCGAGGAGTCGGATTGGATAGGCATGGGGTGGAGAATCGGTTGTGTTGGTCTGAAACGAGAAAGTGGGAATCGGTGCCGGATTAGATGAGAGCCCGCATTCCGTGGTAGCGAACCGCTGCGAATCGCGGCAGAAACGTCACGACACGTCACTGCAGCGGCGTCAGGCGCCACACGTTGCCATCGTCCTAGTCGGTCAGCACGTAGACGGAGCCGTCTGGGCCCTGTTCGACATCGCGGATGCGAGCGCCGAGGGGGATGACCTCCTCACTCGTCACCGTGCCCTCCTCAATTTCGAGCCGAACGAGCCCGTGTCGGCGGGTCCGGAATGTCGGTGCCGTCGTAGTTCATGCCCCAGGGGGCTCCAGTCCCCCCGCGATGCTCTCGATCGTGACCGGCCCCGCCTCAGTCGCTACGGAGCCGACCTGCTCCACGATGCCCGCTTGCGCCGCCCGCGCGGGCGTCAGCGCCGCTGCTACGAGGGCGACGGCGACGATGCGTTATCGCATTCATGATGCTGTTTCTCGTCCACATGGCATGGCTCTACGGTTTTCTGTGCAGAATAGGGATTACCTTCGTCTCACGCTCTTTTGCTTTCCACGCCGAGCAACGAACGGGCTTCGTCGAGGGTCAGATTGTTGGTGTAGATCGGCTGGCCCGGTTCCATCTGCCGCCCACCCTCGCGCAGACTGCCCAGGTCCAGCGGGGCAAACCCGAGCTCTTCGAGGAGTTCTGCGACGACGCTCTTTGCCGCCTCGTCGTCGCCCGCCAGGGGAACGACGCGCCGCTGTTCGAGCGGCTTCGACGGATCGCCCTGGTCCCTGAGGTGTTCCCAGTAGATCGTGTTGAAGGCCTTCACGACACGCGCACCGGAAAGATGCTGCGCCACGAGCTCGGTCTGGGTATGGCCGTCGAAGTTGATTTCACCGTCGCGCTCCGGGTAGTAGTTCGAGGCGCTGATGAAGACCTTGCCGTCCACGCCCTCGGTGGGCAGGTCCTGGTAGTTTCCAAAGGGGATCGCCTCCATGACGACCTCCCCGAATTGGGCGGCCTCTTCGGCCGTCATGGCCTGCGCGTTCGGGCCGAGGGCTTCGATCTGGTCCTGTAGGGTCTCGGGGCCGCGCGAGTTGCTGAGGGCGACCTCATGGCCGGCCTGCGTAAAAAGTTCGGCGGCCGTTCCACCGATATGTCCTGCTCCAATGATTCCGATTTGCATGATGGTACACCCCTGAGATTATTTTTGACGGAAAGCGTTCAGACTACGCCGAGGGCCAGTTCGGATTCGTCTCGATGGATTCGGCCCCCTTTGCAGTCGAACCGGTGAACCAGGATCTCGGTATACCCACTGCGTCTCTTGCTAAACCAACGCCCGGCCCAATAAATGATATGTCGGCTCCATTTTCGGTGTCCGGAATACCCATTCCAAGATGGAATACTGCTGTAACGACGGCCGCCGGGCGGCTTCGTGATTTTGATTGGCGCAGGACAGCATTTTGGAAGAAAAGTAGAGCTATGGGCGCAGTGAACGGGAGGCAAAATCTCCGCAGGAGCGGGCACCGAATCCTGCGGAGATGGGGAACGCTCGGGCGCATCCGCACGTGTTTTACTCGATTCCGCCGATTTGCCCATCAGTGTCCGACAGGTCTATGAAAATCGCGCTTGCACAGATCAACCCTACCGTTGGCGACCTGGAGGGCAACCGGACCACGATTCTCCGGGACGCCCGTCGCGCCCGGGAGCGAGGGGCTGATCTCGTCGTCTTCCCCGAGCTGTGCGTAACGGGGTATCCGCCGGAGGACCTGCTCGAAAACCCTTTTTTCCGAAAGGCCACCCGGCGGACGGTCGATCGCATCGCGCAGAACGTGCCGCCGGACCTGGGCGTCATCATTGGCGCGCCCGTTCCAAATCCCGACGCGTACGGCAAGTCGCTCCACAACGCGGCGCTCCTCTTCGAGAACGGGGAGCTGAAAGATCATGTCTACAAGACGTTGCTCCCTTCCTACGACATCTTCGACGAGGACCGCTACTTTGAGCCGGCCGATACGCGCCACATCGTTGAGTGGCGCGGGGTGCGCATTGGGCTGCACGTCTGCGAGGACATGTGGAACGTGCATCATCCGGAGGGCTACCAGAACGGGCATCGCTACGAGTGCGACCCGGTGGCTGAGCTGGGAGCGCACGACCCGGATCTCTTTATCAACATCAGCGCCTCGCCGTTCTCGATCGGCAAGCACACCGTTCGCAACGACCTGGTGGAGCACATCTGCCGCCGGCACGAGCGACCGTTTCTGCTCTGCAATCAGGTGGGCGCCAACACCGAAATCATCTACGACGGCGACAGCCGTGTTCACGCTGCCGACGGCACCCAGGTCGAGTGCGCGGCGTCGTTCGAAGAAGACCTGCTCGTCTGGGACACCGAGGCGCCCGCGGAGGCCTGCACGATCGCTCGCGACCCGATCGCCGACCTGCACGACGCGCTCGTCCTGGGCATCCGTGACTACTACGAAAAAACCGGCATCTTCGACAAGGTCATCATGGGCCTCTCGGGCGGTATCGACTCGGCGGTGACCTGCGCGCTGGCCACCGCCGCCCTCGGCCCCGAGCGCGTGGTCGGCGTCACGATGCCGTCCGAAATCACATCGGAGGCCTCGATCACCGACGCCGAGCAGCTGGCCCAAAACCTGGGCATCGAGTTCAAAGAGATTTCCATTCGTCCGGCGGTCGACGCCTTCGGCGAAATGCTGGCCGATGCGTTTGCGGGCACCGAACCTGGCGCGGCCGAGGAAAACATTCAGTCCCGCAGTCGGGGCGTCACGCTCATGGCCCTCTCCAACAAGTTTGGCCACCTGCTCCTGTCGACGGGCAACAAGAGCGAGATGGCCGTCGGCTACGTCACGCTCTACGGCGACACGAACGGCGGCGTGGGAGTGCTGAGCGACGTGCTCAAGACAAGGGTCTACAAGCTGGCCCGTCACATCAACGAGCGGGCCGGACGGAACGTGATCCCGCAGAACACGATCGACAAGCCTCCGTCTGCGGAATTGAAGGAGGGACAGAAGGATACCGACACGCTGCCGCCCTACGAGGTGCTCGATGCCATCCTCAAGCGCTACATTGAACGAAAGAAGGAACTGGGCACGATCGTAGACGAGACCGGCATCGGCGAGGATCTGGTGCGCGACGTGCTACGGCAGGTCGACCAGAACGAGTACAAACGTCGCCAAGCCCCTCCCGGCCTTCGGGTCACAGAAAAAGCCTTCGGCGTGGGCCGCCGCATTCCCATCGTTATGGAGTGGGACCGCGAGGTCGGAGAAGCGCTCGCCGCCGAAGAAGCGGTCTCAGGCCCGTAGCGACACGCCGCAGCGTGTCGCTACGAAGGCGTTCCTGATATTGAGCGTTCCTCTGTTCTGCACAAGAGCACATCGTTTTTCCGTGCGGGGTCGCTCGATCACGCTGTATCGCCCCTGCACTCTCACACCTCCCATCCTCGAATAATGCGCGTCTTTTGGATTTCCGGGGCCGTCGTGCTCCTCGACCAGGTCACCAAGGTGGCGGTCCTTCAGTTGATGTACCGCGAGCAGTCGATCCCGCTCCTCGGAGATTGGTTGCGGTTGACCTTCACGGAAAACCCGGGCATGGCCTTCGGCATCACGATTGGGCCCCCCGGCACCGTAACGGTCCTCTCGCTCGTGGCGACAGCCCTCGTGGCCGTGTACATCTACCAGGTACGCAACGACTACGCGCCCTACCGCTGGAGCCTCGCCTTCATTCTGGGCGGGGCCCTTGGCAACATCATCGACCGTGTCTTCTACGGCGTCCTCCTCGATTACGGCACCTGGTTTACCGGCCACGTCGTCGACTTCATCCACGTGAGTCTCTGGCAGGGATTCATTCCGAGGAGCATTCCGTTCTTCGGGGGGGCGTACCTGGAGCTGTTTCCGATCTGGAACGTTGCCGACATGTCGATCGTCCTCGGCGTCGTGGGAGTTATGTTCTTCCACCACACCTTCCACGCGCGCCGACATGCCAAGCGCACGCGGAACCGGGCGGCTGCGATGAGCCGTGTCGTGCGAACGCGAAAATCCCCTGCGGCAGTGTTTTCGGACCTCGGGCGAGACGTGGGCTCACCCCCGGCGATCCCGTCGTCCCTGTCACGAGCAGGAGGCGCAAATTTCTCCGGCGGCAGGGGGGGCGAGGACGGTGTGGCAACGGAGTCGCCTCCCCCTTCGGCGGTGCGGGAGGAACGGTAGCACGATGGCGGCCAGCAGATCGCAAACCGCGGGGAACGATGGCCCCAGAGGGAATTCGGAGTGTGATTCTTCCCGTCGTCCGCCGACTGCGGTCCGCCGTCGATCAGAACCGAGCCGTGCAACGTGAGAGGGAGCGGCCCGTTACACCGCCCATGTATCCGGCCGGACGTTCCGCCTCCATGGCCCTGCAGCCTTCGCTGGATGTACATTCCGATGGCCTGTGTGCCTCATGCCTGACCTCTCGACCATCCGCAATTTCTGTATCATCGCGCACATCGACCACGGGAAGAGTACCCTGGCCGATCGGCTCC
>CAZBIB010000194.1:0-6293 GCA_964491575.1 uncultured Salinivenus sp. | reverse complement strand
TCCGCACCGCGTTCGAGGAACGTCTCACGTCTCTTCACGAGCACACGACCCTGCGTGTCCCCGAAACGGACCGCACTCTCTCCGGCACGGTCGCGGGCATCACGGAGACTGGCGCGCTGCGCCTCCGAACAGGGGAGGGCCCAAAGACCGTGCACGCGGGCGACGTCACGACTCGTAACTGAGCCTCGGTGTGAAAGGCTCTTCCTGCTCGCTCCACCCGCCCACACGCAACCACGCCCACACGCAAAAATGCTCCTCGCCCTCGACATCGGCAACAGCGCCGTAAAGATGGGCGTATTCGAGGATGACTCCCTCGCTCGGGTAAAGTCTCTCGCGCCCCCCGACACAGAGACGAGGGACTCAGAGGACGCCCACTGGCGCGACGCCTTCGCTTCTCTCCTCAACGACGTGACGATCGATCGGATCGGCCTCGTGTCTGTGGTGCCCGTGCGCGCAGAACCGGTGACGAGCGCGTTACAGGCACTCACGAGCGCCCCAGTCACCTCTGTGGGTCCGGACATGGAGCTCCCGTTCGTTCTGGACTACGACACGCCGGAGACGCTGGGCAACGACCGTCTGGCCGCGGCTGCCGCCGGATGGGTGCACTACGGGCGCGAGCTCTCCCGGAGCGTACTCGTCATAGATGTCGGGACGGCGGTGAACTATGAGGTGATCCACCGGGACGGCATCTACCAGGGCGGAGCCATCGGAGCCGGGCCGGCGCTCGTGCGCGAGGCGCTCCGCACAGGCACCGCGCAGCTACCGAAGGTTCCCCTGATACTTCCAGAGACCCCAGTGGGACCATCGACTCAAACGGCCCTCCAGAGCGGCATCCTGTGGGGCCTCGTCGACAGCGTCCGCGGGATGAAGACCCGTCTCTCCCAGTCTCTTCCCGACACTCCGCTGCTGGTTCTCACAGGAGGATGGAGCGCCACGCTCACCGATCACCTGGACGGCGAGGTCCGCCACGCGCCCCATCTCGTGCTGCGAGGCGTGCGACTCCTGGTGACGATGAATCGCTAGTGCCGTGTCAACGGTGATTCTTTATGTCCATGCGGAGGAAAGCGGAATGTATAAGAGGCGGCAATGTCGATAGAATCGGCCTCCCAGGATGATGTAGGGACGCATCGCCATGCGTCCCTACGCCAACGTTGGAAGCAACGACTCAAAGAATGAGGACTGACATACCACTAGGACCGAACTGCTCCCTGCTCCACCGACTGGAGTAGCTCCTGAATCCGGGACATCACCATCTGGATGGCGACCTGATTGTGCCCGCCCCGAGGGATGATGATGTCGGCCTCCCGCTTCGAGGGCTCCACGAACTCGAGGTGCATGGGGCGTACGGTCCGCTCGTACTGGCGCAGGATGCCCTCGATGGATCGGCCCCGTTCCTGCATGTCCCGGCGGATGCGGCGCATAAGCCGAATGTCGTCGGCCGCGTCGACATAGATCTTGATATCCATCCGCTCTTCCAGCAGCGACTCAGCCAGCACGAGAATGCCCTCGATGATGATGACAGGCCGAGGCTCCACGGTCTCCGTCTCCTTCCGGCGAGTGTGCGTCGTGAAGTCGTACACCGGCTTCTCGATCGCCTCCCCCTCGATTAGCTGATCGAGGTGCTTGCGCATGAGCTGCGTTTCCAGCGCGTCCGGGTGGTCGAAGTTGAAGCGCGCTCGCTTCTCGGGGGAGAGGTGCGAGAGATCCCGGTAGTAGGCGTCGTGGTCGAGGATCGCGATCGGGTCGGCCCCAAACTCGCGGAGGATGTGGTTCAGGACCGTCGTCTTCCCGGATCCGGACCCACCCGCAATGCCGAGAACGACCGGAGGATCCATGGCATCACACCTGCTCAGTGACAAACGTCAACTCGTTTCCGCCGGAGCACATCCATTCGCACTCGGAGAAAAGCTGCGCGTCCTGAGTCCCGCACTACAGAACGCGCTGCATTCTACAGACAACGCAACACGCATTATTCCTGCACCATGACCACCGTCCAGGTCTTCGTATCTTCATCGTAGGAGGAGGCGTCCTCGTCGAAGGAGAGTTCATCGGACTCTTCCTCCGCCCATTCGCGGAGATCCTCCATCTCCTCGGCCGTCTCCTGCACAATGAAGTTGACGAACTGCCCGCGCTGCACGTCCAGGTCCTCTCCCGTAATCGGCACGCGCTCTCCATCCTCAGTGTGCTCGAAGCGGACCTCTGCACGCGCCCTGTAGGTGTGCTCGTCGGTCCACGCGCCGCGGTGCACCTCCGGGAGCATGTCCCACACCCATCGGTCTTCGAGGCTCTCGTTGAGAATCGGACTGATGATGGGACGCCAGTAGTCGGCCACCGGCCCAATGTCCGGAAGGGAGGCATCCATGCCAAGCTGATAGTTGGGTATCAGGTCGTCGGGCCGAAGGAGCCCGAACAGCCCGGAGAGGACGACCCCATTTTCCAGGAGGCGCCGCTGCGCCCCCGTCGGGAGGTTCGCAAAATCCATCGCGGCGTACATCACACCCGGACTGTACCGGTCGAGGGCCGACATGAGGGGCGCATCGTAGATTTCCTCGTTGACCCGAACGGCCTCCTCCAGCTCGTAGCCTTCGAGCCCAAACACCTCCGCAAGCGTCTCATCGTCCTCCTTTGCAATTACCTCCTGCAAGGCGTCAATGAGTTCGCGCCGGTCGGGGTTAAGATTATCGAAGTAATTGAACGTCCCCGACGTGCGGTAGTCGAACATGTCCGGGGCGAACGGATTGCCCCCCGGCTGCTTTTGATCGGCAGGGGACAGAAGGACGGTCAGATCTGGCATGTAGGAGCGAGTCGGTCAATCGATAGCGAAGGAGGAAAAAGAGGAGATGGCCAGTGGCGCCCCTTCGAGACGCAGCCGTCAGTTCGTGCTGTCGGCGTCCTGCGACGCCTGCCGAAGTTCCTCCATCAGGGCGTCGATGTCGTCGCGGATGTGATCGGCCCGGCTTTCTGCATCCTCCACCACCGCGTCGCTGTTGCGGCGCCCTTCCCTCTCGACGCCGGATTGGACGAGCCGACGAAGAAATCCCTCCGCTTGGGCCGTGAGGTGTTCGAGCTGATAGGTGATGCGGCGGCGCGCATCGGGCCCCCGCTTCGGGGCGAACAACATGCCCAGGGCAAACCCAACCGCCCCTCCTGCCAGTGCGCTGCACACCCCAACTCGTGTCGCGTACTTTCGTGACTTCTTCTTCATGAACAATAGACGTGCTGGGCGAGAAGAATGTGGAGTGGAAAACCTATTTTCGTACCGGACGAGCAAAATCCGGTTTCTCTGTTGTACGGCAATCGCATCATGCCCGACGGCGACCTGATCTCTCCGTTTTTCAGGACACGCGTTCAGAACCCCACGCTCCCCCTCCGACAGCCGTCGGAGTTCGGGGCATGCTTTCCCGCGCATGTCGGACTTGATTCCTGAATCAGGGGCAGCAGAGGCTCCCTCCCGGCAACGGTCGGGACAAGATTTTAACATGCGATCCCCCTGGAGATGAGCCCTTCGGGACCCAGGGTTTTGAATATTACCGACCTCGTACGTTTCTTGCAACATGTATTGGGGGAATCTACACGGCCTTCGCCTGTGCGTGTGGGCCAGCCTCACTGTTCCCCATCGACCGGCCCTGCCTACTACCATGCCTTGCCCGTCTCCACGGCGGAGCTTTGTAGCTGGTATGCACTGCTCGTCCGGGAGGTGAGGGCTCGTACCCAGAGATGAATTCTCCGGGTCCCGACCCACACACCCTCGGACCGCTCCGCCCTCACCGACGACGAGTTCACGTATGCACGAAACTCCATTCCCCATCCACGAGAGGGGACCTTTCAAATACAATGAGGAAGGTCCCTCCGATTCTCCCCTTCCCCCCGTTGTGCTTTTGCACGGCATGCTGGGGGACCTGAGCAACTGGGTCGACACCGTCGAGGCCCTCTCAGAGAGAGGCTACCGCGTGCTGGCCCCCGTCCTGCCCGTCTACGACTTTCCCCTGTCGGAAACGGGGGTGCCCCGTCTTACAGAACACGTGTATGGCTTCATAGACACACTCGGGCTCGACGAAGCGGTGCTCGTGGGCAACTCTCTGGGCGGCCACGTGGCGCTGCTCTACGCCCTGAACCATCCCGAAACCGTTCACGCCCTCGTACTCTCCGGGTCCTCCGGCATCTACGAGACCACGATGGGATCCTCGTTCTTCCGCCGGCAGGACCGCGAGTTTATCAAGGAGCGGACCGAGATGACGTTCTACGACCCGGCCCACGCGACCGAGGAACTCGTCGACGAAATGGTGGAGATCGTGAACGACCGGCCGCGGGCCTTCCGACTGCTCAAATTTGCCCGCTCGGCCGACGAGGAGACCGTCACGGAGCAGCTTTCGGAACTGGACATGCCCTCGCTTCTGGTATGGGGCCGCAACGACGTCATCACGCCCCCCGAGGTGGCCGAAGAGTTTCGAGACCGGATGCCGAACGCCCGCCTCAAATTCATCGACAAGTGCGGCCACGCCCCGATGATCGAGCATCCGGAGACGTTTAATGCGCTGACACTTGAGTTCCTCGAGGAGCTCGCCGAGGAAGCTCATCTCAAACCCTCGTCCGGCCCATAGCGTTTTCTCCTCTGTCCAATGGGCCGGACAACTGTGTGACGGAGAGCACGCTCTCGTCTTCCGCATGCCAGGGGTCACCCGCTCGGCAGTCGGACTGGCTTCCTTTGGCACGTGAATTGCAAAGCATCGGTAGCGCAGCGTGGGTCGCATGCGCGATCTCGTTGCCCGGGACGTTCAGTCCCCAGGAGGCCTCCATCTATGCCGGGCAGGTGCGTCTTTGGGTGAGCGCATCTGTCCGGCATTTTTGTATGGAGGCTTTCTTCGTCTGTAAACTCCCCTCTTTCACATCTCCTGCGCTCCTACGCACTCTCCTCCCGAAAGACTGGCGAAGACCGGAAAAAGAGTCCCAGAACTCGACGCGATGTTTGATTGCTTTGGATTACACGTTATGTTTTGCCCCGGTCGTGTGTCTAGGAGGTAAACGCGTTTGTGTTCTCTTCTTTTCCACTTCGACACGACCCTCCTCTCGGGACACTTCCGGCGGCTGGTCGTATACGAATAAGAATGAAGGGGGCCAAGCCTCTCATCACTCTTTGAACAATACGGTTAGGTGACCATCATGGCACGCGGAGTCAACAAAGTTATTCTCATCGGCAATCTCGGGGACGATCCCGAGCTTCGGTACACCGGCAGCGGGACGGCCGTCTGCAACATGTCGCTCGCGACCAATGAGACGTACACGGACAGCGACGGCAATGAAGTACAGAATACCGAGTGGCACGACGTTGTGGCGTGGGGCCGGCTCGGTGAAATCTGCAACGAGTACCTGCAGAAGGGGTCCCAGGTGTACTTCGAGGGAAAGCTCCAAACTCGCTCCTGGGACGACCGGGACGGCAACACGCGCTACTCGACGGATGTGAAGGCACGGGAAATGATGTTCCTCGACAGCAACCGGCAGCGCACCCCGGACGCTGACGAACTGAATCAGGATCGGGGCTATCAGGACGAAGATTTCGACCAGCGTCCGGCCCCCCAAGAGCAGCCCGCCGGCCCCTCTGGCTCGCAATCAGGGCAGCCGGGCGAGGAGGAAGAAACGTTCGAACCCGACGATGATCTCCCGTTTTAGGAGTGGGCATTCTCCCACGCAGTTCCTTTTCGCTTCCCTGGTTGATGGAGGAAGGCTGGGTCCCCCGGCCTTCCTCTTTTCTTTTTCTACGTGACCCCGCCTGCCTTTGCCAAACGACCTTTTGAAGCGTCCGTCCCCCGAGCCACAGGCGCTTCGTCGGACCTCACCCGCAGAGGATCGGAGATTTGTTACAGCTTTGTTTGCGGATAGCTTTTTTACGGTCGATCTTTTTTATTCTGATTCCGTTGACTGAAGAGATCGTACGGATTCTGCACTCTACCGAATCCCCCTCACCGGGACCACTGGATCGCCGAGACATCCCAATGCAATGAGTATCGCCTCCTACCTCTCAGAAGACATCGGGACTTCCGTCGAGTTCGAGACGTTCCGAGACGCCTTTCGCGAGAAGCTGCACAAGGTGTTTAAGATGCGGGGCGACTTCGACGAGGTCAGTACGCGTCGGGGCCTTCCGCCGTTCATGATGCGGGAAATTCAGTCGATTACTCCCCTCTCGGTCTTTATTCCCGACGAGTACGGCGGACGGGGGGGACACGTGCACGAGTGCCAGTCCATCCTCGCAACAGCCTCGTACGAGTCCCTGGCGCTCTCGCTGACCCTCGGGATCA
>CAZBIB010000193.1:0-6296 GCA_964491575.1 uncultured Salinivenus sp. | reverse complement strand
ACATGCTCCACTTCACCGACCAGGACATCTCGACCGAGTACTCGGCCCTGATGTCGAAGGTGATGGCCAACGGCGACGAGAAGATCAAATTCCCCATCAACGAGCCGGCCGAGGGCAAGAAGAAGAGCCAGATTGAGGAATTCCTCGAATTCTACCGCGGGGCGGGCGTGCAGCACGTCGCCCTGTCGACGGATGACATTATCAGCGCCGTCCAGGAGCTGCGGCGCCGGGGCGTTGAGTTTCTCCACGTGCCGGACACGTACTACGACCGAGAAGTCCTCACCGAGCGGGTGGGAACGATCGACCAATCCATCGACGCGCTCGAGGAGCTCGGCATCCTCGTGGACCGGGACCCGGACGGCTACCTCCTCCAGATCTTTTCCAAGCCGGTGCAGGATCGCCCCACCGTCTTCTTCGAAATCATCCAGCGAGAAGGGGCACGCTCATTCGGGGCCGGGAACTTCAAGGCTCTCTTCAAGGCTATGGAGCGCGAGCAGGAACGGCGTGGAAATCTGTAGAGCAGTGTTGACCGGAGGGACATCGACTGTATATCGCCGGTCTCGGGTTCTGCACGAACGGAATTTCTTGCCCGATAATCCAGAAATATCGCAACTTGGGATCCCGATGATTGCCCCCGCATGCGGGGAAAATTTGGGGCTCAATCTCGGAGAGTCCCTGAGCGCCGAGAGGCCGCTCCTCTGTAAATTTTCCCGGGTGCTGTTGCGTTCTGAGCGACTGTGATCTACGTTATGAATGCGTCGACTTGAGCCATCGCCGGCGCCGCTTCTCTGTCGCCGCTAACGCTCGGCCTGCTTCTCGTTCATGGTTCCACCTGCTTCCGATGCTTGGCGCACAGCGCTCCGCGATCTTCGCGAGACGCTTCCGGAGCGAACGGTGCAGAACTGGCTCGATCCCATCGCCCCCCTCGACCTCAACACCGACGAGGGCGCACCGACGCTCACGCTGCAAGTACCCACGCCCTTCGGGGTGCAGTACCTGCGCAGCCGCTTCCAGCGGTCCATTCGCCAGGCCGTCACCGACGCAGTCGGCGAGCCGACGGACGTGACCTACCAGGTCGCTCCCGAATCGGAACGACCGGACGAGATTTCGGCCGACTCGAAGTCGTCGTCCGACGAGACCGAGGACGCAGACTCGTCTCCGCCTTCGAATCGGTCCTCCGCCACACCGCCGTCGAGGTCGCCGGACCAGAATGAGAAGGCCTCGGCACAGGCTGGGTCGTCCGAACCGGCGCCCCCATCTTCCCCGACGGAAAACCTTCCAACCAATCGTTCCACACAGTCGTCTCCCTCTCCGTCGGGAAGCACTGCGCCCTCCCCCGAGCGCCCGTCGTCGCCCTCCGCATCTACCGACGCGGCGAAGAAAACTGCCCCGAGGACGCAGGAGGATGCCTCCTCCAACGAGTCGCACCTGCAGCGGGGAGGCACCGGCTCGGCCGACGAACGCTCGGCCCTCTACGAACAGGCCAAGCAGCACCTCCGCCCCGAGTACACGTTCGACGAGTTTGTGGAGGGCGATGGCAACCGCCTCGCCCGCAGCGCGGCGTTCGCCGTGGCTCAGGAGCCCGGCTCTACCAACTACAATCCGCTCCTCGTGTACGGCGGCGTGGGACTCGGCAAAACGCACCTGGCCCAGGCGGTGGCCAACTATGCCCTTGCACATAACGCCGCCGAGCACGTCCTGTACGTGTCGAGCGACCGCTTCACGAGCCAGTTCGTGCAGTCGGTCCGCGAAAACCGAATCGCCGCCTTTTCGAGCTACTACCGCCAGGCCGACCTCCTCATCGTCGACGATGTCCAATTCTTCGGCGAGAAAGAAAAGACTCAGGAAGAGTTCTTCCACATCTTCAACGACCTGCACCAGAACGGCAAACAGATCTTCCTCTGCGCCGACCGACCGCCCGCCGAGATTCCGGGCATCGAGGAGCGCCTCCTCTCCCGCTTCCAGTGGGGCCTGAGCGCCGACATCCAGCGTCCCGACCTGGAGACCCGCATCGCCATTCTCCAGCGCAAGGCCGCCCGGCAGGACATCGCGGTCTCGCCCGATGTGCTGGAGCTCATTGCTCAGCGCATCGATTCGAACGTGCGCCAGCTCGAAGGCGCCCTCACCCGCCTCACGGCCCTCGTCCAGCTCGACGACCGAAAGCTGGATCTGGACACCGCCCGTCGCTTCCTGCGAGAGCACACCGACGAGGAGCCCGCGGCGCTCGACACGGGCAACATCATCGACAAAGTGGCCGACTACTTCCACCTCGACAAGGGCGACCTGCTTTCGCGGTCCCGGAAGCAATCGGTGGCCCGGGCGCGCCAGATTGCGATGTACCTCTGCCGCGAGCTGACGGACGAGTCGTACGCCCACATTGGATCCCACTTTGGGGGACGGGACCACTCGACCGTTATTCATGCCTACCGCAAGATCGAAAAAGAGGTGGGATCGGATCCTGACCTTCGAGACGACGTCTCGTCTCTGCAGTCCAAACTGCAAAACCGCTCGCTGTCCTCGAGCCTGTAGCGGCTCTTCCTCCGTTTCCTCCGATGTCTACGCTTGATACGCGTTCTGTCCATGCCGGGGAGCCCGACCCGCGCATCGAGGGCGCCGTCACGCTGCCCATCTTCCAGACGGCTACCTACACCCACGACGATCCGGAGGCGCCGCCGCGCTACGTCCGATACAACAACACGCCCAATCACGAGGCCCTTCACGAAAAGCTCGCGGCCCTGACGCAGACCGAGAGCACTCTCGTCACGGCGAGCGGAATGGCGGCCATCTCCTCGGCCCTCCTGAGCCTTCTCGACGCGGGCGATCATCTCGTGGCACCGCGCAGCCTCTACGGCGGCACGCTCGACCTCTTCGACGACCTCCTCCCGCGCTTCAACATTGAGCACACGCTGGTGGCAGAGGACTCTCCTGAGGCATGGGCAGCGGCCCTCCAGCCGAACACCGAGATGCTCTACGCCGAGTCGATCACGAATCCCCTCCTGGAGGTGCCGGACCTGGAGGCGATGGTGGATTTCGCCGAGGCCCACGACCTCACGGCCGTCATCGACAACACTTTCGCCTCCCCGGTGAACCTCCGCCCTGCCGAGCTGGGATTCGACATCATCCTGCACTCCGGTACAAAATACCTCGGCGGGCACTCGGACCTCGCAGCGGGCGTAGTGGCGGGGCCGTCGGACGTGCTGGATGGGGTGCGCCACACGACGAAGCTGCTCGGCGGAATGCTGGATCCGCACGCCTGCTTTCTGCTCCACCGCAGCCTCAAAACCCTTGGTGTGCGGGTGCGACAGCAAAACGCAACCGCCCAAGCCGTGGCTGAAACACTCGCCCGTCACGACGCCGTGGACCGCGTGCGCTACCCCGGACTTCACGCCCATCCGGACCACGAGCGGGCCCGTGCGCTCCTCGACGGCTTCGGGGGCATGGTGAGCTTCGAGCTTGTTTCGGGCGCCCTCGTCGACGCCTTTTTTGATGCGCTTTCTCTCCCCATCCGTGCGCCCAGCCTCGGCGGGGTCGAAACGCTAATTACGCAGCCCATCCACACGTCACACAAGAACGTGGACCCGGCGGTCCGCAAGGCGCTCGGCATCACCGAACGGTTCGTGCGCCTGTCCGTCGGCCTCGAAGGAACGAACGATCTCGTCGACGACCTGACAAAGGCCCTTGACGCGAGCCTCAATTCGTAATCTCCCGCGGGACCTTTACCCGGCACGAGACCCCAGTTCGCCACAGAGCCCTCATGACTCATGAACTCATGACCGCTTCACAGAGAACCGGACTCGGCTCTACGCGCTACGTGCAGCGGCTCCTTCTCTGCACGATGTGCCTCCTCCTCGTTACCGCTCCCGTTGCGGCCCAGGAGGTCTCCGAAGCGCCCGACCGAACTCGTGGCGACGGCCCCTACGACCGTCTCGTAATCCGGGGCGCAACTCTTATCGACGGCACCGGCGCGCCTCCACGCGGTCCTGTCGACATTGTCATCGAGGGCGATCAGATTACTCAGATTCAGGCCGTCGGAGCCCCGGGCGGTCCGATCAATGAGGATGCCCGTCCGGATGGCGGCGACCGGACAATCGACGCGTCCGGCATGTACGTGCTGCCCGGCTTCGTGGACATGCACGCCCATCTGGGCGGCGAGGCGCAGGGCACCCCCGCCGAGTACGTGCTCAAGCTGTGGATGGCCCACGGCGTCACCACCGCCCGCGAAAACGCCGCGGGCAACGGCACTGAGTGGACCCTTCAGCATCGCGAACGCAGTGCTGCTAACGACATCACAGCCCCCCGCCTAGAGGTTTATGTCGCCTTTGGCTCCGGTCACGACGCTCCCATCACCACGCCCCAGCAGGCCCGCGACTGGGTCCGCAGCGTCGCGGAGCGCGGGGCGGACGGCGTCAAATTCTTCGAGGCCCCGCCCGACGTGCTAAAGGCGGCGATCCAGGAGGCGCAGAAGCAGGACCTTCGCACGGCGATGCATCACGCCCAGTCGGGCACTGCGCAGTACGACATCCTCGACACCGCCACCTGGGGCCTCACCACCGGCGAGCACTTTTACGGGTATCCCGAAGCTCTCTTCACGGACCGCTCCCTCCAGGATTTTCCCGCCGACTATAACTACCAGGACGAGGGCGACCGCTTTCGATATGCCGGACACATGTGGCAGCAGGCGGCCACACCGGGATCCGAACGCTGGGATACCGTGCTCGACTCCCTCCGCACCCTCGACTTTACAATGGTGCCCACCTTCGGCATCTACGAGGCCAACCGCGATCTCATGCGTGCCCGCACCGCCGAGTGGCACGACACGTACACGCTCCCCTCCCTCTGGAACTACTACAAGCCGAGCTTCGAGAATCACGGCTCGTACCACTACTTCTGGTCGACAGCCGACGAGGCCGCGTGGGACACGCACTACGACCGCTGGATGCAGTTCGTCAACGAGTATAAGAATCGGGGCGGCCGCGTGGGGACGGGGAGCGACTCTGGCTTCATCTTCAAGCTCTACGGCTTCGGGTACGTGCGGGAGCTGGAGCTGCTGCAGGAGGCAGGCTTCTCGCCGCTGGAGGTAATCCGGTCCGCAACGCTGGAGGGGGCAAAGGCGCTCGGGCGGGCGGAGGATATCGGTTCGGTGGAGGTGGGCAAGCAGGCCGATCTCGTCCTCGTCGACCAGAACCCGCTGGCCAACCTCAAGGTACTCTACGGCACCAAGGCGCTTCGCTTCAACAAGGAGACCCGGGAACTGGAGCGGGTCGGCGGCGTCGACTACACAATCAAAGACGGCATCGTCTACGACGCCGAGCGGCTCCTGAAGGACGTGGAGCAGATGGTGCGGGAGGCAAAGAAGGAGGCCGGCATGGCCCCGGACGCAGATCTGGAATTGACGCAGTAAACCCTCGTCCTCCCTGACAGAGAATCGATCCTACGAACGAGCCGGCAGAAGCGCGCCTACCTCGAATGAGGGGGCATCCTCGAATCGCGGCGTGACTGTTTCTTTCACGGAGCGCGTTCGGCGTTGACGGTCAATCGTGTCCTCGTAGAGCCCCTCCACGAAATCCGCACTCCCCACTCCGATTATCCAGACTCCGGAATCACCTGGATGTCGAGCGTGGCGGTGATGTCGTGTCCGAGATCGATGGTGGCCGTGTAGGCCCCGACGAACCGGATGTCCTCGTCGAGCTCAATGTCGCGCCGGTCGATGTCGAAGCCGCGGTTGGAGAGCTCGACCGCAATCTGCTGGGTCGTCACGGTGCCGAAGATGCGGTTGTCTTCGCCCACCTTCGCCGTGAAGACGACCTGCATGTCTTCGAGCTCGTCCTTGACCTCCTCGGCCTGCTCCTGCTTCGCGGCCTCCTTTCGGGCCTGCTGCTGCTGCTCGTCGCGGAGTTGGCGCACAGCCCCGTCAGTGGCCACGCGGGCGAGGCCCTGCGGAATGAGATAGTTGCGGCCGTAGCCGTCGGCTACCTCGTGGACTTCCCCCTTTTCGCCAAGGTGCTCCACGTCGTCGAGAAGAATAATCTGCATGATGCAATCGGATCGGTGAAAGGGTGGAGACAGTTCGTCCGGGGTCGGTTACCGAATCGACTCGGACACGTAGGGCAGCAGGGCGAGGTGCCGGGCGCGCTTGATCGCCGTCGTAATCTGGCGCTGCACGCGGGCCGGAACGTCCGTCACGCGACGGGGCAGGATCTTGCCCTGGTTATTGATGAACTGCTCCAGAAATTCGGTGTCCTTGTAGTCGACGTATTCGATGTGCTCGTAATCGACGTCGTTCTGATCAGCCATGG
>CAZBIB010000192.1:0-6346 GCA_964491575.1 uncultured Salinivenus sp. | reverse complement strand
GCCCGTCCTCGGCCGTGATGAGCTTGTCGTAGCGCACACTCAGGTCGCCGTGATGATGCTGGTCGAGCTGGTGGTGGAGCAGGGCTTCCTCGTACTGATTGCGGCTGTGCTCGCTTTCCTCGCTCGTCTGCCACGCTTTGGGGAAGCGGTCCACCAGGTCGACGAGAAGTAGGCCGCTGAAGATGGCGTTTCGGGAGTAGGGCGTGGCCGTGGGCAGGATGCTCATGTAAAACTCCGTGTCGATGTTGTAGTGCGGCCGCAGCAGTTCGGCGAGCTCCAGCCACTGATCGTACCGCAGGCAGTCGATCACGAAAAACACGACGGGATCGTCGCCGGTCTCCGGCAGCACAAACTCGGGCACCACCTCGTGGGAAAGCACCGGTCGGTGGTCCCCCGGCGACTCATCGACACGGGCGATCCAGTCTGGGTAGTTCTCCTCGATGAAGGCTCCAAACGCGCGGTTTGCCTCCTCGAACTGATCCTGAAAAATCTGGCGGGCATTCTCGTCGTCCGTCAGCTCCAGGTCGTACTGCACGAGGTTTCGGTAGAGGTCGACCCACTCGTCGGGCGAGAGGGAGCCGCGGAGGCGCTGCGAGATCTCGTTGAACGACTGCAGGTAGCGCTGCGAGAGGGTCTCTTGCCGCAGCTGAGCCTGCTCCAGCAGGCGCTTGCAGGTGAGCAGGATCTGGCTAGGGTTGACGGGCTTGGTCAGGTAGTCGCTGATCTGATTGCCGAGGGCGGCCTCCATCAGGTCCTCCTCCTCACTCTTCGTCACCAGCACCACCGGCACCTCGGGCCGCTCGTCCTTGATGGCCTCGAGCGTCTCCAGGCCCTCCATGCCTGGCATCTGCTCGTCGAGGAGCACCACGTCGAACGGCTGTTGCTGCACCCGGTCCACCGCGTCGGCCCCATTCGCCACGGTTTGGACCTCGTAGTTCTTCTCCTCCAAAAACATGACGTGGGAGCGGAGCAGGTCGATCTCGTCGTCGACCCAGAGAATTTGAGGGCTGCTCATCGGCGAGTGTGGAGTGTGGAGTGCAGAATAGGGAGCGGATGCGACGCCGACGAAACGAATGGATCCCGCCGGTTCGTACCGCCGTGGTTCTGTACCCGCCGTCCCGTGAAACGTTCGGGGGAGCAGGGGACGGAACCACAGGCTGATGCGAGGAGGAATGCACTGTGTCGGATCTATGCGGAGGAGCCCTCCGTGCCACTCCTCTCTGTCTGCTGGACCGTCCGTCGCACAAAACAATGTCCAACCAATCCATCGGCCTTTCGGATGAGTTGCACGAGTACCTCCTGTCCGTGTCGCTCCGCGAGACGGAGGTGATGCAGCGTCTCCGGGCGGAGACGGCCGAGCACCCGAAGTCCGAGATGCAGATCGCCCCGGAGCAGGGTCAGTTCCTGCAGTTTCTTGTTCGCCTGATTGGGGGGCGGCGCACTCTCGAAATCGGTGTGTTCACCGGGTACAGCGCGCTGGCCGTGGCGCAAGAATTGCCGTCCACCGGCACGCTCGTGGCTTGCGACGTGAGTGAGGAGTACACCGAGGTGGCGCGTCGCTACTGGGAAGAGGCGGGCGTGGCCGATCGCATCGACCTTCGCATTGCCCCGGCCGAGGAGACCCTCTCGGCGCTAATCGACGACGGGCAAGAAGGAACGTTCGATTTCTCCTTCATCGACGCCGACAAGGAGGCCTACGACACCTACTACGAGCAGTCCCTCCGGCTGCTGCGGCCCGGGGGTGTCATCGCGCTGGACAATGTCTTCCGGGATGGGCGCGTCACCGATCCGGACGTAGAAGATGAGAGTGTGCGAGCCATCCAGCGCCTCAACGAGAAGATCTACGACGACGATCGGGTCGATCTCAGCATGCTTCCTCTGGCCGACGGCGTCACTCTGGCGATGAAGCGGTAAGTGCGTGAGGGCGTTTGGGCGTTTGGGAGATGTGAGGGTGCCGCTACGTGTTGACTTCCTTTCTTTGCACGCTGGCCCATACGCACGCACTGAATTTGCAGGTGCTTGGCCCGACTTGGGATCACGGCACGTCCTCCGAAAGCGTCTCCAGCAATCGATCCGCGAGGCCGATGAGGTTGAAGGCGTGCATGTAGTGGAGGATGGCCGTCTTGAGCCGCCACTGTACGAACGCCTCGGCGTTGTGGTACGGGGCCACGGTCTCGTAGAGCCGAGTCCGTGCGGCTGTCACGTCTGGCTCCGCCCACACGTAGCGACTGCCCGTGTTGACGAGCCAGCGCTGCCGGTCGTCGGGCAATTCCTCGAACGAGCGGCCCTGTTCCTTTGGGTGGAGCCACTTCGTCCAGCGTCCGCTTTCCACCACGGCCGTCCGCAGCGCATCGGTCATGCCGGAGTCCGCTCCGAGGCGTGATTCCAGGGCCGTGAGGTCCCGCACCGCCTCGGCCTCAACGGCCGAGAGCCCCGGGCCCACATTGGCCCCGCCCACGCCGCTCAGGGGATAGTCGGATGGCGTGTCCACATCGTCAGTGTAGTGGCCTTTCACGAGAGCGCCCATTTCATCCACTGCAGCGGAGACGAGCTGCCGGGCCCGGGCCGCGTCGAAGTGGCCAGTGTCGAGGGTGGTGCCGAGGTCGCCCACGACGAACGAGGGAAGAGGCAGGTCATGGTCGTCGAGGACGAGCCGGAGGCGGCGAAGGAAGGTGCGGACCCGCTCCTCGCTCTGCAGACCGCCGCGTGCCTCGTCGGTGCCCACCTCGTAGGCAATGGGCGCGCGATCTTCGGCATGGCGCACCGTTTCGGCGTGTTGCAGGAGGGTGACGGTCCGGTCAACGAGCGTCTCGATCGGCAGGGGCTCGTCGGGAGCGTCGGGCGGGCCGGCTCCGGGATCGAGGTGGAGGAGGTCGTATCCGGCTTGCACGCACGCCGCAACGGACCGCTTCGCCTCGGTCATTGCGGTCTCGGCGTCGAGGTCCTCGGCGACGTGGAGGTCTTTGGCCCAGGGGCCGCCGTGGTCGAGCCCTAGAAAAACGGGCACGTCGATGCCGAGGCGATTCACTTCGTCCGCCACGAATGTCGAGAAAGAATCGGGCGTCCAGCCGGTGTAGCCCCCGTTGCGATCCACCTGGTTCAGGGTGGCGACGTAGAAGAGGGGCGTGCGGGCCTCCTGTGCCGCGAGGAGGGCTGCTCGGGCCACGGCCTTGGAGTTGGGGCACACGGCGAGCAAGGTGTGGCGGGAGCCGGGGCGGTCGGCATCCGCCAGAGGACCGAGCAGGAGCTGGGCCAGCATCGCTACAGGCGACGCGTTGGCGGCGCGGGCAGCGTTGCGAAACCGATGGGCCGTGCGAGAGGACGAAACCATGGGACGTGGGGCGGTGAGAGAGGAGCCCACGAAGGAAACACAGACCGTTCCATCACATCTTTGAAGAGGATCTCGGTTCCACAGTCGGGGCTGTCGCCTCTGGACGAGGGAACGGGCCACCGATTCATGTGGTAGCATCGAGCGCATTGCTGTCTGGAACGTGATTGCTTCGCCCCACCTTGTCGTTTCTGAACCCTGCCGCCCTGTTGGCCTTGGCGGCCGTCACCATTCCGCTGTTCCTGCACCTCTTTAACCTGCGCCAGCCGCGCACGGTCGAGTTCAGTTCGCTGGACTTCGTGAAGGAGCTGCAGAGGTCGGCGGTGCAGCGCGTGCGCATCAAGCAGTGGTTGCTCCTGGCCCTGCGGATGCTGGCCATCGCCTGTCTCGTTCTGGCGTTTGCCCAGCCCACGCTCACGAGCACCCTCGGCGCCATGGGCGCGTCGGTGCCCACCACCCACGCGATCGTCGTCGACAACTCGCTTTCGATGACGGCGGACGGCGAGGGCGGGTCGTACTTCGATCAGGCCGTGCGGAAGGCCGAAGGCGTGCTGGAGACGGTGGAAGAGAACGACGAAGTGCTTCTCTGGCCCACGGCCCACGCAGGATCAAGCCGCCCCGAGCCCGTGTCGAATGCAGGCGTGGCCCGGGGGGCGCTCGCCGATCTGGAACCGCAGGCCGGGGCAAGCTCTCTTTCGCAGGCCATCGTGAACACGGCTGAGGCAGCTGCACAGTCGGACGCGCCGCAGACAGTCGTGTACGTGGCGAGCGATCTGCAGGCGAGCACCCTGCGCGACTCAGTGTCCCGACAGCTGTCGAGGACCGACGGCGTGCAGATACAACTGCTCCCGGTCGAGACGCGGGCGCAGTCCAACGTCGGCATCACGGATGTCACGGTGACCAGCCGCATCGCCGAGGTCGACCAGCCGGTGCAGTTGGAGGCCACTCTCGTGAACCACGGCACCGAGACACTCGACGACTACGTTGCCAGCGTGTACCTGGCGGGCGACCGCGTGGCGCAGGCGACGGCGACGCTGGAGCCGGGCTTGGAGACGACGGTTTCCTTTACGGTGACCCCCCAGGAACGGGGCTGGCTGGGCGGAGCCGTGGTGACGGAAGACGACGATTTTCCCGCCGACGACCGACACCACTTCTCGCTGCACGTGCCCGAGGAGCGGCGCGTCCTCCTGGTGCGGGGGGAGGGGCAGCGCACCAAGTACGTGGATCTCGCCCTCTCGTCCGAGATGATCGCGGACCGGATTGCGCTCCGGACCACGGCGATCGAGGAGAGTGCCCTAGCCTCTGCAGAGCTGGGGCAGTACGACACGGTGCTCCTTGTGGGGCCGCGCTCGCTGTCGAGCGGCGAGGTGGATGCTCTGAGCCGATACGCCGATCGTGGCGGTGGGCTTCTTCTCTTTCCCAATGCGCAGGCCCGCCCCGAGGACTACAACGCCCTGTTCGACGCCCTCAACGCCGGGTCCTTTCGGGGCTTCAGCGGCTCGCTGTCGGCCGACCGCACGGTAGCGTCGTTCGGACGGGTCGACTTCGCGCATCCGCTCTTTGAGGGCGTCTTTAGTCAGGAGCGCAGCCGCGAGGACGCCTCAATCGAGCAACCGGAGATTCGGTACGTCATGAACTTTCGCCCGTCGGGCCGGGCGGGGCAGACCCTCATCGAGCTCTCCAACGGCTTTCCGTTCCTGCACGAGGTGCAGCACGGGAGCGGACGCCTGTTGCTGATGGCCGTAGCGCCCACGCAGGACTGGAGCGACCTGCCCGTCCGCGGTCTGTTCGTCCCGCTCCTTTACCGGTCGGTCTACTACCTTTCGGCCAGCACGTCCGTGGCTGGCGAGCAGCTGGTGGCGGGGCGGCCCACGGAACTGCGCGTGACAGGCGTGCCCCCCGACGCCTCGCTCCGCCTTCAAGGGCCCGACGGCATCGAGGTGACGCCCGAGCAGCGAAATCTCTTCGGGGCAACGCTCCTGCAGGTGGGAGAGACCCTGACGACGCCCGGTCTCTACGACGTGCAAGCCGGAACGACTCGGGTGCGGCGCGTTGCCGTCAACGTGGAACCAGCCGAGTCGGACCTGCAGACGGCCTCCCCCGACGAAGCGATCACCGCCCTTCAGGAGGCGACGGAGGCCCCGGTCCAGAGGGTGGCCGAGGCAGGGGAAGAAGCGGTTGCGAAGGCGCTGCGCACCCAGCGGGCCGGCACCGAAATCTGGAACGTATTTCTGCTCCTGGCGCTGCTGTTCCTCGCCGCTGAAATGCTGATCGCCAGCCAGTGGGCACCCGAGACGGTCTCGTCATGAAGGCAGGCGGTGGGGAAATGTCTCCGCGTCTATCGGTCTCACGATCCACGCCGAGTGTGCTTTTTGGGGGAACGAGCCGGTGGGGGACAGCGATGTGCTCGGTCGTCTGGACAGTCGGCTCGACTGTTGTAGCCGGGGCGTTATCCGTCTCTCGGCGAAACAGAGGTGGATCGGAAAGATCCTGTTCGCCCTCGATCTTCGTGCAACAACCGCACTCGGGCACGAATATAACCATATGCAGTTTGGTTGAATCGAAAGCCACGGAGTCCGGCCCATTTCGACATCTGTTGGGCCTCGCATTCGTGTTCTTCCCTCAAAGACATTGCTTCCGCCGCATTGTTTACCCCTGAAAACAAAACCGAAGACGCAGAAACCGCCATCATCGTCGGGGTCATCACCCCCCAGGAGTCGCGCTGGGAGGTGCGCGATCACCTCAACGAGCTGGAGCACCTGGCCCGCACGGCCGGGGCCGACGTCACTGACCGCGTGACGCAGTCGCTCAACAGCCCCGATCCCGCCACGTTCGTCGGGTCCGGGAAAGTGCAGGAGATTAAGCGGCTCGTGAAGAAACGAGACTCCGACCTCGTCATCTTCGACGACGAGTTGGCCCCGGTACAGGTGCGCAACATCGAGCAGGAAATCGACTGCAAGCTGCTCGACCGTACCGGCCTCATTCTCGACATTTTTGCCAGCCGGGCGCAGACGCGGG
>CAZBIB010000191.1:0-6364 GCA_964491575.1 uncultured Salinivenus sp. | reverse complement strand
ACTACGTCGAGGACGTCGAGGACTACCTCGAGGTAGGCGACAAGGTGAAGGTTCACCTCCTCGAAATCCACGACGACGGGAAGATGCGCCTCACGCGGAAGCCGTTCGTGGACGAGGACGGACAGAAAGACGATTAACCGCCGATGCCCGCCGGGCCACCATCCCGGCTCCACACGCATCTACGCGAGCGATAGGCGAGGGCCCCGGCTCTCGCCTTTCGTGTAGGGGCACAAAGACAAAAGCAAGATTAAAGGAATGAGCACCGTAGCGACGTGCCGCGCTGGCGCGTCGACCTGTGAGGAAAACGCGCGATATCATCTGGCAACAAAATAATTGGCCATGTACCGCGTTGAGTTGGAGCAATTCGAGGGACCGATGGACCTGCTCCTGTTTTTTATCAAGCGGGACGAGATCGACATCTACGACATCCCCATCGCCCGCATCGCCGACGAGTACCTCGCCTACGTGCGAGTGATGGAGGAGATTGACCTCGACGGGGTGGGCGATTTCATTTACATGGCGGCCCTCCTCATCAACATCAAGGCCCGCATGCTCCTGCCCTCGCAGGAGGACGACGAGGAGGGAGAGGCCGTCGACCCGCGCCGCGAGCTGGTTGAGCGGCTCCTGGAGTACGTGCGCTTCAAAGAAGCCGCCGACCAGCTCTCCACCCGCCGGGAGCGTCGTCGCGATCATTTTGTTCGGAGCGACGCGGCCGACGATCGGGAGCGGGTGGAGGAGACCCACGAGGTAGAAGTCGACGCCTCCGTGTACGACCTCGTCGAGGCGCTCGGGCGCGTCCTCGAAGTGGACGACGAGGACGACGAGCCGGTCCACGAGGTGGAGCCGGTCGAACACACCGTTGAGGAGCAGCAGCGCTACGTGATGCGGCGTCTCGACCGGGAGTCGCGGGTGTCCTTCCGGGACCTCGTCCGGCGCGAGTCGAGAGGATTCGTCATTGCGACGTTTTTGGCCCTTCTCGAGTTGGCGCGCCAGCACCACCTCCGGCTCCAGGTGGAAGACAACGCGTCCGATTTTGTTGTAGAAGTACGGACAGATCAGCCCCTCCAGCCCGACGATCCGGCCCACCAGGATCTCCCGCACCCGCAGGGCGACGGGGCCTTCGGGGAGGATCCAGATCTATCAGAGTAGGGCGTGGATATTCGTATCGAAAGGGGCATTTCTATACCTCTCATGCCCCCCGGTCCAGTCGTGTATGGGAACCGGAACGGGACTCTCTCGACGAACCACGGCCGTCACTCGTCCGAGACGGTGCGCGCGAGTCCTCGTACGAGAAGGACTCCGAGCACCGCCCCAATCCCATAGTGAAAAAGGTCCCACCAGCCGAATGTACTACCGATCAGCGCGTGGCCGATGAACGTCTTCCGCACGGTCTGAAGTGCGGGTGGGCTCCAGAGCTGTAGAAACTCCAGCCCGCACGTTACGAAAAGCACCCTACCGGCTGCCGTCCACGGAGACAGGGCAGGAGCCACCATGGCCACTACCGTCGTCCAGAAAATGACGTAGAGCACTCCGCCCGCGTGTCCGCGGACCCACCCGGCGGCCGGCCCCGGTAGAACTTTGTGCCGATTCCCAGCGGGACCAGCAGAAGGAGACTCAGCGCCAGTCGTCGCCTGATTTTGGTTTGCATTGGGCGATGGGAGGGCGAGTGGCTCGGACCCCTATTCTTTAAGTTCTACTCCCCCCGCGGAAATCGGGTCTCAGGGCCAGAATGGCGTTTGCGAAAAAAGGAAAGCGATGGAACCGTTCCGCCGAGAGCGTGCCTTACGGGCCGTTGCCGGTTTCGGAACGCTTCTTGCCACATACATCCGTGAATCGCTTTCCGACCTACAGTAATGTCTCATGTCTCGTCCTTTTCTCGCTCGCGTCGGTCGAATTTGTGTCCTTGCCTTTGCTGCCTCCGCGTTGATGTTCATGGGAGTGGGGTGCGATGTGGGCGGTGGAGGGTCGAATGCAGTGACTCTCTCCGGCCGAGTGTTGGACGCCTCCTCGAATCCGGTGAGCGACGCACTGGTCACCTTCCAGTTCACAGACGGTACAGGGGAGGAGGTGGAGCGAACCGCCCAGACCGACTCGGTGGGGCATTTTTCCAAGAGCCTTGAGGTCGACGAGACGGTTGAGGTCGTCATCACCGCGTCGAAAAAAGAGGCGAGCGTGCAACAGGTCCGGCAGGTCTCTCCCGACGCTGGCAGCATGAACGAGCTGGCGTTTACGCTCAGTATTGGCGGCGAAGAAAACCGCGAGCCTGGGCGGCCTACGAACGTCATCCTGCAGGATCAATCGGCGAGTGCGATTCGCGTCCAGGAAAGTGGGGGGACCAGCGTAGCGCGCCTGACCTTTCAGGTCGTGGATTCGACCGGCAAGGCCATTGACATCGACCAGGCCGTGGACGTGAACTTTCGCTTCGGCAAGCAACCCGGCGACGCGACCTTTACGCCGAGCACGGTGACGACCAATGGCCAGGGGCAGGCAACAGTGAACGTGTTGAGCGGCAAGACGGCCGGCGTGGTACAGGTCGTGGCGACGACGCAGAGGTCCGATGGAACTGAACTCAAGTCCAAACCGGTGGGCCTCACCGTCCACGGAGGGCTTCCCAACAAATGCCACTTCAGCCTTGCCCCTGCACAGTTCAATTTCCCCGGCCTCACAGATTTTGGAGTGTCGAATTCCATCAACGTCTTCGTGGGCGACAAGTACGGAAACCCAGTGGTGCCTGGAACCTCAGTCTACTTCACCACGAATGCGGGACTGATTGGCGGATCCGCCCAGACCGACGATCAGGGCCGCGGGTCCGTGTCGCTTACCTCTGCACAGCCGCGGCCCGACGGAGGAGTCGCAACGATCCGGGCGGAGACTGTTGGGACCGACGACGTGAACACCATCGTGGATCCGGACAACTGTCCCGATCCTGCGGAGACCGGTAATGAGAACACAATCTCTGAAACGATCCCCGTCGTCTTCTCCGGGCGTCCGGAAGTGGTCGTAGACCCGGATTCAGCGGGGTTGGGCGCGACCTATGATCTGACAGTGTGGGACGCGCAAAACGAAAATCCCCTTGCTCCTGGCACAACCATCCAGGTAGAGGCCGAGGGCACGAACGTAAAGGCCGTCGGCCACACCGAGGTCACGCTCGACGATACGTCCATCATTGACAGTACCGGCAATGGCTTCGGCCCAGAGGATGTCGTGACGGGGGACGGGATTACTACCTTCGACTTCGAAGTCGTCGCAGATGTAGAGGGGAAGGAGAACCCGGAAGAGCCTGTGGCTGAAGCCGTAACGATTACCGTGGAGGGGCCGAATGGGAGCCTGCAGGTCGTCCTCTCAGGCTCAAGTGGCAGTACCCAGTCATTGCCACAGTCCCTGACCCCCACTCGGGGGGCGACCGTCCATCGGACCCCTTCGGGCGGCGCTGTGATCCGCGCTCCTGAAGAACAGTAGGCCCGAGTGCTGCTCCGTCTTACGTCAATCGTTGAGGGGGGGTGTGCCGGCCGTGATTCCTCTAACAGCAGTCAGGACAATGATTCCGATCAAGGTCGAGCGTCACGACAATATCGTGACCGTGACCACCGATACCAAAAAGCGCATGTACGCCGTCGTTCACCTTGCCGTCCCAGCGGGGTTCGATCCGGCAGACTTTGATCTTTCGCGGGCGGGGGCAAATAGTTGGGAGCTTGTCTTCGAAAATGTCGCGACAGCCCATCGCTTCAAGCGCCTCATGGACGAGGCCGGGCAACTCGTGGGGCGGAGACCCCAAGAGCTCTCGGGATACGAGAACGGATCGACTCCCGAACAACGATCCTAACCGATTTTTCGCCAGTCTCGAAGTGGAGGCACGCGGCTCCTCGAAGTAACAAAGACCGTCCCGTCCTGCTTATTCCCGGGCCTGGACGGGGGCAATCTCAAGCAATTCAGCAGTCACCCGGCCCACGTCCGCCTCCGTCATTGCAATACAGCGGAGCTCCGGATTTGTAGGACGCTGATGGCCCTCTCCATCTTTGGGGGACCCCGTATCGATGAGCGGATCCACGTCGGCGCGGTCCATGGCGTCGAGTAGCTCCGAGCTCGTGGTTTCCAGCGCCTCGGCCCAGTCGGCGAGACGCCCCGTGATGATACCGGACTGAGACGTGAGTTCTCCACTTCTCGTATGAGGTTGTACCTTCTGGCTTCGTGCGGAACGGGACCTCATGAATGCGTGGATTTGTCAAGGGGAAGAACGAACGTCAGCTTGACCGAGCGGCAGAGGGCATGGAAAAACGGCTCCTCCCCGACGGTAGTCGGGACATACCCTCTGCTTGACAAGGAGTGGGTCTTGCAACGCCACTTATCAACTATCGAAGCACCCCCCCACGAGTTTCTCTGTGTGCTTGTCGCAAAACGTCCGGGCGGTTGGATGTCTGGGTTGAGAGTGCAGACCGGGAGAAATTGGGCCCCGCAGAACTACAGGTAGAAGAAGTAGAGAATGGAGGTGGTGACCGCCACGAACGCAATCGAGAGAATACTGCCTGCCCGCAAGTAGTCCGGGACGCGGTATCCTCCCGGGGTCATGAGGAGGGCATTTACGTGGTGAGTGGGGAGGATGAACGAGTTCGCGGCGCAGAGCCCGACCTGAAGTACCAGAACCTGGGACGACAGGGCTACGTCTCCGGCCAGCTCGAGCACGAGCGGCACCATGAGCACGGTGGCGGCGACGTTCGACATGATCAGTGAGAAGATGGTCATCAGGATGCCGAGGCTGAACAGGATCAGGAACGGGTGGACGCCCTGAACCACGCCTACCAGAGTTTCCGCGATGACTGCTGCGGCCCCGGATTGCTCCATCGCAATACCGATGGGAATTAGGCCGGAGATCAGAAACACGACTTTCCACTCGACTGATCGATACGCCTCCTCGATCGTCAGCACTCCGCCCAAAATCATGGCCACGGCGCCGGTGAGGAACCCGATGGAGATCGGGAGATCCAGAGAGAGAACGAGACCGATGGCGCCTGCGAAGCTTCCCACTGCGAGCCACGCCTTCTCGGGATGCTTAGGTTCGTACTCGACAGGGCTGACGGTGATGAAGTCCTCACTTTCCTTAAAGAACTGCAAGCTTTCCCATTTTCCGTAGAGTACCATCGTGTCGCCAGCCTGAATCACACGGTCCGCAAGGCCCTCCTCGATCACCTCGCTTCCGCTGAAGAAAAGGACGACCTGCGCGTTGTACGCTTCGCGCAGCGGCACCTCGCGGAGCGTCTTGCCGACCAGATTTGACCGGGCCGGAATCACAACTTCGAGATACCCGCCGTTGGACCCGTGCGTGGTCTTCTCGGTCTCTTCGATGAGCTGGAGGTTGTGGGAATCCGCAAAATCGTCCACGTGGTCCTCGTCCCCTTGAACAACGATCTTCTGGCCTCCTTGGAAGCGCATCTCCTTCCAGATGTCATAGTCCGATTGCTCATCGTCGTATACCTCCAGGAGATTGACACTATAGCTGGCGCCCATTTTCGACTCTTCGGCGGATTTTCCGATGAGCGGACTGCCGGGCGGGATCCAGAACGTATAGATCGAGTCGGAAAGACCCCAGACGTTGAGCAGTCGTTGTCCGGGGCTCGTCGTGTCGCTTTCTTCGCGTTTCGACGGGAGGACGTAGGGGCCGAGCAGTGAGAAGTAGAGAATCCCCACCACGAGGAGGACAAGCCCAATGGGCAGCACGCTAAAGAGTCCAAAGGCGTCGAGGCCGCGAGCCGTCAGCAGGTCGTTGAGCACAATCAGAGAGCTCGTGCCCACCATCGTCAGGGTTCCTCCAAGGAGTGCGGCGAAGCCCATCGGCATGAGGAGGCTGGAGATCGAGATCTTCTCCCGCTTCGAGATCCCCGTCATGACCGGCAGAAAAAGCGCGGCGGCCCCGATGTTCTGCATGAAGCCGGACATGAGGCCCACGGTGACGGAGACGGTAGAAATAATTTGACGGCGGCCGCTGCCCGCGATTTGAAGAATGAGGCTCGCGATCTTCTCGGTAATTCCCGACTTGTACAGGCCCCGTCCCATGATCATGACGGCGATGATGGCGAAGACAGCGTTGCTCGAAAAACCCGACCGGGCTTGATCAGGGGTAATGCTGCCGGCCCAGGTAAGCGCAAGCATGGCCAGGATCGCCACCACGTCGATGCGAAATACTTCCGTGACAATCATGACCACGGTGACACCGAGAATGGCGAGAACGATTGGCAACTGGGGGTCCATCGCGTCGGGAAGGGGAATTCGGAAAAGCGGCAAGGGAGCGGGGCCCATGCAGGCTGTAAATGGAGGACCGGCCGATGCTTACGTCCGTGATCTGTCGTCGGAATGCAGTTCGTCTCTCTGA
>CAZBIB010000190.1:4355-6382 GCA_964491575.1 uncultured Salinivenus sp. | reverse complement strand
TCCAGGCGCTCGTGACCCCCACCTCCTACAGCACCCCGCAGCGCACCGTCACCGGCTTCGCGTCGCAGCGGCTCCAGATGATTCTCGCGGTTCTGGAGAAACGGGCCGGCCTCGCCTTTAGCGATCACGACGTGTTTGTCAACGTGGCCGGCGGGGTGCGTCTCGAAGAACCGGCCGTGGACCTGGGCGTTGCCGTTGCAGCAGCCTCGTCGTTCCGCGACATCCCCGCCGACACCGGATCGGTGCTCATCGGCGAGGTGGGGCTCGGCGGAGAGATTCGCACCGTGAGCCGGGTCGAACCGCGACTCAAGGAAGCTTCCAAGCTGGGGTTCGACCGGGCCGTCGTCCCTGAGAACAACTTGGACCGCATCGCCGGGGAGTACGACATTGACGTCTCCGGAGCCAAGCAACTGCGCGACGTGGTGGAGATGGTGTTGTAGCACTGGTAGGGGAGCACAGAGTGACAGTCCGGCGCTCATCCGCCAGAATTTCATCGGATCGCTCCGCTCGATCCGGCTGGTACGGTTCCTGTGCAGACGGTAGGGGCACATCCTTCGCAGACAAACGACACATCCAACCAACAGAGGTGATCGCAATGGTCGTCAGCAAGCTTGAAGATCTCTTCGTGAAGCAGCTTCAAGAGCTGTACAACGCCGAGTCGCAGGTTCAGCGTGGGCTGGAGCGCTGGGCTGAAGCAGCCGAGTCGGAAGAGCTGAAGCAGCTTTTTACTGATCGCATCAAGCAGGCAAACCGGCACATCAACCGGGTGCAGGAGATCTGCAATGTTTTGGGCGTGAACCCGGCCGGGAGGAAGTGCCACGGCATGCAGGGGCTCATCACCGAGGGGGACGACTACCTCGACGATTCCGAGTCCGGAGCGGTGCAGGACGCCGGGTTGATCGCGAACACGCAGCGCATCGAACACTACGGCATCGCGGGATACGGCTGCGCCCGCTCCTACGCCGAGCGCCTGGGACACGACGAGGCCGCCGAGGCTCTTCAGAAAAACGCCGATGAGAGCGCGGCCATGGACGAACGCATGACCGATCTGGCCGAGTCGCTCCTGAATCCGGAGGCGCAGGAGACGAGCGCGTAGGCTCTCCTGTCCGCTTCTTTGGAAGGAGCCGGGACCGAAGGCGCGGGGGTCGAGAACGCCCCGTAGCGCTGGTTCCGGAACGGTACTTGCAAAAAGCACTTTTCGAGTGAACGGGGCACACAATAATCGCGCTGGGACGCTCGTTTGAGTCGGTGTCATGCCCCAACGTCCCGGCCCTGCCAATGACTGGGATTCTGCATGCAGCCTTCCGATGAGGAACTGGTGACGGCGTACCTGGAAGAGGACGACGAGCAGGCCTTCCGGCGGCTCGTTGAACGGCACCAGGACCGTATCTTCGGCTATCTCATGGGCATGGTCAAAGATCGCGCGGTGGCCAATGATCTTTTCCAGGAGACCTTCGAGCGCGTGATCAAAGCCATGCAGGGCCAGCGCGGATCCTACGATCCTCAAGGGCAGTGGCTGAGTTGGGTCATGAGCATCGCGCGCAACGCGGCGATCGACCATACCCGGAAGCAGAAGAAGTGGAAGGAGGTGCCCCAGGAAGAGGACGATGGGCGTTCTTTCTGGGACACGCTTGAGGACGACTCGCCCTACGCCGACGAGCAGCTTCACCGCGCCGAGCAGCGGGAGTGGCTCGACGAGCACATCGAGCAGCTTGCGCCTGAACAGCGGGAAGTGTTGCTCCTGCGGCAGGAGACGGACCTCACCTTCCGGGAAATTGCCGAGCTCCAGGAGGTGTCCATCAACACGGCCCTCGGCCGCATGCGCTACGCCCTCAAGAACCTGCGCAAGATGATGGAGGCCTCCAACGAGACTGCTCTCGTCGGCACGCTCGATGCGTGACGGTCGATCCCCGAGCACGGTCCGCCCCGTTTCGCAACTCCGACTCTCCAATGGACGATCGGCTACGCATCATTCAGTACCTGTACGATGAAGACGTTGACGATGCGGCGTTTCCGCGTCGGTTGAC
>CAZBIB010000190.1:0-4255 GCA_964491575.1 uncultured Salinivenus sp. | reverse complement strand
GTCACCCTAGTGTTCCTGATTGGCCTCGGATGGTGGCAGGGACCCGGCGTCTCCGAGGAGTCCACTGTGGTATCCGCTCCCGAGGCAACTCAGCGAACGACCCCGACTGCCGCCCAGAGCCGCGACCTGGAGGCGGACGCAGTGCCCGAGTGGGACGACAGCGACGAGCTGGTGCGCATTCACCGCCGCATCGAGCAGCTGCAAGATCGAAGCGCGCCGAACCAGTGGGGCACGCTCCAGCGGGTCGATCAGATGCGTCCCTAACAGTGTGTCGCACTTTGTGACGTTTCGCTCTGTGCATCCTGTTCTCACCCCCCCCTCACCCCCGATGATGTTCCTCCGTCGCCCGGTGCCGTCGCGTCGCCTTGTCCTGGGCCTTGCTCTTGGCGTTTTTTTGTGGGGCCTGCTGGGATCAGTCGCGTCGGCCCAGCAGACCCGCACCCTCAACATCCGCGACGGCACAGTTTACGTCGATGGGAAGCCCCTCTCGGAGGATCAGATCCCGGACAGCCTGAACCTGGAGGGCATCGACGCGCACTACCGCTTTGTGGGCATCGAGCGCCCAGTCATCGAGCTTAACGGCCGCCTCTTTGCCATCGAGGATGGATTGACACCCGTGAGCGAAGAGGAGGTGCGAGAGCAACGGGGCTCCGTCATCCTGGGAAGTGGAGCGATGCAGTCCCGCAGCGCCCCGCAAGCGATGAGCAGGAGTTCCTCCGCCCGCCCCGAGGCGGGCCAGCGGCAGTATCTGGATGCGATCCAGCGGTCGAGCCGCGAGCTCTACGAACGCCTCCTGCGCGAGCGTCGGATGGAGCGGAGCGCCCAGGAGCTCGCACGCGCCATCCGTCTGCTGCCGGAGGGGGCGGAGCGCCAGGCGAAGCTCGACACGCTCCGCGCCATGCTCGAAGATATTTTTGAGCTCAAGCAGGAAAACCAGCGCCGCGAAATCGAGCACCTCCAGCAACAGATTCAGGAGCTGCAGAGGACCCTTCAGAAGCGGGCGCAAATGCGCGATCTCATGATCGATCGCCGCCTCCGACAGCTGACCGACTCCACCCGAGGACGTTAACCGCGCCCTTTTCCTTTCCCACGCTCCCGCTCTCCCTCGCCTCACCTCATCCTTTACTTTACGTGCGCTTCGTCGCATGTTGTAAATTGTCAGTGTGCATTTCCCTTCAGGCGTGCTTTTTCAGGTCATGGATTGGTTTCGAATCGCAACAGCTCGTCTCCGCGAGCGCTGGCAGAATGTGAGAACGATCCGAACCAGTCTTCTGTGGGGACTGGTGGGACTGCTGCTCCTGACGGCCGGTCCGGCCCAGGCGACGACCGGGGTGCGCGTGACCGACGTGGCCTTTACGGCTCGCTCTGACGGACAGGGCTACGTGATGCGCGCCAAGACGACGGCCCGCCCCGAGGCATACATGCTCCGATCGGTCGACGAGCACACCCTGAAGTGGGTGTTCTACAACACCACGCTCCACGAGAACTACGAGCACCGGGCCCCGGAGGGCCCCGTGAAGCGATACACGACGACCCAGCGGAACGGCCATCTCATTTTTCGGGTCGTGCTCAACGAGAACCGTTCCGTGTCTCCCACAGCATACCGTGACGGGGCGTCCAACGATCTCCTGCTGAACCTCTCGTACGAGGGATCGGTGCCCGTTGCCGACGCGTCGCCCGCCGGTTCCAATGTGTCCACTCCTGAAGAGGGGGACGGTCCCAATGCAGCCACTTCGACAGGGGGAAACGGTGGGAAGGAGGAAATGAACACGCCGAGCCCACGGACCTCCCCGGCCACAACCCGCCAGCGCTCACGGCTCGATACGGTCGTCATCGATCCCGGACACGGGGGGAAAGACCCAGGGGCCGTCGCCAACGGCCTATATGAGAAGGACATCGTGCTGGACGTGGCGCACCAGTTGGGCCAGTACATTGAGAATCGGCTCGATCTGGAGGTGGTCTATACCCGCACCGACGACCGATTCATTGCGCTGGAGGAGCGGGGCCACTTTGCCAACAGAAAGGGCGGCGATCTTTTCATCTCGCTTCACGTCAACGCCTTCCAGTCGTCCTCCGTCGAAGGAACGGAGACGTACTTCCTCGGCCGGTCAAAGACTGATGCGGCCCGACGCGTGATGCGGCAGGAGAACAGCGTCGTCCGAGAGTACGAGAAGAATCCGGAGCGGTACGATGAATACGACGCAGAGGCCTTCGTCAAGGGCGAGCTCTTTCTGAGCTCCAACATGCAGTTCAGCGAAGAATTTGCGTCCATCGTTCAGGCGCAGTTCAAGAACCGCGTGCATCGGCGCAGTCGGGGCGTGCATCAGGCCGGGTTCTACGTCCTGTGGAGCGCCTCCATGCCGTCGGTGCTCGTGGAGCTGGGGTACCTGACCAATCCCCAGGAGGCCCGCTTCCTGAACAGCGACCGCGGACAAGTCTATCTGGCGAGCGCCATCTTCCGCGCTGTGCGGGAATACAAAAACAAGTACAACAAGGGAGTTGTCGCGAGCGAATAGGGCACCGCGCATCTCATCTCCCCTGCGGAGGGCGTTCCTGTTCTCTTGCCGGGAGTGCCCTTAGGAACCTGTTTGGTGGATGGATACGATGCCGAGACACAATGGTCGAAGCCGCAATGAGCCGCTCAAACGAACCTTGTAGCGGAGCTACCAGGTGATGTGCCGAAGGCTCATTGCGCGAGATCCACGAAGTCGCAGGCCGTAGACAGTCCGCCAAACAGGTTCTAACGCCTTCTCACAATCTCGATCGTCTAGGTCCCATGACAACGCTCGCAAAGACCATCGCTCACGCCTCCCTGCTGCTCGTCTTGCTCGCCGGTGGGCTTGTGCTGACCAGCTGCGACCTCGCGTCGGCGGGCAATACGGCCATTCTGAATGCGGACTCCGCCATTCCCCCGATCATGCGGCACCGGTTCGAATACTCGCAGGGGGAGTTGAGCGTGATGTCCACAGTCGAATCAGAAGACCTCGGGGACATTCTCGCTCAGAATGGATTCAGCAGAAGCAGCGTCGTGTCCGCCCGCGTCGACAGTGTGTTGGTCGACCCCGTTTCGACCGTGTCCCTCTCGAGGGCAGAGATCTACTTGGGGACGGACGCGAATGGCCCGCGAATTGCGAGCGTCCAATTTCAGCCGGACCAGCCCTCGCCGACTGTTGACCCCACCACGACCACCGTGACGGGGGCTGTGAAGAGTGGAGACACAAAGACGTTCGCCCAGTTCAGCGTAGAGGACCCGAGCGATATTCCCTCCGGGGGAGGCGTGGTGCGGGCCACCGTCTACTACCGGATCGAAGTGGAGGGCGTGTAGCTGGGGCGCCGCGCCGCTCCACGTCTGACTATCGGACGGCGATGCAGGAGATTTCGACTCGTGCGTTGCGCGGGAGGGCCGACACCTCCACGGCCTGCCGGGCTGGCGGCTGCTCGTTGAAGTACCGCGCGTACACCTCGTTGACCTGCGCGTAGTTGTTCACGTCGGTCAGAAAGACCTCGCAGCGCACGACGTTTTCGAACGACATGCTCGCGGCCTTCAAAACCGCGCCGATGTTGTCGAGGACGCGCTCAGTTTCCGCTTCGATCGACCCGTCAATCATGCTTCCGGTGTCCGGGTCGATAGCAATTTGGCCGGAGACGTAGAGCCGGTCGTCGATGAGGATGCCCTGGCTGTACGGGCCGATGGCCGCCGGCGCGAGCGGCGTCGTGACGGTACTGCGGGACGAAGAGGTCGAGGTGGTCATGTGGGGCAAGATGGGAGACTTCGGGAACGGATGATACAATTAAAATCCGTCTCCCAGGGATGCGGTACAAGCAAATATTTTCTGAAGACACGCGAACATTGTCTGAAGAGGTGGTTCAGCATTCCGCTGTTCCCCTCGCTCTGCGCAGGCGTACAATGAACTGCCACACTCTCATGGGGGAAGACAGGCGGAGACACCGGGAGTCTCGCCATTCTGTGCAGGAAGCTACGTGAAAGCGAACGGATATTCGGGAAGGTGGGGCTCTGCGAACGGAACGCCCTCCCGCGTAGAGGAGTTTTCATTGCCTCCGCGAAGGCGAGAATTCGAAGGCCCCGAAGTGAAACGCGATTCACTATGAGCAAGAAGGGACGTGTGCTCGTCGCCATGAGTGGCGGCGTCGATTCCTCCGTGACGGCCGTGCTGCTGAACGAGCGCGGCTACGAGGTCGTCGGCATCACCATGAAAACGTGGGACTACTCCACCAGCGGCGGGCGCGACGGGAA
>CAZBIB010000189.1:0-6398 GCA_964491575.1 uncultured Salinivenus sp. | reverse complement strand
TGGTGCTTCGAGACGGTCCTCGACGGCGAAAAGCCCATCCTCAACTACTCCGGCGGCACCGAAATTTCCGGCGGCATCCTCTGCGGCAACTTCCTCGAACCCCTCAAGCCCGCCGCTTTCTCTGGCCCCGCCCCCGGCATGGACGCCGATGTGGTGGACGAAGCCGGCAATCCCGTTCGCGGTGAAGTTGGCGAGCTCGTCCTCCGCAAGCCCTGGATTGGCATGACGCGGGGGTTCTGGGGGGAGGACGACCGCTACCACAACGCCTACTGGAACCGCTTCGAGGACGTGTGGGTGCACGGCGACTTTGCGGCCATCGACGAGGATGGTCTCTGGTACATCCTGGGCCGCTCGGACGACACGATCAATGTGGCCGGCAAGCGCCTGGGCCCCGCCGAGATTGAGGCGCTCCTCAACGCGCACGAGGCGGTGGCGGAAAGTGCGGCCATCGGCGTGCCCCACGACGTGAAGGGATCCGAAATCGTTGCGTTTGCGGTACTGAAGCCGGGGTACGAGGAACGGGATGCCCTCCGCGAGGAGCTCATGCAGGTGGTGGCCGACGAGATGGGCAAGCCCCTGAAGCCGCGCGAAATCCTGTTTGCCGATGCCCTGCCAAAGACGCGCAACGCCAAGGTCATGCGCCGAGTCATTCAGGCCGCCTACCTCGGCGAAGAGCTGGGCGACACGTCGAGCCTCGAAGATCCGAGCACCGTTGAAGCCATCCGAGAAGCGCGGTAGTACCCGTTCCCCCCTCCAGGATTCACGGACTCGCCCATCTGCAAACATCCCCTCCGCCCCCAGCGTATCATCGATCAGATCAAGACACCGTGAACGCCAATGGGGGAAGCAATGTCGGTGCGCGCGTTCGTACTGTCGCTCTTGCTGATGGGAGGGGCCACTCTGTATCCAAGCGCCGCCCAGACGCCCGCGACCAGCACCATCAAGGGCCGCGTGCTCGACGCCGAAACGAACGCGCCCCTGCCCAACACCCACGTCTTCCTCCCCCAGTCAATGAGCGGGACGGTCACCGATTCGACCGGGCGGTTCCGCCTCGAACAGATCCAGCCAGGAGCAAAGCGGCTCTACGTGTCGCGGGTCGGATACGTCAACAGAGCCCTCACTTTTCGACCCGGGCCGGGTCGGACTCACATCTTTACGCTCCGACTGGAGTCGGAAGTGCTCAAGTCACCGCCGGTCACCGTTTCGGCGGAGCGGGACGAGGAATGGTACGAGCGCCTCGATCGGTTCAAACGCCTTTTCATCGGGACCTCGAGATACGCCAAGAAGTGCAGGCTCGAAAATCCCGAGGTGCTTCGGTTTGAGAAAAAGTGGTGGGGCAAGTTCAGGGCGCAAGCCGAAAAGCCGATCATCATCGAAAACTGGGCGCTGGGCTACCGCCTCACCTACTTTTTGAAGGAGTTCGAAGAGAGTGGCCCGATCGTGCGGTGGGACGGCGAGCCGCTCTTTGAGCCCCTCACCCCGAATGACTCCGCGCAGGCGGCCCGGTGGCGGAAGAACAGACTTGAAGCCTATCGCGGCTCGCTTCGCCATTTTCTCCGCGCCCTCCTGGACGACCGTCTGGACGAGGAACGGTTCGACCTGTACCGGCTCCCGCGTGCCTCCGCCTTTCGCTACACGTCTCGCGCAGACCGGATGCCCACGAGCCTCGACCGCATTCTGGAACCGGGTCCCGACTCCACGTATCTCTTCGACGCCTGGGACCGGCTCGAAGTGGTCTACCGCGGCGAGCCGGAGAGCGAAGCGTATCTGGAGTGGGGGGACCTCCGCCGCGCGCCCCGCGACTACCAGACCTCCCAAATCGAAGTCAACGAGCACCCAATTCACATCGACCCGTCCGGAGAGATCGTGGAGCCCTACGGCGCGACGCTCTACCAGTACTTTGCCTTTACCATGCGGATGTCCACACTTCTCCCCCGCGAGTACGAGCCGCCGAATTGACTTCTCCACTGGCTCAAAGCCGCTCCCGTACCCAAAGCGCCATACTCAGGAGCACCATGAGTCACGATCACGACAACGGCGAGCACAATCTCAACTCCGACCACGAAGGACACAGCCATTCCCACAGCAAAGACGCCTCGACGACGCGGCTCCTCATTGCTCTCGCACTCAACGTTGGGATCACCGTCGCACAGGTCGTCGGCGGCGTGATTAGCGGGAGCCTTTCGCTCTTGGCCGATGCCGCGCACAACGGCTCGGACGCTGCCTCGCTGGGCATCAGTTACGGCGCGCAGCGCATCTCTGAACGCCCGGCCGACCGGCGGCGCACCTTCGGCTATGAGCGTGCCGAACTGATCGGCGCGTTCATCAATCTGGTGATCCTCTTCGTCATCTCGCTCTACCTCGTCTACGCCGCCGTCGAGCGCTTCAGGAGCCCGACAGAGGTACAGGGAATGACGATGCTCATCGTTGGCGGTATCGCGTTCGTGGAGGATGCGCTTAGCGTATGGATTCTATCGAAGGACCTCGAGAGCGGACAGAACGTGCGTGCCGTCTTCATCCACCTGGCCGGCGACACGCTCGCCACGCTGGGCGTGATGATTGGGGCGGTGCTCATCATGGCCTACGGCATCCCCTGGGTGGACCCGCTCATTACGCTCTTGATCGCCGTCTACATCGCCGTGCACGCCTACATAGAGATCCGCAAGACGATTTCGATCCTCATGGAGAGCGCGCCGAAGGGGTTCCCGCTGGAAAAGATGATCCGGGCCGTCGAAGCAATGGAGCACGTCCAGGACATGTATCACGTGCACGTCTGGCGCCTGAGCGAAGAGAAGACAGCCCTAGAGGCGCACGTGGCAGTGGAAGGGATCGAGGAGCTCCGGGCGCTCGATGCGCTCAAAGCACAAATAAAGGAACGGCTGAGCAACGACTTTGGGATTAGCCATGCGACGTTAGAGCTGGAACATGGGACATACACCGCCCCCGACTAATCCATCATTGACCAGGCATTGCCCCTGCGCATTTGCGCGGTTCATGAAGAGAACCATTTGCCCGACTGCTGGGAAGGAGTGTGAGAAAAACAGTCGCATCGACGCACGCATCACGCTTTTCACGCATCACGCCTTACGCATCACATCATCCAGAACGCGTTCTCGTAGTGATTGACCTCGGGCTGTTCGTCGCTGAGCATCACCGTGACGACGTCGAACCGCGCCGGTGCTCCCTCGAACTTGCGCTCGTGCAGGTAGGCCCGCGCGACCGTCATTAGCGACTTCTGTTTCTCCTCGGTGACGGAGGCCTCCGGGGCCCCAAACTCCATCCCGCTGCGCGTCTTTACCTCCACAAAGACAATTTCGCCGCCCCCGTCCGGATCAAAACAGACCAGGTCCACTTCGTTGCGCTTGAAGCGATAGTTTCGCTCCAGGACGCGGTAGCCGGCCTCTTCGAGATGGGTGGCCGCCACGTCCTCGCCCCGATCCCCGATGTCGTTGGTCGTCATCATAATCCGGTGGGTCCTGCGTGAAAAGCCGTTATCGGTCCGAGTCGGGCTCGTCGGGAGGAGCATTTCCGAGCCGAAGCGCAACGTCGAGGAGTTGCTCGATCTGGTCGACGTTCTTGTTTCGGACGAGGGGGAGAAGCGCCTCGGACACGCCTTCGAGCACTTTCAAGAGATCGACCAGGTTGGACAGGCGGCGGTGTAGCACCTGCTCGGCCTCGGGACGGTCCTCAATCGTTTCGTCCTCGTCAATCAGCAGATCGGCGCAGTCTTCCAGCTGCGATCGCACGGGATGGACCTCCCGGCGCTGCCGCTCTTCAATGATTCGGGCGGTGATTTGCCAGACGTCCTTCTCGGCCTCGTAATAGTCTTTTCGAGAATCGGACTGCTGGGTTTTGGTGACCAGCTCCCAGTCCACCAGCGACCGGAGGTTCATGTTGGCGTTGCCTCGGCTCACGTCGAGCCGCTCCATGATCTGATCGGTGTTGAGGGGGTGTTCCGCGCAGTAGAGAAGCGCGTGAATCTTGGCCATCGTGCGATTGATGCCCCAGGTGGAGGCCATCCTCCCCCACAGCGAGACGAAGCGGTCCACGGCGTTGCAGGCCCGGGAGCTGGAGGCATCGTTCGCCGCCGAGGAATCGGAGAGTGTAGATTCAGAGGACGCCATGAGACCGGCCTCGTTATTGCAATACAGCCGCGGACATCGGCATCCGCACGGGAAGCCTACCCTTCAATCCCTCCGAATTGTTTCTCTGGAGCGAGAAGGAGCTATACATCGACGCCCACAGTTCATACACTGATGGCGTTCCGGACCACAAAACACTTCAGTTCTCGAAATTTGATTCCGGCATGTCGACCTCCTCTCGGCTCAACTCTCCTATCATCACCATTACGACGGACTTCGGTACCGAGGACGCATACGTCCCGTCGATGAAGGGGACGATGCTCTCCATCTGCCCGGAGGCGCGGTTTGTGGACGTGACCCACGAAATTAGTCCGCAGGACGTGATGGAGGCCGCCTTCGTGCTGCGATCGGCCCGCCCGTACTTTCCGGAGGACGTGGTGCACCTTGTGGTCGTGGACCCGGGCGTGGGCACGGACCGGCGGGCCGTGGCCCTCCGCGCCGAGGATCAGTGGTTCGTGGGACCAGACAACGGGGTGTTTCCCCTCGTGCTGAACCAGGAACCGCCCGAGGCGATGGTGGAACTGGACGATCCTTCCTTTTGGTGGAGCGCATCCCCCAGCACCACCTTTCACGGCCGCGACATCTTCGCTCCCGCCGCCGCCCACCTTGCGGCTGGCCGCTCCGTCGAGGAGATTGGGACGGCGATTGACACGCTCGAACCGCTCCGCTGGGCGCGGCCGTCCGCGACCTCGCAAACGGTGCAGGGCTGGGTGGTCCACGTGGATCACTTCGGGAACTGCATCACCAACATCCAGCGGTCGACCCTGGCCGAGGCCGCCGAACTGGAGGCGTCGGACCCGCCGCTCGACGCCTTCCCTCCCCTCAAAGTCTACGCAGGAAATACGGTGCTCCACGAGCTTCACCCGACCTACGGAGCGGTGCCGGAGGACGACCCGCTGCTGCTCTTCGGAAGCACCGGACACCTCGAAATCGCCGCCAACGGGGGGAACGCAGCCGAACTGCTGGACATACGAAAGGGCGATTCCGTCAAACTCGTCTTCAAAGAATCGTCGGGGTAAGCCTCCGCCTCTGAGCCGCCCCCGCTCGTCTCGGCCATCAGATTGCGACGTTTATGGCTCTTTCCCCCTCTTCTTCCGACGCCTCTCCGCTCCTCCGGCATCTGAAGACGCTTTACCCCTTGGCCTGTCTTCGGGTGGGCCCGGAGGAGGCCCCAACTCTCCTTCATCGCGTTTATGAACAGGCGGCGGAGCACCCGCCCGCAGAGCGTCCCGACGACTTAAAGAGATGGCTCCTCACCCTTCTCTATGAGAATAGCGAAGCCCTTTCGCTCTCGGAGAAAGAGCTCCCGGGAGACGAAACTATAGCCGTCACGGAGGCAGAAAAGCCTGCATCCGATCCCCTGCGGCGGGATGTAGCCAAGCAACGTCTCGAAGCCACCCTGCCCGTCGCCCTGGCTGCTTGCTCTCCCCGGCAGCGATTTCGTCTCGCGGTGGATGCATTTACTCAGGAGACCACTTCTACCAACATCGATGTCTCGGACGCCCACGCGGCCCTTCGGCGCAAGCTCCGGGCCGTCCTTTCCGAACCCGAGTACGCCCTCGTCGACGAGGCTGTGTCTGACGCGACGCTCCGGGACGCAGTGCGCGAGTGGGTCGCGACCCGCTTCTCCCCCGTTCCCAGCTCGCTCCGGTCCCGTGTCCGGGCAATCTTGAAGACGGCGCGTCCCTCCGCGGACGCCCCCTCGGATGAGGACGATCCATCTTCGAACAGGGGAACTTCGTCCCTCCTCGACCGCCTCCCCGCGCGACCACGTCCTCGGGCCCTTCTCTTCACGCTGCTGATTGGCCTGTTGGTGCTAGCGGGGGGCCTCGGCGTGGCGTACATGATGCAGCCCTCATCGGCCCCTTCCCCGTCGAGCACGAGCCTTGTTGCCTTTTCGGCGGAGCGTGCCGAGACTGTGACGCCTGAGCTGGCGACAAACGACCGATCCGAGGCGGAGGCCTTCGTGGAGTCGACTTGGGGCCGCCAGATTCAGGTGCCCAGCATTGAGGGCGCTCAGCTCCAGGGCGTGGGTCGGGTTCGGACGGCCGGCGACGCAGAGATCCCGGTCTTTCTGTACGCCGACACCGGGGACAGCACGCGCATCACCACCTTTGCCTACAGCTACGCTCTCATCGATCAGATCGAGTCTACGGCCACCTTGGATGCACAGATCCGGGAAGAGCTCGCCCGACGCAACCACCTCGTGGCCGATACAGGCGCCTCCCGAACGGGCCTCCTCTGGCGCGATCGGGA
>CAZBIB010000188.1:0-6400 GCA_964491575.1 uncultured Salinivenus sp. | reverse complement strand
AGTAGGTGTCCCCGATGGCGTACTGCGCCTCCGCTGCCCGCGTGTTGTCGGGGTACTCCTCCAGCAGACGTCGGAAGGCTTCCCGCGCAGCCTCGTAGCGCTGCTGCTGGAAGTGGATGTCCCCAATGCGGTACAGCGCGTCGGGTCGCAACTGACTGTCCGGATGTTGCTCCACGAAGCGGCGAAGCCGGTCAAGGGCCTCGGCCGACCGGTCGGCGAAGTAGAGGGCCTTACCGGCCTGGTACAGGGCGTAGTCCGTGCCCTCGCTGCCAACTTTGCTGTACGCCGCAATGGCATCGTCATAGCGCTTGAGGGCAAAGTAAGAGTCGGCCAGCCGGAGTTGGGCGTCCTGGCGATACGGGATGTTGTTCTCGGGAAGCAGGGGATCGCCCGCTAAAAACTGCTGAAACAAACGAGCAGCCGGTTTGAAGCGGCGTTGCTTGAAGTGCGTCCAGGCGAGAGCGTACTGGGCACCGGCCCGCTTCGGCCCCTCAGGATCCGTGTCGAGGAAGCGCTGGAAGAGGGACTGTGCGCGCTTATATTGCTCTTGCCGGTAGAAGGCATCTGCTGCCCAGAAGAGGGCGTCCTGTCCCCGGTTGGTGTCGGGGTACTCCTCGGCCAGCGACTGGAAAATGGCCCCGGCCTTGTCGTAGCGTTCATTCTGGTACAGCGTCCAGGCCCTCTGAAAGCGGACCTCGACCTTGACCGTCTCGGACGCCGCGCCTCGCTCGATGGCTTCGGTGTACGCATCCAGCGCTTGGTCCATCTGGTCGCTCGCCAGGGAGGCGTTGCCGAGCCAGTAGTACGCATCGCCGAGGAGCTCTTCCGGAGGAGAGGCCTGCGTGAGGGCCTGGAAGGCGGACGCCGCGTCGCCGTAGTTCTCTTGCTGATACGAGAGAAGCCCAATCTCATACCGGGCCTCAGCGAGAAGCCGGTCGTTCTCTCCCGTGTCCACGTACGCCTGGTACAGCCGGAGGGCCTTCTCTCGGTTGCCGAGGAGGGCCCGGTTCACGGCTTCGTAGTAGGTCGCTTCTGTGGCGAGAGAACCGCCTGTCGCTCGAACCTCCGCGAAGGCTTCGGCGGCGGCCTCGTGCCGACCCGCGTCGTAGTGCTGCCAGGCGAGGCCGTAGCGAGCCGGGGAGGCGTAGGAACTGTTGGGGGCATTCTCCAGAATCTGGCGATACTGGGTGACGGCGGCGTCCCCTTGATTCGACTGCCGGTAGGCCTCCCCGAGCAAGAACAGCGCCCGCGTCCGCTCCGTGCCGGTCAGGTCTGGGAGGCGTTTCTGAAGCTCAGTCGCGGCGTTTTCGTACTGGCCGACCCGGTAGTAGACCTCCGCCAGGGCGGTCCCAAGGTTTTGGGCGAAGGGCGAGTCCGGGTACTGCTCGCCGAGGCGCTCAAAGGAAGTCGTGGCTGCGTCGTACCGCTTCTGGCGAACCTGAGTGACGCCCTGAGCATAGAGGGCCGCCGGGGCCAATTCGGCGTTGGGGTAGCGCCGGTAGACTTGTTTGAAGTAGGGCAGCGCGGCGTCCAGATTGCCCTGTTTCTGCTCGGTGCGCCCAAGCAGATAGAGCGCCCGCGCCCCCTCGGCCGGGTTGTTCGGCGCCGTTGCGATTGCCTGCAGCTGCCGTTTTGCCTTTTGGGCATTTCCCTGCTCCATGTAGTACTGAGCCAGGCCCAACTTGGCCGCCTGGGCACGCGGATGGGACGGGTATTGTCGCTGAAGCCGGGTGAGCAGGCGTCGGGTTTCAGTGTCATCGCCCGAGGCGAGGGCTGCCTGGGCCTCCAAATAGAGCGACTGTGGCGCAGCGGCGTGTGTGGGATGCGCCGCCCGGAACGCCGACAGCGCCGCTGCGGCCTCCGGATAGAACTGCTGCTCGTAGAGCTGCACCGCCGAGGCGAAGGTCTGCTCCGTGCGTGGAACCTCCTGCTGAGCGTGAGCGGGAAGGACGGCTCCCCCCACGAACACGCAAAGGAGAAGAAATCGACACCGGCAGGGAACCATTTTCGGGAGTATGAGAGTCATATTCGAACGACGACGGTGTGCAAAGATCGGACAGAGCGGTCGTTTTGCGCGAGCATTTTTCCTACGGTGCGAAGCGAGGGCGGTTCGTCTGGCGAGCGTCCCGGTCGAAATTCGTCTCCGGACCAACACGCAATCGGTGCCGGTCCTGCGCGCCGACCTTCGAATTCAGTTCTATGTTCCTTGACCCTTCTCCCTCATGGCCGACGCCTCCTCTGACCCCGATTCTCCCGACCCCCGTTCGTTCTCGTCCGCCTTTGATGCAGGGACCGACTTTGATCCGCAAGCCGACGCACCGCCTTGGAACGCCCGGGCCGACGATTCGAGGGAGGACTTCTCCCCCTCGTTTGCCCTCAACGTTGCCCGGATCTGGGTTCAGCGTCACCAGAAAGCCTCGATGCTTGGCGCATTTGCGGTCGGGGTCTTTGTTGGAGCCATGCTCCGCGACTAAAGCGCGCGACCTCGCTCGTGAACACCTTCTCTTCACTTGAGATCCGATGCTCGCTGTGTGCCCCGTGCGTTGACGCCACGGCCCAGTAGATCACGGATCCACCCTTCTCGAACGCGATCTCATACAACACATCTCCAATCCCATGAGTCAAGACCAACCCGCACACGAGTCCTCCTCCCCGTCAACGACCCCTTCAATGGATGAGATCCAGGGGGAAAAGTCTGTTGAAGAACTAAGTGAACTGCTTGGAGAACTCCGGGCCGAGGTAACTCGGCTGAAGGCCCGGCAGGCCAAGATACAGGCCCAAAGCTGGATCCAGCGCCATCCCTTGCTCACCATGGTCCTGTCCTCTTCCCTGGGCGCGGCCGCCGGGTACGGCCTCGCCGTAGCCACGCGACCCAGTCCCCCGACACTCTCGGAGCAGGCCCGGCGCCGGATTCGAGAACTGGCCGACGAAGCCCGACGAGTCGCGTCCGACGTGGGGCGAGACCTGTCCGATCGGGCCGCTCGTTCTGGCCAAGAAGTCCGTTCCCGCGCTCAAAAGACGGGCCAGCGTCTGGCGCAGCAGGCCCAGGAGCAGGGCGATGTAGCGCGGAAGGAAGCGCAGGAGTGGGCTCAGCGCGCGTCCGAACGCACCCGAGAGGCGGCTCAGGAGGCCGGGAGGGAGGCCGGGGAAACCCTGCGCCGTGCATCCGAGGAGGCCTCGAAAGAGGCACAGGAATTCGGCGAATCCCTCTCGAAGGGGGCCAAAGAAGCCGTGGAGAAGCAGACCGAGTCAGTGCGGAAGGCCGTTTCTTCGGAGGATGACTCCTCTCGCCTCGGTCGGTCGTTGCTCACGATTGCAGGACTGGCGGCAGGTGGGTTCCTTGCCTCACAGGTGCGGCGCTGGTTCTGATACCAGTCTACCGAGCCGTGAAAGAGTTTCTGAAGACTATGCCGACGGTATGGGCGTTTGGGCGTCTGGGGGTATGGGAGAAAAAACGCCCACACGCCCATACTCCCCATACGCACCCTCTGTGTGTTCAAGCACTCGGGTTCCCATCTCCCACACCCATTCCTCTTTCGTAACGATCTCGCCCAATGCCTGACTTTTTTGACGAGGGCCGTCCCCACGACGGCCTCCGCTACGAGGAGTACCGAACTGACTGGAAACGCCGGGCGGAGGAGCCTCCCGCAGAGGGCGCCGACCCGTCGGAGCGACGGAGACATCACTATCTGAACTACAACTGGGAGCGTCAGGCCCACGTCCATGAGGCCTACACTCCCTCCGAGGAACTGCTGTCGGCCATGGAGGCGATCGGGAAGCCTCAGCTCTGGATGGTGCTTACAGAGCCGTGGTGCGGCGACTCGGCCTTTCTCCTGCCGGTGATTGCAGAAGCGGCGACCCTGACCGAAAAGGTGACTCTCCGTATTCTGCCTCGGGACGACAATCTGGACATCATGGACCAGTATCTTACCGACGGCAGTCGGAGCATCCCGAAGCTCGTGTCCTTCTCTGAGAACGGCGACGAACGCTTTACGTGGGGACCACGACCGGACGGTGCCACGCAACTGTTTGAAACCCTGCAAGAGGAGTATGACGACAAAATGGAGATGATCGACGACCTCCTTGAGTACTACGAGGACGGAGGGTGGCGGGAGGCCGACGAGGAGCTTGCCGCGGCGATCGGTTCCGCAGTGGCCCGGTCTCCTGAGGTCCGGAGAGAATAGAGGCGAGACGCCCGATTAGGCCTGGGGAGGAGCGGGCTCCCGTTCGTACACCTCGAACACGGTGCGCTCGTCGGGCAACTGGGCCACTGCTACGATCTCCTGTTCCGGATCGTAGGTGCGGACCAGCTCGTGGAGCGTCGAAAAGGCCCCCTCCTCCGCCGCCGACGTGTCGTTGAAGGTGAGGTACTTGAGGGGCGTCCGTTCGCTTGCGTCGGCGGAGGGCCGCACCGGAAAGACGATGGCGCCGCGTCCCCGCTGCTGGTACTGTCGCCATGCGTGACGGGCGGCCGTGTCCCAGTGCGTGTCGACGAGCTGATTGAGCAGCGTGCCGGGATTGGGGGCGGACATGGGAAGAGGGGGAGACGAAACGGCAACGGACAGCACCATCCAATGCGTAGCGTACCCCGAGCGTTCGGGATGGGTGCGTCGACCGTCCAGGTCTCCTCAATCTCGGGGGTGCACTGGGTTGGATTCTCGTTAGGCGAGAGAGGCGCGTTTTGATTTCCGTTATTGCATAGAAGCGGTCCGCTCGGGTCGGCACAGTGAGGAGATCGAGCGACGCGCTCTGGAAGGGCCTGCGTACCGCCATCGAGCTCCCGGGGGCTACTCGGCGGAGGCTGCGACGGCGCCGCTGGCGTCTGCGTAGTAGGTGGCTACGGTCTCGGCTTTTGAGGGACCTACAACCTCCGCCAGTTCCTCTTCCCCGGCGTTCTTGACCTTGGTGACGGAGCCGAACTGCTCCAGCAGCTTCTGCGCTGTCTTGGGGCCGATGCCGTGGATGTCGAGCAGCTCGGACTGGAGCGTCTGCTTCTTGCGCCGCTTGCGCTGATACGTGACCGCGAAGCGATGGGCCTCGTTGCGTACCTTCTGGAGAAGCTGCAGGGCGGGGCTGTCTTTTCCGATGAGAACCGGGGCCGAATCGTCGGGCTTGTACACTTCTTCCAGGCGTTTCGCAAGGCCCACGACCTGGACCTTCTCGAAGGCCCCCACCTGCTTCATCACCTCCACAGCGGTGTTGAGCTGTCCCTTGCCTCCGTCGATGACCACGAGATCCGGCCACGGGCCATCCTCTTCGACCATCCGGCTGTACCGCCGCTCTACCACCTCCCGCATGGCCCGGTAGTCATCGGGCGTGCCCTCGTCCGTCGAGCGAATTTTGTAGGTGCGGTAGTCGCTCTTGCGGGGCGTCCCGTCGGTGAAGACGACACAGGAGGCCACCGTCTCTTTTCCTCCGTGATGCGAGACGTCGATCCCGTCGATGCGGCGGGGTAGATTCTCCATTCCAAGCTCGCCCTTCAGGGCCTTCACCGATTCGGGGATGCGGTCGCGCTCCCGCTTCATCTGCTGCGTCTTCCACTCGCCGACCAGCAGCTTCGCGTTGGAGGTTGCCATGCGGACGAGGCTCGCTTTGTCGCCCTGTTGCGGCACCTTGATGGGTACCTGCCGGCCCTGCTCCTGGCGGAGCAGCTCTTCGAGCGCGTGGGTGTCCTGGGCGGGATGGGCGTTCGGGTCGTGGGAGAGAAGGACCTCTTCGGGGACGAAATGAGCATCTGCATAGTAATCCTCGATGAACGAAAGGATGAGCTCCTCGTCCGTACGGCCTTCGATGTGACGGATGTACTTGTGGCGCTTGCCGATCATCTTGCCCTCCCGCACCTGGAAGAGGACGCCGCAGGCAATCCCGTCGTCCCGGTCCACGTGTAGCGCAAAGATGTCGCGGTCTGCAAAGTCCTGACTGACGACCTTCTGCTCCTGGGAGTACTTTTTGAGCGCCTGAATCTGGTCCCGTAGCCGGGCGGCCTCCTCGAAATTGTGCTGATCGGACTGTTCCTGCATCTCGTCCTCCAGCAGGTCAATGAGTTCCTGCGTCTGGCCGTTGAGGAGCTTCTCCACCTGCTCAATGGTCTGCATGTAATCCTCTTCGGACTGCAGGCCCTCGCACGGTCCCTTGCAGTTGTCGATGTGGTACTGGAGGCACACGTCGTACTTGCCCGCCTCGATTTTTTCTTCGCTGAGGTCGAGCGAGCAGGTACGAAGCTGAAAGACCGACCGGATTGCGTCCATCATCTTGTTCATCTTGGACACGTCCGTGTAGGGGCCGAAGTACTTCGACCCGTCCTGCTTCACGGTGCGCGTCTTGAAGACGCGGGGGAAGCGCTCATTTTTGATGCAGATGTAGGGGTAGGTCTTGTCGTCCCGCAGGTTGACGTTGTAGC
>CAZBIB010000187.1:0-6405 GCA_964491575.1 uncultured Salinivenus sp. | reverse complement strand
TGTCCTTGATGGCCCGGGCCAGGACGTGGTGGATGCCCGGCTTGCCGTTGGCCGTGGGCGGGCCTTCGTAGAACGTGAAGGTGGGCTGCCCCTCTCGCTCCTCGATGCTGCGCTCGAAGATGTCGTGGTCCTGCCACCAGTCCAGAACGTCCTCTTCGAGGTCGGGGAGCGAGAGCTGATCGGGCGTGTCGAACTGCGCCATAAGATCGTCGGGGTGCGGTGTGTGACGTTAACAGCAGATCTCAACGACGGGTGCGGGCGGATGTTCGTTGGGTTCCGATGTGAACGGATGGAAGCGTGGAAGTATGGAGGAATGAAAAAGAGTCTTCTCCCTCAACACCATGTTAGATCAGCGGGAACCTCAATTACACTGTTTTCGATATAAAAATATGATCGGCGGCGTCAACAATTCAATAGTACGGTGCAGAATCTCGCCTTTGTTGGATCGAGTCGGGACGACCTACGTGCCCTTCCGGCGGACGCCCGACGAGAAGCCGGATACCAACTGGACAAAGTCCAGCGTGGCGAGCAGCCGACAGATTTTAAACCGATGAAGACGGTCGGATCCGGCACTTACGAGATCCGAATCAAGGAGAGCGGAGACGAATATCGAGTATTCTACGTCGCGAAGTTTGGAGACATCGTCTACGTTCTCCATGCTTTCCAAAAGAAATCCCGGAAGACGCCGAAGCGTCACCTAAACATTGCCCGGCGTCGCTACAAGGTAGCGAAAGAGCACGCGGAGCAGTAGGAGATCAAGATAAGCCCGATAGAGAAACCAGACAGCATTATGGATACTGAAATCACGAAGTCGACCGGCAACGTTTTTGAAGATCTGAACTTCGAGGGCGGTGAAGCCGAAAATCTACGGGTGCGGGCTCGCCTCATGGCTCCTCTTGAGCGCTACATTCGCGACAGAGACACCACGCAGGTGGAGGTGGCCGACGAATTCGGCACGACGCAGGCGCGAATCAGTGCTCTTCTGAACGGGAAAATCCAGGCGTTCAGCATCGACGCCCTCATCAACATGCTCGACCGGGCCGGGTTGGAGGTGGACATTCACGTTCGGCCGAAGGAGAAACGCACGTAGCCCGTCGGAGGATGCTCGGAATTTCGGGATTCAACTACGGGGGCGAGGAACTGGAGGATGCGATCAAATCCGTCCGTGAACGAGCCCGGCAGCGGTCGTGTCCGTCGTTTCCAATCCATGTGGACCACACTTCTTCTTGTCGCACTTGGACTCGCCATCGTGGGCCTCGGTGGGGCGATCTACGTCGAACGGATCCGGCTCGACCGGAAAAACAAGGCCGTCGTGGACGATCTGCTTGCCGCTGCGGAGCCGCCGTCGGAGCGCGTCGTTCGACCCGGCAATCTCGATGACCTCCCGGCACCGGTGCAGCGCTACCTGAATCACGCCCTCCAGCCCGAACAGTCCCCCGTGCAGATCGTGCAGCTACAACAGACCGGAACCTTTCGGTCGGGAGGCGCCGGGTCCTCTTGGAACGACTTCACCGCCGCCCAGCACGTCACGATCCGGCCGCCCGGCTTCGTGTGGGACGCGTCCATCAAGATGCTCCCGGGACTCTCGGTGCGGGTTCTCGACGCATACGCCGACGGACGCGGAGCGCTCTGGGCTCGGCTCGGTGGCGTTGTGCCGGTGGCGGATCCGACGCCGGGGCCGGCGCTGGACGAGGGGGAGCTCCTGCGCTACCTGGCCGAGGCGCCCCTGTACCCGACCGCGCTCCTGCCGGGCATGGGCGTGACGTGGACGGCCATCGACGACCGGTCGGCCCGGGCTACGCTCGAACATCGAGGAACGACGGCCTCGCTCGTCTTTCACTTCAATGATCAGAACGAAGTCGAGCGCGTGACGGGCAAGCGGCCCTTCTTGACCGACGACGGCACCTACGAGGAGCGTCCCTGGAAGGGTACCTGGCGCAACTATGAGCACCGGAACGGCCTGCACGTGCCGACGGATGGGGAGGTGGCATGGATCCATCCGGAGGAAGAGGTGGCCTACTGGCGAGGCCACGTAGATTCGATCGAATATCAGTTCGCGGATCCAGAGTCCGCCGCGTCGTAACGGTCTCCACTTCGCACACTCTTTCCTGCCTGCCCCTGCTTCCGCTTTCCAACCAGGAATCCCAGTTCCACCGTCTCTCCACCGGGAGGTGGGATCTGTGGAGATTCTGAAATCTCTGAAGCCGCTCTCCGGAATTGGTGCCCCCGGTCACAGGCTCGCTCGGGGCTCTACGGCCCGGACGAAAACTTGATTCTGTCCGACATACTGCGGATCCTCAAGGCGATCACACTCGCCGTTTCTCTCTCCATATCTTCTCCCTCTCCATGGCCCGCGACCAGCGACTCGGCGTCGGTTTCATCGGCAGCGGCTTCATCACGCGCTTCCACATCGACGCCTGGCAGGGCGTCCGCGACGCGGACGTGCGGGGCATATGGAGCCCCACCTCCGAACACGCCGAAGAGGCCGCCGCGCTGGCCCGCGAGAAGCGAGTCGGCAACGCGCAGGCCTACGATTCGATCACCGAAATGGTGGCCGCTCCCGAGGTCGACGCGATCTGGATCTGCGGCCCCAACCACACCCGCATCGAGAACATGGAGGAGATCGTCCACGCCGCCCAGTCCGGCACGGGCGAACTGACGGCCGTCGCCTGCGAGAAGCCCCTCGCCCGAACGGTTGCCGAGGCCGACCGGATGGTGGAGCTGGTGGAGGAAATTGACGTGCTACACGGCTACCTGGAGGATCAGCTCTTTTCTCCGGGCCTCCAGCGCGGCCGCGACATCATCTGGAAGCGTGGTGCAGCACTCACGGGACGGCCCTACCTGGCCCGCGCCGCCGAGGAGCACAGCGGCCCGCACGCGCCCTGGTTCTGGCGGGGAAACCAACAGGGCGGCGGCGTGCTCAACGACATGATGTGCCACAGCGTGGAGGTGGCGCGCTTTCTGCTCACCGAGCCCGGCGCCCCTCGCGACAGCATCCACCCGACGAAAGTGTCCGCCCAGATCGCGAGCCTCAAGTGGTCACGCGACGAGTACGCCGAGCGGCTTCAGCAGCGGTTTGGAACCGACATCGATTACAAGAACCGCCCGTCGGAGGACTTTGCGCGGGCCACCATTGAGTATGAGGACGCGGAGGGCAACACGCTCATCAGCGAGACGACCACGTCGTGGTGCTTCGTGGGGGCCGGGCTGCGGCTGCGATCGGAGCTCCTGGGCCCGGAGTACGCGATGGAGGCCAACTCGCTGCAGGCCGAGACTGAGGTGTTCTTTAGCCGCGAGGTGGAGGGAGAGGCCGGAGAGGACCTCGTTGAGAAGCAGAACGCCGAACAGGGCCTGATGCCGGTCGTGGGAGACGAGGCCGCGACCTACGGGTACACGGGCGAAAACCGGCACTTCATCCGCCGTTTCCTCGACGGCACGCAGCCGACCCTCAACTTCCACAGCGGGCGCGAGGTGATAGAGCTCCTCATGACCGCCTACATGAGCGCCGAGAAAGAACGCACCCTCGACTGGAAGCCGGAGGGCCTCCGCGACTTCGTGCCCGCCGTGCAGACGGGGACGTGGAATCCGTGATTCCGCTTGGGAGGGACTGCATGTGGAAGCGGAGGCGTTCGGCGAACGGCCATTGCCCACTTCTCACGCTGTAGGCCGGGCCACTTGACGACTGGCCCGGCAGCGTATAGTCTGTTGGATCCTCGCCCCCCGCACCGATCCACTGTCGTCATGCGTTTCTCCCGCTCCTTCCGACTTGTCGGCTTCGCCTTCGTCGTCCTGCTTTTCGTCCTCGGACCGGGTCAAGCGACCGCCCAGGAGGTGTCCCAGAAGCAGCTCCCGAAAGCCGTAGACGTGCTCGACACGTTCATGGACACTACCCACGTACCGGGGCTGTCCGGGGCCGTTGCCATCGACGGGAAGATTGCGTGGACGGACGGTTTCGGGTATGCTAATCTTCAACATCGGGTGCCAGCCACCGACTCGACGCGCTACCGGATTGCGTCCATTTCGAAACCGATCGCTGCCATCGTGGCCCTCATGCTGGCCGAGGACGGGACGCTCGACCTGGACGCCCCCATCCGGTCCTACCTCCCCCTCTTCCCCAAAAAACGGGACACCATCACCACGCGTCAGCTCCTCAGTCACACGGCGGGCATCCGCCACTACCGGGATGACGAGTTTCTTAGCGACGTCCGCTACGAATCGCGGCTCGGACCGGTCTCGATCTTTGCAGATGATTCGCTCCTCTTCGAGCCTGGCACGGACTACAGCTACTCGACCTTCGGATACACCTTAGCCAGCGCCGTGATGGAGGCGGCCGCCGACTCGACCTTTCTGGAGCTCCTGGAGGCTCGTCTTACGGACCCCCTCGGCCTCAAGACGCTCGTGCCCGAGAAGACGGAGAAGGTCATTCCGAACGAGGCGTCGTTCTACCTCGTCGAGACTTCCGATGGTGACACCACGGTCGTGAACGCTCCGTTCGTCGACAACAGCAACAAGTGGACGGGCGGTGGCCTCTTGGCCACGCCGAAAGATGTCGTTCGACTGGTTCCGGCCCTGCTCGACGGAACGGTGCTGCAACCCAGCTCACTCGACGAGATGTTTGCCCCGCAGGCGTCCATCGAGGACGAGTCCCATCACTACGGCCTGGGCTGGTTCGTGGGAAAGGACGACCAGGACCGGCGCCGCATCTGGCACACCGGCGGAGCCATGGGCGGGAGCGGCGTCGTGCTCTTTTATCCCGAACGGGAGCTCGTCATCGCGACGCTCGCCAATGCCAGCGACGTACCCCACCTCGATTTGGCAGAGGAGATGGCCCGCGTCCTGCTTGGCACACAAAAGACGGAATAGCCGCGCAACCTAACCTCCCTACTCGACCGGCTCCAGGCGATAGAGCCCGCCGTCCGAGGCGTCGGTGAGGAGGTAGAGGTAGCCGTCCGGCCCCGTCGCCACGTCACGGATGCGGCCTATCTCGGCGCGCAACAACTCCTCCTGATGCGCCACCTCCTGTCCGTCGAGCTCCACGCGGAGCACCTTCATGTGAGCGAGCGCCCCCATGAAGAGATCGTTCTGCCAGTTTGGGAACTTGTCGCCCGTGTAGAATGCCATCCCCGAGAAGGCGGGCGAAGGGTCCCAGTACTCCACCGGCTGCGTCATGCCGGGCGCCTCGGTGCCACCGATGGGAGACTGGTCGGAGTACTCGTCGCCGTAGGTGACGGCGGGCCAGCCGTAGTTCTTGCCAGGCTGTACGAGGTTCAGCTCATCGCCGCCGTGCGGCCCGTGCTCGTGCTGCCAGACGGCGCCCGTCTCTGGGTGAATGGCCATGCCCTGCTGGTTGCGATGGCCGTAGGAGTAGACCTCATCCGGAATATCGTCGTGCTCCACGAAGGGGTTGTCGTCGGGAATCGAGCCGTCCAGGTTGAGGCGGACGGTGGTACCGATCGTGTTGGTCGAGTCCTGCGCGCCCGGGCCGTCGGCCTGCCGCTGCCCGCGCTCGCCCATCGTCACGAGCACCGTGCCGTCCCCGGGAAACGCAATGCGCGACCCGAAGTGGAGACCTGACTGGACGAAGGGAAACTGCCGGTAGAGCTCCTCGACGTTCGTGAGCGACGTGCCGTCGAGCTTGGCGCGGGAGAGGACCGTGCCGCCTCCCCCCTCACCGGACGCCGAGTACGAGAAATAGATCCAGCCGCTCTCCTCGTAGTTGGGCCCCACCCGCACGTCGAGCAGGCCGCCCTGATTTTGGGCCCACACCTCCGGCATGCCCGAGAGGGTGGTCGTGGAATCACCGTCCACCAGCACCATGCGCCCGGGCCGTTCGGTAATGAGCATGCGCCCGTCCGGCAGCCAGTCGACCGCCCATGGGTGTTCCAGGCCGTCGACGGTCTTCACGACGCGAAAGGTCTCCTCCTCCGACTCGACTCGTTCCAGAACAACCTCATCGTCCGGCGCGGCTGAACTGGACTCGGAGGTGCCGGGATCACCGCTTAGGGTACAAGCGCAGAGGACGAACGACAGAATTCCAATAAGGGCACGCATCGGAGGGGCGAGATTGATGGGTATGTGGGGGGAACTGAGTGGGAACGTGTCTTCACGCCTTCTCCCTCTCGCCGTTCCCTTTGTCGGCACGAACGGCATAATGGTTACGTGGCTGTCATCTCAGGACGGACGAATGGGCATCAATTCCCGCTTTCCGGCATATATAATTTGTTGTCGCAATTCCCAGCCAAAGCCTGATGATTCGCTACGAACCATGTTGCTGGACTGAAGACTACCCACACCCCCACACGCAAACACGCCCACACGCACCAGCCGAAATGCCCACCACCGAACGCCTCCCCACGCAGGACCCCGTCATCGCCAACGCGTCGGTCACCGCCCGCGAGTCGGCGC
>CAZBIB010000186.1:0-6427 GCA_964491575.1 uncultured Salinivenus sp. | reverse complement strand
GTCTCTTTTTTACGACTAAATGCACTCGTTCCACCGTGAGCAGCCTCGGATTCAATACGGGCTACATCGAAGAGCTGTACAAGCAGTACCAGGAGGATCCCGACAGCGTCAGTGAAAGCTGGCGCGAGTTCTTTGCGGACTACGACCCGGATGCCTCATTCGTCCCCGCGACGCAAACCACCACTCAGACGCAGACGACTGGCGACGGCGAGGCCACCACGCCGCCCGAAGAGCCCACCGAAACGGAACCGGAGGCCCGCGAGGCCCCACCCGAATCGCCCCCCTCCCCAGAGACGGAGGACGGAGTGGTGGAGCCTTTGCGCCCGGCCTCTGCCCCGGCTGTCGACGAGGACAAGGCAGAGGTGACGGCCATGCGCGGCCCCTCGGCGAAGGTCGTCGAGAACATGGAGGACAGCCTCGGCATCCCCACAGCCACCTCCGCCCGCACGATTCCGGTGAAGCTGCTGGACGAGAATCGCAACCTTTTGAACGACTATCAGAAGCAGGTCGGCGGCGAAAAGGTCTCGTACACCCACATCATCGCCTACGCGATGGTGCAGGCCCTGCAGGAGTACTCGGACATGAACACCACTTTCCGGCGCGACGAGGAGGGCACCCCGCAGCACGTGAAGCCCGACCAGATCAACCTCGGGCTCGCTGTCGACGTGGAGCGGCGGGGCAAGCGTACCCTCCTGGTGCCCAACATCAAAGACGCGGGCAGCCTCAATTTTGCAGAGTTTCTCGGGACGTACAATAGCATCGTCGGCCGCGCCCTGGACGGCGACCTCGACCTCTCCGACTTCCAGGGCACCTCGGCCACCCTCACCAATCCGGGCATGATCGGCACGTCGATGAGCGTGGCCCGGCTGATGCCGGGGCAGGGCGTCATCATGGGCGCCGGGGCCATTGGTTATCCGCCCGAATACCGAGGGTACGATCCGGAGGTGGCGAGCAAAGCGGGCGTCTCCCCCGTCATGACGCTCACCTCCACCTACGACCACCGCGTCATCCAGGGGGCCACCAGCGGGGCCTTCCTCAACTACATCGAGGAGCTCATGCTGGGCGAGCACGACTTCTACCAGGGAATCTTTTCCGATCTGAGCGTGCCCCATCAGCCATTCCGGATGGCGACCGACTCGACCCCGCAGCTCGGCCGGCCCGCACCGCAGGACGAGCTCGACATGACGGAAAAACAGGCGGCGGTGCTCCAGCTCATCCGTGCCTATCGGGTCCGCGGCCACCTGCAGGCCGACACCAATCCGCTGGGCTACGAATGGCAGTACCACTCCGAGCTCGATCCGGCCACCTACGGCCTCACCGTCTGGGACCTCGACCGCGAGTTCATTACCGGAGGGCTCGGTGGCGAGGAAAAGCTGCCCCTGCGCGAGATCCTGTCGATCCTGCGGAAGGCCTACACCAGCAAGATCGGGACGGCCTTCATGCACATCTCCGACCCCGAGGAGAAGCAGTGGATCCAAAACCGGATCGAGCCGATGCGGAACGCGGAGCCTCCGTCGCAGGACGAGCGCCACCGCATCATGCAGACGCTCAACGCCGCGGAGGCCTTCGAACGCTTCCTGCACACCAAGTACATCGGCCACAAGCGGTTCTCGCTGGAGGGCGCCGAGACCATGATTCCGATTATCGACACCCTCCTGTCCGATGCCGCCGACGAGGGCGTGCAGGACGTGGTGATGGGCATGGCGCACCGCGGCCGCCTCAACGTCCTGGCCAACATCATTGGCAAGCCCTACGAGAAGATCTTCTCCAAATTCGAGGGCAACATCGATCCCAACACGACTCAAGGGTCGGGCGACGTGAAATACCACCTCGGGGCCAAGGGCGACGTCACCTCTCCCAATGGGAACGAGATCGGCGTGACGCTGGCTTCCAACCCCAGCCACCTGGAGGCCGTCAATCCCGTCGTGGAAGGCATGTCGCGCGCCAAGCAAAACCTACTGCGCGACGAGCACCCGGAGGCCGACGAGGACGACTACCACGACGCCGTGATGCCGCTTCTGGTGCACGGGGACGCAGCCTTCCCGGGCCAGGGCGTGGTGGCCGAGACGCTCAATCTCAGCAAGCTGCGCGGCTACACCACCGGTGGCACCGTCCACCTGGTCATCAACAATCAGATCGGCTTTACGACGCCGCCGGGCGACGCCCGAAGCTCCACCTACGCCACCGACCTGGCCCAGGCCATCGAGGCGCCCATCTTCCACGTCAACGGCGACGACCCCGAAGCGTGCGTCCGTATCGCGCGGTTGGCGTTCGAGTACCGCCAGCGCTTCAACAAGGATGTCGTCATCGACATGATGTGCTACCGGGTGCACGGGCACAACGAGGGCGACGAGCCGACCTTCACCCAGCCGCTACTCTACGAAAAGATCGAAGAGAAGCGGTCCCCCCGGAAGCTCTACACCGAAATGCTCCTGCGCCGCGGCGACATCGAGCCGGACGAGGCCGAGCAGATGCTGGACGACTACCGCAGCCGCCTCCAGGAAGCCTTCGACCGGACGAAGGACCTTGAAGAAAAAGACGCCGAAGAGGCCCTCGAAAAGCGCGCCCAGCGCCAGGAGGACAAGCGCCTACCCGAGGTCGATACACGTGCCGAGCGAGACCACCTGGAGCGTGTCGTCGAGGTGCTCACCGATTTCCCGGACGACTTCACAGTGCACCCGAAGCTCAAGCGTCAGTTCGACAAGCGCGACGATCTCTTCTACGACAAGGATCGCGTCGACTGGGCCTTTGCCGAAACCCTGGCCTTCGGCTCGCTGCTCCAGGAAGGCACGCGTGTGCGGCTGAGCGGACAGGACTCGCGCCGGGCCACCTTCAGCCAGCGCCACGCTGTGCTCTTCGATCAGGAAACTGGTGAGGAGTACACGCCGCTCAACAACCTCTCGGACGACCAGGCCCGGCTCCTGATCTACGACAGCCTGCTGTCCGAGTACGCCGTTTGCGGATTCGAGTATGGATACTCGGTGGGCGATCCCGAAGCGCTGGTCTGCTGGGAGGCCCAGTTCGGCGACTTTGCCAACGGCGCGCAGATCGTCTGGGACCAGTTCGTGAGTGCCGCCGAGCAGAAGTGGGGGCAGACCTCCAGCCTCGTGGCTCTCCTCCCGCATGCCTACGAAGGACAGGGTCCCGAACACTCGTCGGCCCGCCTAGAGCGGTTCCTGCAGCTCTGCGCCGAGCAGAACATGATCGTCGCCAACTTCTCCACCCCGGCCAACTACTTCCATGCCCTGCGCCGGCAGGTGAAGCGCGATGTGAAGAAGCCGCTCATCATCATGACGCCCAAGAGCTTGCTGCGGAATCCGAAGTGCGTGTCCACACCCGACGACCTCACCGGCGGCGGCGTGGAAGAAGTCCTTCCGGCCGAGACCGATCCGGCCGACACCACGCGGCACATTCTCTGCAGCGGCAAGGTGTATTACGACCTCGTGTCGACGCTGGAGGACGAAGAGCGGCGCGATGAAATTGCGATTACGCGCCTGGAGCAGTTCTACCCGTTCCCGAAGCAAGAAGTGCAGGAGGAGCTGGAGCGGTACGCCGAGGCCGACGAGACGGTGTGGGTCCAGGAAGAGCCGCAGAACATGGGCGCCTGGTCGTTCGTGCGGCCGCGCCTCGACGATCTGCTCGAACAGGTCCACGGTCCGTGCGAGCAGCGCATCCAGTACGTGGGCCGGCCCGCCAGCGCCAGTCCGGCCACCGGCTCGGCCAAGGTGCACGACCGGGAGCAAGAGCAGCTCGTCAACGAGGCGATCGACATATAATCTGGGACACCGGCGCGACCAGATCCATTCTCATCACTACCCCCTCCAATCATGCTGGACGTACCAAAGAAAATCGTCAGGGCAGAAGACAGAACCCCCGTCGCCGCCCAAATTGAGTATGATGATTGGAAGCGCGTCGAGGAGAAACTACGGGTGCTCTCGCCGGACTCGTCGGCCGAGGACAATGAGGAAACCGCGTTTGAGCGCGCCCTGAATGCCTCCCGTGGCACCTGGACGGCGGGCGACGGACTGGAGTACCAGCGTCGCCTCCGAGCCGAGTGGGATCGATCGGACGACGGCTCCGATCACGACTCACATAGAGGGCAGTCATGGACGCGTCCGTTCTGCTAGACTCGGTGATCCTCATCGATCACTTCAACGACATAAGGCGACGGACTACCTCCGGTCTGTCCGGACGGACGCGGTGTTGTCCGTCGTGACCCGTGCTGAAGTTCTGGTCGGATTCGAGTCCGAAGAGGCTCGACATCGAGGCGTCGCGTTGCTCAATCATTTCGCGTGTCTCCCGATTACCGTGGAGATTGCCGATCGCGCTGCCGTTCTGCGGCGCGAAAGTGGCTGGAAGTTGCCGGATGCCTTTCAAGCAGCCCTTGCGGAGGATCATGGTCTCTCGCTCTCGACACGAAACACCCGAGATTTCAATGCGGACCAGCATTCGTTTGTAACGGTCCCGTACACGCTTTGAAGCTGCAGATGTCGATCCACTCATTTCTCCAGTCCTCCCCTTTCGGCCACCCCGACCGGTTCACCGAGCTAAGCGTTCATGCATCGCATAGAAAAGGGACGGACCCGTGGAGGACCCGTCCCCAGCTAGGCTGCCGAACGCGCTTCAAGGCATTCGGCATCAAAATGGAAGATGGCCTACAGACGCTTCCGGTTGTCGCCTCGCTTCTCCTCGCGGTGGCGCCGACGGCGGGCCCGTTTTTCGTCGAGGCGCTTCTCCTCCGACGGCTTCATGTAGGTCATGTTCTGCCGATACTCTTGCAGCACACGACTCCGGTTCACCTGACGCCGGAAGCGCTTGAGGGCACGATCAATGTCTTCGTTGTTTCGGACTTTAACACCAACAGCCAAGGTAGATCCCTCCGTAGGGAGTTTGGTTCAGAATTATCGCGGTGAAGATCGAAAAGCATCTATCAGAAACGCAAGGCCGAGAGGCATGTTTCTTCCCGCGTCGTGTCCTTCTTCGTCCGTTGATTCGTTCTGATGCGACTTCCCTCCTCCCTCGTGCTTGCGACCGGCAACCCCGGCAAGGTCGCGGAGCTCCGGGATTTACTCGCCGACCTCCCCCTCACGCTCATCCCTGCCAGCGACCTCGACGATCCCCTGAAAGTGACGGAGGACGCCGACACGCTCGCCGGCAACGCCCGCAAAAAAGCCCGGGCGTTCCACGAGCAAACCGGGCAGCCCACCCTTGCGGACGACACCGGCCTGGAGGTGGCCGCGCTCGACGGGGGGCCGGGGGTCCACACGGCTCGCTTCGCCGGCCCCGACGCCACGCCCGACGACAACAAGCGCCGTTTGCTGGACCTGATGGAGAAGGTCGAGGTCCGGCGCGCCCGCTTCCGCACGGTCGTCGCTCTCATCGATCACGAGGGAACGGCCCGCACCTTCGAGGGCGTGTGCAACGGCACCATCACGACGGCACCGCGCGGCGACGGTGGCTTCGGGTACGATCCGCTCTTTCAGCCCGACGGCTACGATCAGACGTTCGCGGAAATGCCGCCGGACCTCAAAAACCAAATCAGCCACCGGCGCAAGGCCCTCGACGCCGTCTACCGATTTCTCTCGAACGCGAACTGAGGGGTTGTCCAAAGTCGCCGGTCACACGAAAAGTGCTGCCAGGACCGTATACAGAACAATCGCCAGCCCCCCCGCCACCGAGGCAAGTGGAAGTTGCGTGTTGACGTGGTCCATCAGGTCCGATCCCGTGGCCAGCGACGAGAGAACGGTCGTATCCGAGATGGGCGAGCACTGATCCCCGTAGACGGCCCCGCCGACGACGGCTCCGAAGCAGAGCGTGATAAACAGCGGGTCCTGCGAGACGCTCCACGCCAGCGGCATGGCCACCGGAAAGACGACCGCGTAGGTGCCCCACGAGGTGCCCGTGGAGAACGCGATGATGAGGCAGAGGACCACCAGAAGCCCCGGCAGGATGGTCGGCGAGATGGCTTCCCCCACCGTCGCCACCACGTACTCGGCGGTTCCTACGGCGGTGGCCACCTCTTTGAGCGACACAGCCAGCGCCAGGATGATGGCGCCGATAGTGACGCCCTTGCAGCCGTCGACAAAGCCCTCGATCACCGTATCGAAATTCATGCCCTTGAACAGCGCGATGCCCATGCCCGCCAGCACGGCCAGCACGAAGGCTTCCGCAATGAGCAGCGTCGGATTTTCCGTGTTGCCCAGGTAGAAGTAGGTGTAGAGGTACGGCAGGATGGCCACCGCCAGGAGCGTCCCGATGGGCCCGATGAAGTCGATCAGGCTCGGGCGGTAGTCACCCGGCACATCCATCTCGGTAAGCTCGCGCGAGGTGAGGGGGGTGGCGTCGTCCCGGTCGAGCTTACCAGTCGTGCGCGCCCGCTCGGTGGCGTCCCGCATCTTTTTGCTCGGCACCCACGGCAGCACCTCCC
>CAZBIB010000185.1:2908-6455 GCA_964491575.1 uncultured Salinivenus sp. | reverse complement strand
GCCCCCCGTCCGTGAGAATGCCGTACGGCGTGTCGACGTAAGGAGGCGAAGACGAACCCTGCATCCGCTCACCACTGGGTGATAGGAAGAGCTTCGCAAGTCCGGCCCCAGAAATTGGGACCGACCTCTAGTACAGTTTACCGGGGAGAACGTACATGGGACCAGGGGCGCGGTTTCAATTTAGACTGAAAGTTTCCTTCCTTATCCACAGGGCAGAACCTGGAACCGCCCACCCAGAGTAGTCGCTTCCTCCCGTAGGGGCTGTCGTAGAGACGCCTCAGCACGACCTTTCCCGATCGATATTCCGCATATGGCGGACCCCAATACGCGTACTCGGAAGAAGTCCCACCGACCGTCCAGTGACCAATCCTTTCTCCTACGGAGGCGTCATCGGCCCGTCCTTTTAGCGGTGAAGTCATTCCGAGCGACGCGCAGCGGAGAAGGCGCTGGGAACGATGTGCCCGAGTGCTCCTGGGGATGAATCTCCCCAAGTTCGCCAGAAACGGCGGTATTGAGGTGCTTTGTCTGAATAAATACTCGGTCCGCCAAATCGAATAAGCGTCGACCCAAAAGAGACCAATTGAGGAAGCACCAGGCCGTAATCAACCCGCTTCGAGAGGGCGGAGACTGGGTGCCTGATGAAGGATGAGCATCTCGACGAAGACCCCATTCATCTCTGCTGTCGTTTCACCGGTGCTTCGAACAATTTCCCCCCAGCTATGCCAACCACGACCACACCGGCGAAGGAGCATCAGGAGCGGTGGCAGGAGATTGTCGAAGACCCGCTCCTCAGCGAGCTCCCCTACAAAGTCGAGACCAATCACCGAGGCCAGATCGTCTTGAGCCCGCACGAGAACCGTCACGCCCGCCGCCAGAAACGCATCGAGAAACGACTGGACGCCTTACTCCAGTCGGGAGAAGCATTTCAGCAGTGGGCAATTGCCACGGCCGGCGGTACGAAGCAGGCCGACGTCATTTGGGCTTCGGACGACCGCCTCAGTAAGATGGAAGAAACGGGAGATCCCACGACGCTCGCTCCGGAGATTTGCATTGAAGTGATGAGCGAGTTGAACGACTGGAGGAGATGGAGACGAAAATGGGCCTCCCGAGAGGCTGGTGCCGAGGAGGTATGGGTCATCGAACAGGATGACAGCGTCCGGTTTTTCGGAGAGGATGAACTGGAGCGCTCGGGGCTTATGCCCGACTTTCCGAGCTCGTTGTAGCTGACGATCGCAACCAGGATGCAACAAGTGGCTTCGTGAACGCAGTTGCCCGATACCTCTGTTGTCTCATTTCCATGGAGATCCAGTGTTGGTCGACGACCTGAGCTACACCTACGCCGAGGAGAAAAGCGGAGGAAGCCCCAACCGGCTCGTCTCGGCGCGGACGGTTGAGGTCAAGGGAAGACCGAACAGGACAGAATTCTTGAGGATTGCGCCTAAAGAATCAACCGACCCCGTAGTGGCGTCCTGCCGCGACATCTTCATGTCCCCCAACAGACGGATCCCGCCTCCCTCGTCAAAGTCCAAGAAGCAGAAGGGCAACGCCCGCCAGCACGAGCCCGATGCGATTGGCGCGTGACAGATGCTCGCCCCACACGGTCACGCCCAGAAGGGCCGCAAGGGTCATGATGGCGATGTTGTTCGCCGGAAAGACGAACGGCCCGGGAAGCGCCTCGATGGCACGGAGGAGAAACTCCAGCGACCCGTAGTTCACAATCCCAAGCAGCACGCCCCACACCACCGTCCGGCCGCCGGGCCATTCACCCCGTCGCAGCCCTCGGCGGAGAACGAGAATGGCCCCCACCAGAAAGGCCACACCGAACGCCATCAGCAAAAACAGCACCCGACTGTTCCCGGTCCCGAATCCTTCCTCGAACGCCTTCATCGACACGTCCACGGCTCCGCCCAGGCAAAAGGTGAGCGCAAGCACCCCGGCGGCGTGCCAGTCGACCGACGACACGGGAGACGGACTCGGGGCAGACGTGTCGGACGCAGATGAGCTTCCCGCCGGCACAGGCTCCGGGGCCGACCGCCGATGGGCCAGCAAAAAGAACGCCCCCATCGCCAGTACCATCCCGATTCCCTGCGCCACGCTGGGCACCTCGTTCCACACCAACCACGACGCCAGAAAGGGCACCACGACGGACACCCGCATCACCCCGATCGCCAGCGACATGCCGGCCACCTCCGTGGCCCACGCCAGCGCAAAGAAGCCGGCAATAAGTAAACCGCCCGTCCCCACCCCGAGACTAACGAGCGTTCCCGACAGCGTGAGGCCCTCCTGCACGGACCGTCCCCCAATGGCAAGCAACACGACGGCGACAGCTACGGCGGCCGCGTAGTTCACCGTCAGAAGCGCCGTGCGGTCCAACTGGCGCCGACCGGCATGCTTAAAGATCATGCCGATAGCGACGCTGCATGCCACGGCAAAGGCCAGAGCGACCATAGAACGGGCACGAGCATCGATTCACGAAGCGACCGGAGCCCCTAATTTCCCGAGACGAAGGTGTAGTAGCGCAACCGAGACGGGATGGGTTCGGGATTGCGAATGAGGAGGTCCGAGGGGACGCCCACCCGGGGTGTCACATACCCGGTCGTGTCGGTGCGGATTTGATCGTACGACACCGTGGCGAAAAACTCCGACGAGCGGCGGGCCTTGAACAGGTCCTCAAACAGCACGCGAAACCGAATGCGGATCGAGGACGGCTGGAGCGACACCAGATCCTGCCCCGCCGGCACGCCGGTCACCTCGACCCCCACTTTCCGCGTTTCCTCCACGAACCGCCCGGCGCGAGCGACGAGAGTCACGGCCTTGGGAAAAACCTCGACGAGACGACCGAGCGTGTCCGCCAGCGGGACCTCGACCGTTGTGGTATCCTGGAGATTCTCGATGGTCCTCTGCTTCGTCGGCCACCCCTCCAGGCCCTCCACAATAGACTCTGCCCCTGTCACCTCCACCGAATCCGGATCCAACTGGAGATCGCCGATCAGCTCGTACGCAGACGCCGGATGGACCTCCACGCGGTTCTGCACCGGGATTTCTCGGGTCTGGAGGGGCTCCAGCTCCATCTTGAAGGAGGTTGGAACCACGCTCTCGATCCGGAGCGAGGTGCCCTGCGGGAGGGTAATCTCCTCGGCCACGTTCACTCGGCCCGTAGTGGCACTCACCTCCACGACCGGCGAGTTGAAGAGGACACGCAATAGATCAAGCCCCCGGCCCTGCAACTGCACCTGAACGTGGGACGGGGGCATCTCGGCGAGGCCCTCCCCCTCCGGGGTCTCCACGACGTTGACCGGCAGCCGGAGCGTCTGTGTGCGCTGTTCGCCCAGGGACAGCGACAGCCACAGGACGCAGGAGACCAGCACGCAGACCGTAATCACAAGTCCCCGCTGCGGATCCTCATCGCGCCTCCGCTCGTCCTCGCTCGGGGTGAAGAGGGCACGCAGCCGGTCCCAGAAGATGGCCCCCTGGGAGTCGTTCGACGAAGCCACGAACCAGCACGCTCATTGTGGGAGGAGAGAACTCGGAATCGCTACACGCACCA
>CAZBIB010000185.1:0-2808 GCA_964491575.1 uncultured Salinivenus sp. | reverse complement strand
GCAGAATCTGCCCAATCAGTGCGGGTCGCCATTCGACCGGCGGGCGCACGTAGCCGTAGGCCGAGAGCCACTGCCCCGCGATCCACTCCACGATGATGCGCTCCGCCTCCGGCATCTGCGTGCGCCACTTCTCCCGGTTGGAGGCATCGATCTGACGCTTGCTCTTCTCCTTCCAGGGTTCCCGCTCGGCGTCGAACGGCTGTGCCGAGTCCTCCTGGGGCCGCAGCATTGATGCGTGAAACGGCATCTCCAGAAAGGTGCACACGTCCCGGAGAACAGACTCGGGATCCGCGATCAGGTCCTCGTAGCGCAGGTGGAAGAACCGACCGTCGTAGTCCGCCCGGTAGCGGTCCACGAGCGCCGCGTAGGTCCGCCACGTCCACGCCTGCTCCAGCAGCGTGCTGCGGCTCCACGGCATCGACCGGAGCGACAGGCACACGTCGCGGGGGTCCCGGACGATGGCGATAAAAACAGCCTCCGGAAACTGCCGGGCCATCTCGGGGACGAACCGGAGATGGTCCGGGGTCTTCTCCCCCCAGGCCGGGGCATCTGACTGTTCCGCGTAGGTCTCGAGCAGCGCCCGGAGCACGTCGCCGTGGGTCGGTGCCGTCGCGACGCGGAGGCGTTCCCGAATCCGCCGCTCTTCCTCCGCAGTCAGTTGCATGTCGTGCACCCCGGGCTGCTGGTCGAGTCGGTCCAGCATCCGCTCCACGTCGGCCCAGTCCCGAATCGGCTCTCCGGTCCAGCACCGCGTAAAGTAGTGGGTCTCCGGGGCAATGACGAGATCCGGATGCGCGTTCAACAGGCTGCTGAGCAGCGTAGTACCCGAGCGCGGCATGCCCACGACGAAGACCGGGTGCCGAGGAACGCTTGAGTCAGTCATGGACTTCCAGCACGCGGCGATAGAGGGCGGCGGTCTGTCGGGCCAGCTTTGGCCATTCGAGGTCCTCGACGGGCGCCCGAGCCGAGCGCGATTCTGTTTCGGCCCAGGTCATCGCGTCGGCGAGTACCGCCGGGGTCAACTCGCCGGCGTACGTGCGCATCCATTCGGACCCTACTCGTTCCTGGAGCTCCGTCATGGCACCCCGGTCCGGCACGAGAACCGGACGGTCGAACGAGAGTGCCAGCAGGGCCGAGCCGGAGTGCATGATGGTCTCGTAGGGGAGGACGACCAGATCGGACGCCGCCAGGAGCGCGGGGATCTCCTCTTCGTCGATGAACCGCAGGTCCGTCCGCACCCTCGCGTCGTCCTGGGCCGTCGTCCGAATGCGCCGGGCTAGGTCGTCGGAGACGGGATTCCCGGCCACGACGAGGCGCGCCTCCGACGCCTCCCACTGCTGAAACGTCCGGATGAGGGGAACGACGTTCTTGTACGGCCGAATGCGCCCGACAAACAGCGCCACGCGGGCATCTGGAGAGAGGTCGAACCGGCGCCGGGCCTCCGTCTTCGGCACGGGATCCGGGTACGCCGTGCGGTAGTGGCCGTGCGGCACGACGGCACTCGGGACCGATCGGAGCACGGGGAATCGGTCGTACGCCTCCTCGCGGGCTGTTTCGCTCAGACTGATGATCCCGTCCACCATCGGAAGGAAGAGTGGCCAAAAGAGCGCCTCCAGCCGCGGATGGTAGGACTCGTGCGGGCCGAGGTCGTGGACCGTCCACACGAGTTTGGTGCCCCAGAGCCGCGCCCATGCGAAAAGCAGCAATTCGGCCGTGACGTACGTGTAGGCCGCGATCTTCGACGGATAGCTCAGGAAGTCCTCCGGCCAGTGCACGTGCCACACGTCGTAGCGCTGCTGGAGGGGCTCAAACATCGAGAAGCCGTCCACCTCCACATTCGCCTCCGCCTCCATCGCCTCGTACAGCAGGCGGGTATAGGGATTGCCGTTCTCGCTCGTGAACCCCGGCCAGCCGAGCACCTTCAGCCTCGGTCTGTCGGAGTCGGCACCGGTATGCCCCTCCTGTCGATCATCCGTCATGGGCAACTCGTTCTTCGTCGGGGATTAGCCAGTCGGAAAAATTGGAGTCGAGCAGATCCTCCAGTCGTCGCACGTCGCCGCGGTACACATCTGCAAGGCGGGCCCGCGCATGATCCGACATCGGAGGCTTTTCGAGATTCGCGTTTTTCACCCACGTGAGGATCCGATCGCGGACAGCTTCTGGAAGGACGGCGCGAGACCACCGCCGCAGGAAATGATCGGGGGTGCCGATGAACTGGTGCAGCCACTCGAGTTTTGGAATCCCCGTAGCCCTGCGTCGGATCCCAGTGTCTGGAACGAAGGACGGATCCACGCCGAGCGCCCGATACACCGTCTGGGCGAAACGGATGGGACCCTCCGTCAGCTCTTCGAAGCGGTACACGTGCAGTTGCTCGCGGTCGAAGTATTCCAGGTAGTGTTCCAGTTGCTCGCCGTAACATCCCATGCGACGGTAGTGCCACGACCATTCCCAGCCCGCCTCCACGCGTTCGTCCTCAGCGTCGAGCGCCGCCTCGAAGTCGTGCAGCGGCTCGCGCCCGGCCTGGAGGAGGTGGAGATAGTGGGAATACGCCCGCTCGATGGGGTTCCGGAGGATCGCGATCAGGGTGGCGTCCGGGCAGTGCTCGTAGAGGAGGCGCGGCGCGTCCTCATCGTACAGGTACACGGGAGAGGCCTCTCCTACGACGGACTCGGTCGTCGCCCCCGCAAACAGCTCCCGGTACGCGTCCAGCGTGTAGACGACGCCCGATTTCCGGTTGGACGCCTCGTCGCCCGGCCCCGCCATCTCGGGCGGATTCTCTGCGTAGGCGAAATAGCAGGGTTCCTTCAC
>CAZBIB010000184.1:0-6519 GCA_964491575.1 uncultured Salinivenus sp. | reverse complement strand
TCCGCATCTTCTCCATGGAGAGCAATTTTCAGGAGAAGTCGCACTACATCCTCGGTCTCCAAGATACCTTCGGCACAAGCATCATGGGTGTCAGCTTTCCCGAGCGCATCCGCACGCACCTGCAGATGACGACGCTGGGCGGGCTGGAGGCGAGCCCGCATTTCGCCAAGGGCCTCCTCGACCGCGCACAGGCCATCAGCAAGAACCCATCGGAGGAGACGGTCATCCTGCTGGCACATGGCACCGGCTCGGACGAGAAGAACGCGCACTGGATGGAGAACCTGCGCACGATCGCCGACACGATGCGGGCACACGGCGGTGACGCCTTCCGCGACATCAAGGTGCATACCTGGCGTGAGGACTGGCCCGAGAAACGGAAGGAGACCATACCCGAGATCCAGCAGATGGTCCGCGAGGCGTCGGAGAATGGCACGGCGCTCGTCGTTCCGGCGCGTACGACCTCGCAGGGCCGCGCCTCCCAGTTCCTGGACGGACTCGACTACCGCTATGGCAAGGGCCTGGCCCCCCATCCGCAATTCGAAGCGTGGATGCGCGAGCAGATCGAGACGGGAATCGATCGGCTCCAGGCCGCGCCGCAGGCCGGTACGTCTCGGACCAAGACGGCCACGACCCAGCAGTAGACTCGTCTTCCGGCGTCGGGAAGCCACGCTGTCGACATCCGACCGCGAAGACGGTCCGCACCTCCGAGATTCAGCCCCGTTGCTATGCGCCATCCCTCCCCCCTGAACAGCAGCCTCCACGAACCCCACCTTTACGACACCCGCAATGGGCACGTCTTCCGCTGCGCCTGTTGCGGGCGCATCCAGATCGAGTTCCGCGGCCTCACGCTCCTGATCGACACCGATGAGTTCGAAACGCTGCTGGGCACGCTGGCGGAGGTGCTCGACGAGATTGACGGCGACACGTCGGACGCGTGGCGCCTATCGACCCCCACCGACGCGGGCGAAGTATCGGTTCAGTTGACCCGCGATCAGTTGCGGGCATTGTACGAACTGCTCGCGGGCGCACAGACCATGTACACACTGGAGGAGCGAATCGGGGCAGTGGCGACGGGACAGCGGCGGGAGCGGCCTCCGTCGAGATGGCGCCGATAAGCTGAGGGCGACAGGGGGCGGAGAACAACGGGGAGCCGGGCGACTTCATCCATGATCCCGTCCTCGTTGTCTCCCCAGCTCTCCGCAGTTCCATGAGTTGGTCTCCACGTGCCTCCGGTTCATCCCCGGCGAATGGCTCACCCCCGTCGTTCCACATTGACCCCAACATCCGAACGGCGTCGACGCCGCCGTCGGTTCTCTACCACGAACCCACCTACTTTGAGCACCAAAAAGACGCGGTGTTTGCCCGCTCGTGGCACCTGGTGGGCGATGTGCGCGAGTTGAAGACGACCGGCTCGGTGAAGCCGTTCACGCTGCTGGAGGGGTGCCTTGACGAACCCCTCTTACTGATCTGCGATGAGGAGCAGACCCTGCACTGTCTCTCGAACGTGTGCACCCACCGCGGAAACATTCTCGTGGAGGGCGAAGGGCACCTCCCGGGCACGTCCATCCAGTGCCGCTACCACGGGCGCCGCTTCGGGATGGACGGAGGCTTCTTGTCGATGCCTGGGTTCGAGGAGGCGGAGGACTTCCCGTCGCCCGCCGACGACCTGCCCGCGGCTGAACTGGAAACGTGGGGACCGTTCGTGTTCTGTGCGCTCGATCCGGCCGTGCCCTTTGAGGACTGGATCGCGCCGGTCCGGAAGCGCGTCGACTGGATGGATCTCGATGCGCTCCAGTTTGATGCTCCTGGCTCGCACGACTACCTCGTCGACGCCAACTGGGTGCTCTACTGCGAAAACTACCTGGAGGGCCTCCACATTCCCTTCGTCCACCGCACTACGCTCGGGGGCGCGCTCGACTCCGACGCGTACACGACCGATCCGTTCGACTATTCGAGCCTCCAGATCGGCGTCGGGTGTCCGGTGAGCACACCTTCGACCTGCCCGAGGGCCATCCCAATGCCGGAACGGACGTGGCGGCCTACTACTTCTGGCTCTTTCCCAACCTCATGCTGAATTTTTATCCGTGGGGCCTCTCGGTTAACATTGTGCGGCCGCTGGGCCCGACGCGGACGAAGGTGTCCTTCCGCTACTTCGTTGCCGACGAAAGCAAGCGTGACGAGGGCGCCGGGGCGGGGCTCGACCGCGTGGAGCTGGAAGACGAGGGGATCGTGGAGCAGGTGCAGCGGGGCGTGGAGTCGCGTCTCTACGACCGCGGCCGGTACTCCCCGACCGGCGAGATCGGCACGCACCACTTTCACCGCCTGCTCGCCGCGTTCATGTTCGAGGACGAGCCGCAGCCGCCGCGTCGGTAATTCCCGTCTCTTCTTCGTTATTCGTTTTCTGAATCACTGCACTCTATGAGCACCCCCACTCCTGTCTCGGAGTTTCCGGTTGACACGGACGATCTGAAGGTGACATTTGACGACGTATCGGCCGCCGCTGCGCGCCTCAACGGCGTGGCAAATGAGACGCCCGTCTTGACCTCCTGCACCGTCGACGACCGCACCGGTGCCACGGCGTTTTTCAAGTGCGAGAATTTCCAGCGCGGGGGCGCCTTCAAGTTTCGGGGCGCCTACAATGCGCTCTCGCAGTTTTCCGACGCGCAACGGGAGCGGGGCGTGATCGCGTACTCGTCCGGCAACCACGCGCAGGCCATCGCGCTGGCCGGGCGGCTGTTCGGCATTCCCGCCACCATCGTGATGCCGGAGAACGCTCCGGAGGTAAAGCTGAACGCGACGCGCGGGTACGGTGCAGAGATTGTCCCGTATGACCCCGAAACGACGGTCCGCGAAGAGCTCGCTGCCGACCTCGCCGAGGAGCGCGACCTGACCCTCATTCCCTCATTCGATCATCCGGACGTGGTGGCGGGGCAGGGCACGGCGGGCATGGAGCTGTTGCAGGAGGTCGGGCCGCTCGACGTGCTGCTCGTGTGCTGCGGGGGCGGCGGGCTGCTCTCCGGCTGCGCCCTCGCGGCCGACGCCCTGGCACCGGACTGCACAGTCGTTGGGGTGGAGCCGGCGGCAGCCAACGACGCCGAGCGGTCGTTCGAGACTGGCACGCTGCACGAGGTGGAGCATCCCGACACGATCGCCGACGGGGCCCGTACCCGGCACCTTGGAGCGATCACGTTCCCCCTCGTGCTCGAATACGTCGACGACATGGTGTCCGTCTCCGATGAGGCCCTCCTCCGTGCGATGCATCTGCTCTGGGAGCGGATGAAGATCGTCGTGGAGCCGACCGGGGCGCTCGCCGCGGCGGCACTCTTGGAGGGAGCGGTGGACGTGACCGACCAGCGCGTGGGCGTGCTCGTCACGGGCGGCAACGTGGATCTGGGGAAGGCCGGCGATTGGTTCGGAGCGCTGTGATTGGGGAGGTCAGCGCCACAGGACTGCATGCGATCTTGCGCGTCGGTAGTGGGCGGAGGAGGACTACTTGTTGCGCATCGGCGGAATTTCGGGCCGGTACCATACGCCGGTCACTCGATCCGTGTGGTCCGCCCGTGTCCGGCGCGTCGCTGGAAAGTCGCCGGTCTCTTGCCGCCACCGATGCAGGCGCTGCGTCAGGCTGTCGATTATGGCGTCGTGTTCGGGGGTCCCCGCCACATTCCGTACCTCCCACGGATCGTTCGCCAGGTCATAGACCTCCACGGCCGGGCGCGGGGTTTGAAAGAGGGGGGACTGCGACTCGGTTAGTGTTCCGGTGCGCTTCTTCTGGAGCAGGTCGAACCAGGCCGGACTGTCGCCAATGTCGGCGGCGATGGGAAAGGGACGGTGCGGGTATCCATTCGTGATCAGCTTGTAGCGGTCCGTCCGGAGGCTCCGCATGTGCGCGTCGGTGTCGTGCCAGTTGCGCTCGCTAAACACAAACTCTCGTCCCGGCACGGAGGGATCGTGGAAGACCTCTGCGACGCTTTGCCCCTGCATAGCCTGAGGTGGAGACATGCCGGCGATCTCCAGAAGCGTGGGTGCCAGGTCGATGATGCTTGCGAGGCCGTCATATCGTCCGGGACGGACCGTGCCCGGCCAGTTGAAGATGAGAGGGGTGCGGATTCCCGCATCGTAGAGGCTCCCTTTCGCCCGTGGAAATGGTGCGCCGTTGTCACTCAAAAACACGATCAGCGTGTTGTCGCGAAGATCGCGACGCTCTAGCTGCTCGATGAACCCGCCGATGTTTGCATCCATTCGAGAGATTTCGTCGTAGTAGTCCGCGATGTCGTCCCGGGTAGAGCGGGTATCGGCAAGGTACGGAGGGACGAAAACGCTGTCCGGGTTGTGAGGACGTTCAATGGCGCCCTCCGAATAGGGGCGATGCGGGTCTTGGAATCCCACCCACATGAAGAACGGCTGCTCGTTCTTTTGTGCCTTGGCCAGGAACTCGGAGAAGGCACTAAAGTCGTGGCCGTTAGCCGGGTCGTACCAGTCAAACTGCTCGTTCCCGGCCGGCCCGAGGTGTCGTTTCCGCATAATGCCAGTGATGTACCCGGCGCGGCGCAGGAAAGTCGGCAGAATGGTTTCGTCCTCCGGAAGGGGCATATGCAAATCCTCCGCGCCGGTCGCGTGGGGGTACTTGCCGGTCAGCATGCTAATGCGCGACGGACTGCATTGCGGGGTGGTGAGGAAGGCTCGCTGAAACGTAAGCCCGGTTTCGGAGAGCCGGTCCACATTCGGCGTCCGGATGTACTCATTGCCGTACGCCCCAAAGTCGCGCCATCCGGCGTCATCGGCCACCAGCACCAGGATGTTTGGAGGAGGGGCGGAAGCCGCTTCAGATTCCGGCTGTGCCGAGGCGGTCCCCCCGAACAGCGATCCAACGGCGAGCACGAACGTCCCGACGGTCAGGATCAGAAAATGCAAGCGAGACAGACGTTGGGGAGACTGAGACATAGGACATATGGTGAGCTGTTAGCACTCAAATTTGGAGCCGCATTGGAATTCCCGGTTGTGTCCTTCTCGGGAGCCGGTCTCAGAGTGGTGCGCTTTCGCACCTTCTCGATACTGCCGGGAAGCACAGTAAAGCCCAGGATTCGGGATTATTCAAACACGAGTTTCGTAATGCGTCCGTCTGGCCCCACGGCCCATCCGGCCTGCGGCTCGGCAAACGCGACACTCCAGTGGCTCTGATTGGTGACGCGGATCCAGTCCGCGCCGTCGCCCCGCGAATAGGCGATGCCCGCCGGCCCCGCGACGACGAGCGGAGACGGGTTGAGTCCCGGCACGTAGGTGCCGCCGAAGATGCCCGGGAGCGGGGCGGAGGGCGCGAGCGACCACGTATCCCCGCCGTCCTGCGTGACTGCCACGTTGGCGACGGTACTGTCAGGCAGATCGTCGACCGCCATGAGGCCACCGAGCGCCGCGCCGTGCTGCGCAGTGCGGAACGTGAGGGACGCGATGCCGGCGACTGGTTTGCCCGCCGCAATCGGCGTGGGATGCGCCGTCCAGTTGCGGCCCCGGTCCGTCGTGCGGAGGACGCGGGCCGTGTCGACGCCGCCCGTGCCCACGTAGGCAGTGCTGTCTCCGACCGTGACCAGGCACGTACCACTGGCCGCAAAGCTGGCTTCTCCCTCGGCAGCCGGCGGTAGGGCGTTCGGGGACACGCGGGTCCAGGTCTCCCCCCCGTCGCGGGTCGTGACGAGATAAAAGGTGCCGTCGATCGCGTCGCTGAAGGCGATGCCATGCTCGGCGTCCCAGAAGTCCAGGCAGTCGAAGAACGCCTCGGGCTCGGGGCTCGTGAACTGCCGGGTCCACGAGTCGCCTCCATCAGTCGTCTTGTAGATGCGGGACTGCGCGCCCCGGCCAATGCTGAGGAGATAGGCCGTGTCGGCGCTCACGGCGTGCACGTCGCGGAACTGAAGCGAGTCGGCCCCCGGCCCCGTGCTGGCCGTCCAGGTGGCGCCCCCGTCCGTGGTCCGGACGACGGTGCCGCCGGTCCCGCTCGCCCAGACGACCTGTTCGTTCACCGGATGGAGCCCGATCAATCGTTCCGATGTGCCGCTCTCCTGCGCAGTCATCGTCAGATCGCGGTCGGTCGTCGAGGACGCGCAGCCGACGAGGAGGAGTGTTGCGAGTGTGGGAAGCAGGGAAATGTGTCGCATGGATGTGTGCTGATACGCCGTTCAGTTCGTGATGTCGGGTTCTCACCTTGGATAAATCGCCCATAGCCCATACCAGCGTAGAGACGTTTCGCCGACACGTCTCTACTATGCTCCAACGGACGGGGGCGCTTCTGTTTCAGTGGGCCAGCCGACGAAGTCTACTCCAATTTGTCCGCGCAGCAGGGGGCGAGTAGTCTATTGGACGAACGTATGGCCCCGCTGCGAGTACACATCATCTGTCAAATTCTCGGTTTCCGCGGGGTAGTTACTTCCCGCATCCGCAACGATTGGCTCGCCATGCAGCAGACGGATCTTCGCGACATCGCCATCGTGGCCCACGTCGACCACGGCAAGACCACGCTCGTGG
>CAZBIB010000183.1:0-6528 GCA_964491575.1 uncultured Salinivenus sp. | reverse complement strand
GCTTGCTCATCTTCTCTACCGCCCCCACCGTCTCGTCGATAACCGCACCCTGATCGGTGGTGGCCACGAAGCGCCGGACGATGGGGTTTTTGCCCAGGAGCAGGAGCAGGCGCCGGATTTCGGGCTGGAAGATGATGATGACCGCCAGCACGAACACCTGATTGAAGTAGCTGAAAACGGTAGTCAGCACCGTCATGTCGGCCAGCTGAACGACGAACTGGATCAGGAAGAGGGCCCCGAGCCCGAGGGCAATCTGCACGGCGATGGTCCCCCGCATCAGCCGGTAGAGCTGGTACAGGATGTAGGCGACCAGGAGAATTTCGATCGCGTCGCCGATCCCGAAGCCGATAATCTCAAAAGCCTTCACGGCGGGAAGAACCCGAAGGTGGAGAGATAAGCGAAGAGTACGCTACTAGGCCCTACGGAGCCGGAGAATCTAGTCTTGACCAAGAGTGGCCCCAAGGACTTTCAGCATCTCGACGGTGGAAGCCACGTCGTGGGTACGCACGAGCGTAGCACCCCGCATCACGGCCACTGCCGTGGCTCCGAGCGAGCCGAAGAGCCGCTCGTCGACCGGTGCGGGGGCGTCCGGCGTGCCGAGCGTGGCGCCAATCGTGCTTTTGCGGGACACGCCCACCATCACGGGCCGGTTGAGGGTCAGCAGTTCGTCCACGTCGTTGAGGAGACGCAGGTTCTCCTCGTTCGACTTGCCGAAGCCGAAGCCCGGATCGATAACGATCTGCTCTACCCCCGCCTGCTCCGCCGTCATAATCGACTGGGCGAGGGCGTCGCGCACCTCGGCGGTCACGTCGTCGTAGTGGCGGGGCTGCGTGAGGTCCCCCGGCTCGCCGACCGAGTGCATCAGCACCAAGGGCGCGTCCCAGTCGGCCGCCGCCTGGGCCATCTCCGGATGGTGGCGTAGGCCCGTCACGTCGTTCACGATGTGCGCCCCGGCGGCCAGAGCGGCCCGGGCCACCGCCGGCTTGTACGTGTCGACGGACAGAAGCGCCTCGGGGAACCGGTCGGCGAGGGCGTCGATGACGGGCACCACGCGGTCGTGCTCATCCTCCGCAGATACCGGCTCGGCCCCAGGGCGAGTCGACTCGCCTCCCACGTCGATGATCGACGCCCCCTCACTCAGCATCTCAGTCGCCCGCGACACGGCCTTCTCGACGCTGACATACTGGCCGCCATCGGAAAAGGAGTCGGGCGTCACGTTCAGGATGCCCATGACGTGAGCTCCTGCCACGTCCGGACTGCCGGGCCGGCAGTCGAGTGCGTGTCCCCGCGAATTGAGCACGAATCGGTCGGTCGGGAAGTTCTCGGGATTTAGGGCAGGAACGGAGTGAGAGACACGAGGCATGGCGAGGCGCCGAGTCGATCGAAGTGGAAGAGACCCGCGAACATTTGTTTCGGTAAAGTATACACAGAGCGCTGTCGAGATGAGATCCACGGCTCGCTTTTTGTGGAAATTTTCCGGGTGCCGGAACGCTCGCCCTCTCCCGTCATCTCGCCGTGGACGGGGGCTCCGAAAAGTGCTCACCAATCTGCTTCCGTGTCGTCGATGGACGAGCTGGTACGTTCCACCCTGCAGTGGCTCGGTCCGCTCCGCCGAGTCAAGGAGTTCAAAGCGCATCCCGTGGCCACCCAGCGCACGCTCCTCCGCCGTCTGCTCATCCGCGCGGCCGATACCGAATGGGGGCGACGGTTCCACTTTGCCGAGATCGCCGAGGCGTCGGACGTGGTGGCGGCCTATCAGGACCGAGTGCCGCTCCATCGGTATGCGGACATTGCCGATGACGTGGAACGGGTCCGCCAGGGTGCCGCCGACGTGATGTGGCCCGGTACCGTCACCAACTTCGCCGTCTCCAGCGGCACCGTGTCCGACGGCAAGGTCATCCCCATCAGCGACGAGACCATCGAGCACAACCGCTCGTTCAGCGTCGGGGTCGGCGTCAATTACCTCAAGGAGAGCCTCGATCCGAGCTTCTTCGGCGGCAGCCACCTCACGCTGCCCGGGCGCGTCGAAGAGGATCCAAACTATCCCGGCACCAAGGCGGGCGAAATCAGCGGCATCCTTGCCGAGAACGCGCCCGGTTTCTTCCGCACGCTCTACCAGGCCGTTCCGAACGAGATCACCTTCCTGCCCAGCTGGGAGAAGAAGCTCCAGGCCGTCGCCGAGCGGACCGTGGACGAGGACATTCGCCTTCTCGTGATGGTGCCCACCTGGGCGCTCAACCTGTTTGATCTCCTCATCGACCTCCACAACGAGCGTAACAATGACACGGCCACGACCGTGGGGGAGGTGTGGCCGAACTTGCAGGTGTTCATTTCGGGCGGGGTGGCGCTTCGATCGTACCGCGACCTGATCGAGGAGAAAATTGGCCACGACATCGACTTTGTGGAGACCTATGGGGCCTCTGAGGGCTTTTTCTCGTTCCAGGACAAACTGGACGATCCCTCCATGCTGCTGCACCTCGATAACGGAGTCTTCTATGAGTTCGTGCCGCTCGACGAGCGCGGCACCGACGATCCGACCCGCCACACGATTGCCGACGTGGAACCCGGGGTGCGCTACTCGATGCACGTCACCTCCTGCAGCGGGCTCTGGGCCTACGAGGTGGGCGACGTCATTCGGTTTACGCAGACCTTCCCGCACAAGATTGCCGTGGCGGGACGCACCAGCGACATGATCGACGAGTACGGCGAGGCCATCTACGGCGACGAGGTGCGGGCGGCCATCAAGTCGGCCTGCGAGGCCACCGGCGCCCACGTCGCGGACTATCACGTGGCCCCGCGCCGATCGACCAACGGCGAGCAGCCCGGGCACGAGTGGCTCATCGAGTTCGAGCAGGCGCCGAGCGATCTCACGGCCTTTGAACAGGCCCTCGATGAGCACCTGCAGGAGGTGAACCGTCACTACTACATTCGCCGCGAGGGCGATGCTCTGGACGGTCCGTGCGTGTCGGCGCTTCCCAACGGCGCCTTCTACAACTGGCTTCGGGCCACCAGGGACGAGATCAGCGGGCAGACCAAGGTGCCTCGCATGAGTGACAACCGAGAGGTTGCCGACGGGGTGCTCGCCGCCGTCGAGCAGACCTGCTGAGGCCCACGGGCCGCCTTTCCCGCTTCGCTGGCTGGAACAACCGCTTTTGTCACTCGTGATGAGTCCGCGGAATACAAATCGGATGCTTCGCCGGCTCGATGCCGGGTGAGTTCGGGTCCCTTCCCATTCCGGTTTCGAGCACATTCCTCCTGACCGGAGCCCCGACGACTGCCGGGGCGCCGCTGCTGCCCCCCCATCGCCACCGTTCATCACCCACAACCCGACAGGACCGTATGCAAGTTTCTCGCGAACAACGAATGCTGGACCAGTACCTCCAGGAAATCGGGAAGATTGATCTCCTGGAGCCGGAGGAGGAAGTGGAGCTGGCACGACGCATCGAAGACGGAGACGAGGAGGCCCTCCACCAGCTGTGCCGGGCAAACCTGCGCTTCGTGGTGTCGGTCGCGAAGAAGTATCAGGGACAGGGCCTGTCGCTCGCCGACCTGATCAACGAAGGAAACTACGGCCTCATCAAGGCGGCCAAGCGGTTCGACGAGACGCGCGGCTTCAAGTTTATCTCCTACGCCGTCTGGTGGATTCGGCAGGCCATCCTGCAGGCCCTCGCTGAGCAGAGCCGTGTGGTGCGCCTTCCCCTCAACCGCATCGGCACCATCTCCAAGATCCGCAAGGCCAGCGCTCGGCTCCAGCAGGATCTCGACCGCAAGCCCAACATCGAGGAGCTGGCCGAGGAGCTCGAGATCGATGTCCAGAAGGTGCGCGAGGCGATGAAGCACACCAGCCGCCACCTCTCGATGGACGCGCCCTTCAACGAGGAAGACGACAACAGCCTCCTCGACGTGCTACCGGACGAGGAGAGCGATTCGCCGGACGAAGAGATGCTCTCCGAATCGGTCAAGATTGACATCGAGCGTGCCCTCAGCGCCCTGCACGACCGCGAGGCCGAAATCACGCGCCTCTACTTCGGCATCGGGCGCGAGCATCCGCTGACGCTCGAAGAGATCGGCAAGCGCTTCGATCTCACGCGGGAGCGCGTCCGCCAGATCAAAGAGAAGGCCCTCCGAAAACTTCGCCAGCGCCACAGTCGACAAGACCTCCAGCCACATACCGACTAACACTGATACGACTTCCCTCGTCCATTCCTGCAATGAACGATCCGGGCGCGTCCCGACGATTGTCGGGGGGCGCCCGTTTTTGTTGCGGGGGAGATTTGAGAACGTAGAGGCCTCCCACGTACGGGGCGGGCGGTCGCCCGTTAAGCCGCCTCCCGACCCCCTCGCCCGGAACGCCCATGACGCTGCAGTGGTGTGAGTACGCGCCCCTCATTGATATGCCCTTCACTGCATCTTGAGATCTTCAGCTCCCTTCCTCTGTCCCAGTTTCCTCCTTCATGCAACGCTTCTCCCTTCCCTCCCGCCTCACCCTCTACTTCCTGCTCCCTGCGTTAGTGACCGTTGCCGCTGGACTCTGGCTGCCGTCCTCAGCTGGCGCGCAGGGCTTCGGCGTCTACGAACAGGGCACGTGCGCCATGGCCCGAGCCGGCGCAACCGTGGCGGACGGCTGCGGCGACGGGTCCTCCATCTACTTCAATCCTGCCCACATCGCTGATGCCGAAGGAGTTACTGCGTCGCTCGGGGCAACGGTGATCGATGCTCAGGGAGAATTTACGTACGACTACACCGCCCGGCCGCCTTACACGGGCGTCGAGGTCGATCTCCAGAACGATCCCATCCCCGTCCCCCACGGCTACCTCACGTACGGACTGACCGAGCGGCTCGGGCTTGGCCTCGGCCTGTACGTTCCCTACGGTCTGGAGACGAACTGGCCCGTGCAGCTCTCGGACGGGACCTACTTCGACGGGGCGTTTGAGGGGTTCACGAGCCGCATCCAGAACATCCACGTGCAGCCGACGGTCGCCTACCAGATCACCCCGAAGCTGCGCGTGGGAGCCGGGCCCATTCTGGCCATCTCGTCCGTGGAGCTGCGGCAGCTGCTGGACCTCTCCCAGCAGACAACCGCTCCCCAGGGCCCGACGTTCGGTCAGCTGGGCGTTCCCTTCCACACGGCGTTCGCGCGGGTGGGGCTGGAGGCAAGCAACGAGATTGGCTACGGGGCCAACGTCGGCGTCTCGTTCCAGGCAACCGACCGCCTGTCCGTTGGGGTTCGGTTTACGACGCCCATTACGATTTCGTACGAGGGCGATGCCGCATTCTCACAGCTCCAGACGGGACTCATCTTCCCCGCTTCCAGTCCGCTCGCGCAAGACCTGGACGGAGACGGAAATCCAGATCCCACACCGGCCGACCTCCTACTCGCCAGTCAGTTCGGCAACAGCGGAGTGCTCGACCAGTACTCGCAACTCGCCAGCGAGGACGGCGCCCTCAGTTCCCAGACGGTCGAAACGGAGATCACCTTTCCCTTCCAGCTGGTGGCCGGAATCAGTGTTCGGGCAACGGAAAAGCTGAAACTTCTCGCCGATTATCAGCTCACCGGCTGGTCGGCCTTCGATCAGATTCCTCTCAATTTCGAGAACCTTGGCGAGGAAATTCGGGAGCAAAACTACAACAATACGCACGCCGTCCGCCTCGGCGCGCAGTACGATGTCATCGAGCAGCTCACGGCCCGCCTCGGCTACCTCCACAACACCGCCGCCGCGCCGGACGAGGTGGTGACGCCGCTGCTGCCGGAGGCAGCCCGCAATCAGTTCACGATTGGATTCGGCTGGCGCCCGGTTGAGCAAGCCGAGATCAACGTGTCGTACCAGCTGCTCCTGCAGAACGACCGGCGGGGTCGGGTGCGGGGTCCCCTCCCTGGCCAGCCCCTCTCGACGGACCTCAATCAGGGCATCTACACCTTCGGCGCCAATCTCTTCGGCACCACCCTTACACTCCACCTTTAGTCCACGATGAAGGCCCTTTGTCCTCCGTGCTCCTTGTCTACCGGCGCCCTTTTGCTGCTCGTCCTCACCCTGCCCTGGCTTTCAGGGTGCAGTGACGAGTCGATCACGGCCCCGGACATCCAAAACGACCTGTTTAACAGCTACGTGGCCCTGGGCAACAGCATCACAGCGGGGCTTCAATCAGGCGGGATCAATAGCCAAACCCAGTCCCAGTCGTTCGCCGTCCGGCTTGCCCAGCAGATGCAAACGCCATTCGGCGTGCCGCAACTGGCCACGCCCGGCTGCCCTCCGCCCTACGAGCGCTTTTTCAACCAGAATGGCATTCCGGATCCGCAACGCCCCGCCGGAACGGACAGCACCACCTGCGCCCTCCGCAACCGTCAGGCGCCGCTTCGCGTCAACAACATGGCAGTGCCGAACGCACAGGTCGCCGACGTTACGAACAACCAGACGAGTTCGGCCAACATCCTCACGCAGCTTATCCTGGGCGGACGCACGCAGGCCGAGGCGGCGCTCGACGCAAACCCGACGTTTGCAACGGTGTGGATCGGCAACAACAACCTCC
>CAZBIB010000182.1:0-6611 GCA_964491575.1 uncultured Salinivenus sp. | reverse complement strand
TTGCGATTCGGGAGGGGGGGCACACGGTAGGCGCAGGAGTGGTGACTGACATTCTAGATTAGGCAATTGCGAATTCCGGAGTGCGAGTGTCGAGTGCCTGTATCGACTGTCCTCAGGGTTGAGTGGGAAAGTGTCACTCGACATTCGTAAATCGATACTCGTCATTGTTTGCGGGCGTAGCTCAACTGGCAGAGCAGCGGACTCCAAATCCGCCGGTTGGGGGTTCGAGTCCTCCCGTCCGTGCCGCACTGGAGGGCCTTGCCGGTGCCCATTTAAACCGGCGCTGTTGTTCGCGACCTGCACGCATCCCGACGGCGGTCGGGACACGATCACGGCTTGATTATCCGACCTGTTGCTTATGACCTGGATTCGGGAGTATCTGGAGAACGTAATCTCGGAGATGGAAAAGGTGAACTGGCCGAGTCGCGACGAACTGATTAGCAGCACGCTCATTACAATTGTCGCGACGCTGATAATCTCCGGCTTTATTTTCCTGGCCGACCAGGTGATTCAGAGAACGCTAAGGATTCTCTATCAGGTGTGATTCCTTTGGTGGCGAGTTGTGCGCCTCCGGTGGTGCACCCACTGCTGCACGCATCCTCCATTCGCTATGGCTGAAGAGACCGATTCCGACACGTGGTATGTGCTCCGCACCTTCTCGAACCACGAGAAGAAGGTGCGCCGGTACCTCGAAAGTGAAATCGAGCGGCTTGGGCTTGAGGATCAGGTCGAGGAGATTCTGATTCCGACGGAAACGGTCTTTGAAATGAAGGGCGGAGAGAAAAAGACAAAAGAGAAGACCTTCTTTCCGGGATACATCCTTCTCAACTGCACGCTGAGCTCTGAGCTCCGGGATGTGGCCGAAGACTTGCCCTCGGTCATTGGGTTTTTGACGGCCGGTACCGGCGATGAGCCGACCCGGCTCCGGGAGGAGGAAATCAAGCGCATTCTCGGAAAGATGGACCGCGCCGAAGAATTGGGCGAGCAGCCCGAGATGCCCTTCAAGGTAGGGGATCCGGTCAAAGTGGTGGACGGCCCCTTCGACAGCTTCAATGGGATCGTCGAAGACGTTTATCCCGACAAAATGAAAGTCAAAGTCATGGTGTCGATCTTTGGTCGCAAGACGCCCGTGGAGCTCGATTACCTGCAGGTCGAACACGAAGAATAGTGCGTCGGCCCTGGATCTGGGCCCACGCACCCACTGAGATTCTCGCATCCTTTTTGAACAAGCCGGCGGGAGTCTGCCCCGACATTAGTCGGGAGACGTTTGAACCGCCTCAGTACGTATGGCAGCACCGGTCGAACAAACCATCAAGCTTCAAATCAAAGGGGGACAGGCCAATCCTGCCCCGCCCATTGGGCCAGCCCTCGGCCAACATGGGGTCAACATTATGGAGTTCTGCAAGGCGTTCAATTCCCGGACCGAGGACCGGATGGGCACGCTCCTTCCGGTCGAAATTACGGTCTACGCCGACCGCTCCTTCGACTTCATCGTCAAGAGCCCGCCCGCGTCGGTGCTCTTGAAACAGAAGGCCGACATCGAGACCGCCGCCGGGGATTCGCTCCGCGAAGATGCCGGCACGGTCACGTGGGACGACTGCCTGGACATTGCCGAGCAGAAGCTTCAGGATCTGAATGCGCACACCGTGGAGAAGGGCGCGAGCATGGTGGCCGGAACGGCCCGGTCGATGGGCATTACCGTCGAAGGGAAGCCGGCCCACGAACAGTAGTCTCCAGGCGTCGGGGCTTTCGTTTTGGGGTTCGCCGTCGCAGTTATTGCTCACGCGGGAGTTGCCCCGACAGCGGTCGGGGGAACGTTCGCACCGCACAACCGCACCCAACTATGGCTAAGATTGAAGGAAAACGATACCGGGAGGCTAACGAGCTCGTCGAGGAGCAGGATGAGCCTGTGAGCCTCCGAGAGGCCGCGGAACTGGCTACGGAAACCGCGACCGCCAACTTTGATGAATCGATTGATTTGGATCTCCGCCTCGGAGTGAACCCGCAGCACGCCGACCAAATGGTGCGTGGGTCGATCACTCTTCCCAACGGCACAGGCCGCGAGGTGACCGTTCTCGTCCTGGCCAGCGAAGGCAAGCAACAGGAGGCCGAGGACGCTGGTGCCGACTACGTGGGACTCGACGAATACATAGATCGCATCCAGGAGGAAAACTGGCTCGACTTCGACGTCGCCATTGCGACGCCGGATGTGATGGGGCAGGTGGGGCAGCTTGGTCGCATTCTCGGTCCGCGCGGCCTGATGCCGAACCCGAAGAGTGGAACGGTGACGATGGATTTGGCCGACACGATCGAGGAGATTAAAGCGGGGAAAATTGAGTTCCGCGTGGATAGCAGCGGAAATCTGCACACGGCCATCGGAAAGGCCTCCTTCTCGCCCGAGGAACTCTACGAGAATGCCCGGGCGCTCCTTCAAGAAGTGGTGCGTCTCCGGCCGGCCTCTGCGAGCGGCCTCTACCTGCGCTCGATTACGCTGTCGGCCACGATGGGCCCCCCCATACCGGTTGACCGCAGCTCCGTCCTCAGCGAAGTACGGTAGCGCTTGCGTCCGGTCCACTGCCGTTGGTTGTACACCGACTACTTTTTGATCTCATGTCGAAGAATCGAGCCGAGAAAGCAGAAATCATTGACCAGATCGGGGAAAAGCTCAGCGAGTACTCGATCCTTTACCTCACGAATTTCGAAGGCCTAACCGTTGCCCAGTCCAACGACCTGCGTGGACGGTTCCACGAGGCGGGCGTCGAGTATCAGGTCACCAAAAACACCCTGGCCCGCCTTGCTCTCGATCGCATCGAGGGCAAGGACGCCCTCGAAGAGTTTTTTGCGGGGCCCACGGCCGTTGCCTTCAGCGAGGACCCGGCGAAGCCCGCCCGCGTCATTCAGGACTTTGTCGAAGAAGAGGACGTGGATCGTCCGGAGCTGAAGGTGGCCTGGATCGAGGGGGAGATGTACGACGATCCGGAAGCGCTCGATACGCTTGCGGACTTGAAGTCTCGCGAGGAACTGGTTGGAGAAATTGTCGGGCTGCTTCTGTCCCCGGCCCAGAACGTCGTGGGAAGCCTTCAGGGGACCGGGCAGCGACTTGTCGGCATTGCCCAGTCCCTCGCGGAAGAAGACGAAGACGAGTAGCCCCGTCGTTGCCGCGGTCCTCCGCGGATGATCGGGGAGTGCACACCACTACACATTCGCCTTAATTCGCGGCGCAGTGCCGACGGTAGTCGGGACAAAGACCGTCGCAGGACAAACCCACACTACGAACCTATGGCTAACGTCGAAGAACTTGCGGAACAGCTTGTTGGACTCACGATCAAGGAAGCCAATGAGCTTGCGAATCACCTTGAAGAGGAATACGACATCCAGCCGGCCTCGGCAGGCGTCGCGGTCGCGGCCGATGGCGGAGGCGGTGCCGATGGCGAAGCCGAGGAGGAAGAGCAGACGGTGTTTGACGTCGTGCTCACCGGCATCGGCGGCAACAAGATTCAGGTCATCAAGGAGGTCCGCTCCATTACGGGGCTGGGCCTGAAAGAGGCCAAGTCGCTCGTGGACGAGGCGCCGAACCCTGTTCAGGAAGGAGTCTCCCGCGAGGAGGCTGACGACCTCAAGGCGCAGATTGAGGACGCAGGGGGCGAAGTTGAACTCCAGTAAGAGGGCGTCTGATCGTCATGGGGGGACAGGGCCTCGACCGGGGCCGTTCCCCAGACATTTTGTTGCCGCGAGAAGGCTGACCCCGTCTCGTTCGGAATGAACCTTCGGTGTATTTTGGTGAAGAAAACTTTGGGGTAGGTCCGCCGTGAGTCTGAAACAACCCTCAGCGGCGACCGTAGATGCAGTCCTGTCTGGGCGCATTTTCTTGAGCGAAGTCTTGCCTCACGGGTTTCCACTGCTAGACAGGGATCGCGTCTGATGCTGGGGCGAAGTCTCCAGTGGTTGCCCCCTCCATCTTGAGTCTGACCGGTGGATTTTCGCGAATGAGCCAATCCTGCGCGCAGGGGTTCGCTGCGCTCGCTGTTGACGTGCCGAGTGGCTGTGGGTTCACCGTCGCCTTGCACGCAGTGCCTGCCCCCGGAAGCTGTCCGGCGCGTCGGAATCGTGCACGGCTTTCAAGCACCACCGCGTACGCTCGTTCTCTTCGTGCCGTCCGGCGCTCTTGACGTCTGCGAACGTAGTCTATTCACGCCAGCGACTCCTATAGTTTATGCCGACCTTTTTGAACGGGGACATTTCCACGCCTGGGCACCTCGAAGATGCGAAGCCGCGCAAGAGCTTCGCCGACATTCCGGAGGTGTGGGACTATCCGGACTTCCTGGACGTCCAACTCAAGACGTTCCATGACTTTGTACAGGACGATGTCCCGCCTGCCGATCGGGAGAACGTCGGGCTTCAGGCGGTCTTTAACGAGCACTTCCCGATTAAAGACAACCGCGACCGCTATACGCTCGAGTTCGTGAGTTACGAGCTCGATGCGCCGAAACACACGGTCGAAGAGTGCATCGCCCAGGGCCTCACCTATTCGGTGCCTCTGAAGGCGACTCTCCGGCTTTCGAGCAAGGAGGAGGGAGATGAGGAGGCCATTGAGGCCATCGAGCAGGAGGTGTACCTCGGCACGCTTCCGTTCATGACCGATCGCGGGACGTTCATTGTGAACGGAGCCGAGCGCGTGATCGTCTCGCAGCTCCACCGCAGCCCGGGCGCCTTCTTTGAGAAGGAGATTCACTCGAACGGCACGGAGCTCTTCAGTGCCCGCGTGATTCCGTTCCGGGGCTCCTGGATGGAGTTCTCGACGGACGTGCGCGACGTGCTCTGGGCCTACGTGGATCGGAAGAAAAAGGTGCCGGTGACCACGCTCCTCCGCGCGCTGGGCTATTCCAGCGACGAGGAGATCGTGAAGATGTTCGACCTCGCCGACGCGGTCGACATTGAGGACGAGGACGAGTTTGAAGAGTACCTGGGCCGCGAACTCGCCACCAGCGTCACGATCGAGAAGACGATTGAGATCGTGGACGAGGATACCGGTGAGGTGGTCGACGAGGAGACCGAGCGCGAGGTCCTGCTCCCCGCCGAGCACGAACTGGAGGAGGGCGACTGGGAGGAACTCGACGAGTACGACGTGAGTCGTCTCTACCTCGTCCGGGAGGACGTGGACGAAGAGGCGCTCGACAAGAGCACGCTCGTGGAGACGCTCCAGAAGGACCCGTCACACACGGAGGAGGAGGCCCTCGACGTCATCTACGAGAAGCTGCGCGGCAGCGAGGCGCCCGACCTGGATTCTGCCCGGGATGCCCTCAACCGTCTCTTCTTCAACGAAGACCGGTACGATCTCGGCGATGTGGGCCGTCACCGCATCAATGCGCGGCTGGGGATCGACGTGGACACGGACACGAAAGTGCTCACGAAGGAGGATGTCGTGGGCATTGTTCGGGAACTGATCCGGCTCCAGAACGGCGAGAGCACGGCCGACGACATCGACCACCTCAGCAATCGTCGCGTAAAGACGGTCGGCGAGCAGCTCGGCTCGCAGTTCTCGCTCGGCCTGGCTCGCATGGCCCGCACCATCAAGGAGCGCATGAACCTGCGGGACGCCGACAAATTTACGCCGAAGGATCTGGTGAATGCCCGGACCATCGAGAGCGTGATCAACACGTTCTTCGGGACGAACCAGCTCAGCCAGTTCATGGATCAGACCAATGCGCTGGCGGAGATGACCCACAAACGTCGGATGTCGGCGTTGGGCCCGGGGGGACTGACGCGAGAGCGCGCAGGCTTCGAGGTCCGGGACGTTCATCACACGCACTACGGCCGGCTCTGCCCGATTGAGACGCCAGAGGGGCCGAACATTGGGCTCATGCTGTCGCTCTGCGTCCACGCCACCATCAACGACTTCGGTTTTCTCGAGACGCCGTATCGGGTCGTGGAGGACGGGAAGGTGACCGACAAGGTCGAGTACCTCTCGGCCGAGGAAGAGGACCAGGCCATGGTGGCCCAGGCCAATGCTCCGGTCGATGAGGACGGCCACTTTGAAAGTGACGAGGTGCGCTGCCGATTCCAGGGCGATTTCCCGGTCGTGGACCCGGAGAAGGTTCAGTACATGGACGTCGCTCCGAACCAGATTGTCTCCCCGTCGGCCAGCCTGATTCCGTTCCTGGAGCACAATGACGCAAACCGGGCGCTGATGGGCTCGAACATGCAGCGGCAGGGCGTGCCGCTCCTGAGGAGCGACTCTCCGATCGTGGGGACCGGTCTCGAAGATCAGGTGGCCAAAGACTCCCGGTCGTGCGTCGTGGCTGAGGGGGACGGCGTCGTTGAGTACGTTGACGCCGAGCGCATCGTGGTCCGCTACGACGAGGAACAGGAGAAGACGGACCTCACCTTCGGCGAGCCGGTGCAGGAGTACGAGCTCACCAAGTTCCGTCGCACCAACCAGGACACCTGCATGAACCAGAAGCCGATCGTCCAGGCGGGCGATCGCGTGGAGGAGGGCGAGGTCCTGACGGACGGATTTGCGATGGAGAAGGGCGAGCTTGCTCTCGGCAAGAACGTCCTCTGTGCCTTCATGCCGTGGCACGGATACAACTACGAGGACGCCATCGTCATCA
>CAZBIB010000181.1:0-6621 GCA_964491575.1 uncultured Salinivenus sp. | reverse complement strand
GTCGTCCCGGTCCAGCAGGGCGGAGACCGCATCCGGTCCCAGCTCCGCTCCGTTCGTTTCGAAGGGCGTGGCCGGCACGCACGACGGCGCGCCGAAGGCGAAGTGGAAGGGCACCTGTCGACCGTCCTCAATCATGTACTCGACGCCCTCCACGCCGAGCACGTTGGCAATCTCGTGCGGGTCGCTCACGGTGCCCACGGTGCCATGCACCACTGCCGCCCGCGCAAACTCCGACGGGGGTAGCATCGAGCTTTCGACGTGCACGTGGGCGTCGATGAAGCCCGGCAGCAGAACCTGGTCCGGCACCTCGTTCGTCGGGTCGATGCTGTCGATGGCGCCGTCCCGAACGTGGACGGTGGCCTCCCGAATTTCACGGTCGTGAAGGTTGACGAGATGACCGGCAAGCGAGAAGGAATCAGACATGAAATTGGAGGGGACATCCCGAGAAACGGGGCGACGGGTGTCAAGATAAAGAGATGCTGGTAGAGCATCGAATCCTTTTCCTTCCATTGCTCTCTCCCACTGCTGACGAACGCCGCTCTCCCATGCTCAAGAGCCGCCTCGATTCCATTGCACGAACTCGTCGAGGGACTTGCGCTCGATGTCCGGCACCGTCGCGTCCTCGGCGGGGTAGCCGACCGGAAAGAGGATGTAGGGCCGCTCGTTCGAAGGCCGATCCAGGAGGTCGCGCAGGAAATTCATTGGAGCGGGCGTGTGGGTGAGCGTCGCCAGCCCCATGTTGTGGATCGCCGTGATGAAGAGCCCACAGGCGATGCCCACACTCTCCTGCACGTAGTAGTTTTTCGTCTTTTCTCCGTCCTCAGCGAGGCCGTATTGTTCGGCGAAACAGACGACGAGCCAGGGCGCCGTTTCGAGGTAGGGCTTGCGCCAGTCCGTACCGAGCGGCGCCAGCGCCTCTTTCCATTCCTCCGTCGCCCGGTTCTCGTAGAACTCCTTCTCTTCTTCCTCCGCAGCCTCGCGGATCTGGGTCTTCAGGTCCGGATCGTCGATGGCTACGAACTGCCAGGGTTGCCGGTGAGCACCGCTGGGCGCCGAGCCGGCCGTCCGCAGGGCCTCCTCAATCAATTCGCGGGGTACGGGGCGGTCCGAAAAGTCGCGCATAGAGCGCCGGCGAGACATCTGTTCGCGGAAGGCCCGGGCCCGTTCCCGCATCTCGTCGGGCGGGTACTCGGTGAAGTTGAGGGGGATGGGGTCGTAGGGATCAGCCATGAGTTGGGAAATTCGATGCGATTCATCTTCCCAAAGAGCGCACGCTCTCCAAGGGTTCAACCGTATCTTCAACGTTCAAGTCGATCCTGCAGCCTCCGCATCAACCAGGACATTCCACAGTGCGTGCAGATCGGGGCTAATTTCGGGCACCGGATGCGCGCGCGCCATCACCTCCGCCAGCGGCTCGGGCACGTCCACCTCGCGTCCTACAAGCGGCTCCACCACCTCCGGAATCTTGGCCGGGTGCGCCGTGGCGACGAGAATCCATTCTCGATGATCTTCGGGGTCGAGCCGCTCTCGGGCTTCGACCGCACAGGCCGTGTGCGGGTCCCATACGGTATCCCAGGCGTCGGGGCCGCGCCGAATCTGGGTCTCAATCTGGTTGTCGGTCACGCGCTCGGCGATGATCGCGTCGCGCAGGGCCTCGGCCGAGGGCCAGTGGTAGCGCAGGCGTTCCATGTTGCTCGGATCGCCCACGTCCATCGCCGTCGCCAGCGTCTTCTTGGACTCGAACGCCTGCCACTCTCCTGTGTCGAGGTAGTGCGTGACGGGGCGGTTCTCGTTCGTGGCAAAGACCACGTCTCCAATGGGCAGTCCACACTCGCGGGCGTAGAGGCAGGCGAGGCCGTTGCCCAGGTTGCCGGACGGCACGATCACGTTGGGCCGCGTGCCGTGAGCGCGCCAGTGTTGGAGGCTGGCATGGGCGTAGTAGGTCATCTGCGGAAGCAGCCGCCCAATGTTGATGCTGTTGGCCGAGGAGAGGCGCAGGCGCTCCTGCCAGGTCTCATCCTGGAACGCCTGCTTCACAAGGGCCTGGCAGTCGTCAAACACGCCGCGCGCCGCCACGGTCTGCACGTTGTCGCTCCAGCCGGTGAGTTGCTTTTCCTGCCGGTCGGAGACTTTTCCTTTGGGATAGAGAACGACAACCTCCACGTTGGGCTTGCACCAGAAGGCCGCCGCCACGGCCGCGCCGGTATCGCCCGAGGTGGCCACGAGGATGGTGAGCGGCTGATCGGCGTCCTCGTTGAGGCGGGCAAGGCTGTCGGCCAGGAAGCGCGCGCCCACGTCCTTGAACGCCGCCGTGGGACCGTGGAAGAGCTCCAGCACGTGCGTCCCGCGCCCAATCTCGCGCAACGGCACCGGAAAGCCAAACGTGGCCTCGCAGATAGTAGGGAGGACATCGGCCAGTAAGTCACCGGCCACGAACGGGCGGAGGAGTCGCTCCGCCACGGCTTCGATGGTAGTGCAGCCTTCAAACGCCTCGGGGCCGAGATCCGGAAAGTGCTCGGGCACGTAGAGTCCCCCGTCCGGTGCGAGCCCGTCCTGGAGGGCGGTGGAGAGGGAGACGCGATGATCGGGCGTGCGGGTGCTCAGGTACTGCACGGCAGGGAGAGGGGAGGGAAAGAGGGCGTGGGAGCGTGGACAATCGAGCCTCCGACTGCGCAGTCAGTTTTCTTTTCCGACGTACGCGATGCGCCAGATGGTGCCGTTTTCGTCGTCGGACACGTAGAGCCCCCCGTCCGGTCCCACCGCAAGTCCTGTAGGCCGGTGCTCGGCCTGGTCCGGATTTCGAAGCGTGTCGGTACCCGCGAAGCCGTCGGCAAAGACTTCGAAATCCCCAGACGGCTGGTCGCCCTCGAAGGGAGTAAAGGTTACCTTGTACCCCTCCTGGAACGGCGTCCGGTTCCAGGAGCCGTGCCAGGCGATGAAGGCCCCGCCCTGGTATTTGTCCGGGAACTGAGTGCTATCGTAGAAGAGTACGGCATTCGGTGCCCAGTGGCCGGGGAAGGCCTGGATTGGATCCCCGAACTGGTCGCAGCGCCCCACCTCCGTGCCGTCACCTCCGTATTCCGGCATCAGCACCCTCTTCTCCTTCATCCAGTCGTAGTAGCAGTACGGCCATCCGAAGTCGTCGGCCTTGTCGACCTTAAAGAACTGCTCGGCGGGCAACTCGGCGCTCTCCTTCTGGGTGTAGAGGTCGGGGAAGAACTGGTGGAGCTGGTCGCGTCCGTGTTGCACCGCATACAGGTTGTCGACCGCGTCATTCCACGTGAGCGCCACCGCATTCCGAATGCCCGAGGCGTAGCGTGCGTCCGGCGAGTGCTTTTGACCCGTCTCATCCGCCTGATACCGCCAGATGCCGGCATGCTCCTCGAGGAGCGGACACGGATCCTGCCCCGGCGAGCCCTTCGTCCGGGTCTCTTCCATACACGCGTTTGAGGGGGCGCCGACGTTTACATACAAACTGCCGTTACCGTCGAAGGTGAATGTCTTTGCGGCGTGTTGTCCCTGCTCGGGGAAGCCATCCACGATGGTCTCTTTGCCGCCGGACGGCACGAGTTCATTGGACGCTTTCTCGTAGCGCCAGATGGCCGTCTCGGTCCCGAAGTAGAGGGATCCGTTGCGCAGACCAATGCCCGTCCCGCCGGTGTCGCCGAAGTACTCCGTGCGATCGGCTTTGTAGTCGCCCGTCGTGTCCCGGAGCGCCACGATGCCCCCTCCCTGTTCGGTGTTGCGAACGGCCGCGTATACGTCGCCGTTCTCGGCCACCGTGAGGTGGCGCGTGCTTCCAAGATTCTCAGCGACGACGGTGGCGCGAAAGCCCTCCGGCAGCGTCAGGCTGTTGTCAGTCGAGTTGCTGTTACCAGCCGAGTTGCTGCTGTCAGCCGGGTTGCACCCGACAAGCGCAAGACCCAACAGAATCCCCAGCACGAGGGAGCTTTTCGCAGCGAGCCATCGATCTCCGGAGGGGAGGTGCATGTTTGCCATCATCGCAGAATTGGAGCTGTCAGGAACGTGCGGTACCGAAGGCAACAGTTGCATCCCAACAAGAAAAGCGACCTCTGCCTCAAGGGCAAAGGCCGCTGTTTCTTGCGAATCAGACGTACAGAGATTTCGCTTCGAAATTCGCTCTCATGTAGAAAGACACACGGAGAGTCCCGACATCTTTTCGCTGCTCCGTGCAGGAATCTACGAGAGCGTCGGAATTTTGCGCCTCATCAGTCAACGCTGGAGAAGGCACACGGAACGTACGATTCTCCCGTGAGCATTTCCCGGCGCCCCCACCGGAACGTTCAGGAACGCACCCGTCGGGTCGTACTGATCGTGCCAGAGACCCAGAAGGCGCGATTACTGATTCGGCGGATTCGAATCCTGACCCTTCTGCGGCTGCCGCTTTTTCATCTCCGCCTGCATGGCCGTCTGAATCTTCTTCTTCAGCGTGGAGTCCTTCCGCGCCGACCGCATGATGCGCCGAAACATTTTCAGGTCCATTTCCTCCTTCTGTGCTTCCTGCTTCAACATCTTCATCTGCTCCTTCCGCATCTTCATTTGCTGGCGCCGCATCTCTCGCTTCGCCTTGGCCTTCTGCGTGGAGTCCATCTGTTGCGGGTTGCCGTATTTCTGTTTCATCTCCTTCCGCATCTTCATCTGCTGCTCCCGCATGGCCGTTTGAACAGTCGCAGCAATCCGGGCCGCCTTTTCAATTTGCTCCTGACTCACGTCGTCGGCGGTAAGGGTGACAGTGGTGTCCTGCTGCGGCACTTGGCCAAGCGCTGCGGGCGCGCTAAGGGCAACGGCAAGGGCAAAGAGACCAACGCAGAATGGCTTGAATACACGTCGTATCATGGGAGTGGATCGTAATGAGAAAAACATGGGACCGATCCCCGACGAGCGAGAATCGCAAGTACTACCGCACAACAATACGGGACGATCAGAGTGTTTCGCGAGGTCGGAGGTTTCCTCGACCTTCTCACTCTCCAACCGCGCCGTCCAAACGGACGGCGGTGCGGAATTATTCTTAGGCCGTAGGTTGTCCTTTCAAGAAGAGCCAGCAGCGAGCTCAGCCACGAACTCTTCTCGAAGTTCAGAAAAACGAGAGATCAAAGCAAAAAACGGCCTCCACCACCCGTGAAGGCCGTTTTCCAAGGTCGGGGCAGCCGGATTTGAACCGGCGACCTCTTCGTCCCGAACGAAGCGCGCTACCGGGCTGCGCCATGCCCCGATGGAATCGCCGACCCTTTTATAGGGCCAATCCTGAGTCGAGATCCGGTCCAGAGCTCCCAATCGCCCCTGCTGTCCGCCCCCTAGCGAGGAGTTCAATGGTTATCCACACGGCCCGTCCGAATTGAAGTTGGGAATGCGGAGTGTGGAGTTCTCCTTCGCCCTTCGCTCCTCTCACTCCACCTCACCGCCCAAACTTTTCGTACATCGCATCGATGCGATCGCCGTAGCGCTCCTCAATGACGCTACGGCGGAGCTTGAGCGTCGGGGTCAGGGTGCCCTCTTCCACGGTGAACGGCTCTGCGAGCAGGCGGAAATTGCGGATTTTCTCGTGTGCCGCCGCCTCCCGGTTGTAGGCCGTGAAGATGTCCTGGAAGACGGCCTGGACTTCATCGAGTTCGAGAAGCTCGGCGTCGTCGTAATCGGACTCGTCGATGTTCTTATCCCGAGCTCGCATCCGGAGCGCGTCGAAGTCGGGCACCACGAGGGCCGTAAGGAACGGGCGCCCCTCCCCGATGACGACGATCTGGTCGATCCATCCGTTGGTTTTGAACGACTCTTCGATGGGCCCGGGATAGACGTTCTTCCCGCCCTCCGTGACGATCATGTGCTTGATGCGGTCCGTGATCTTGAGGTAGCCGTCCTCGAAGCGGCCCACGTCTCCGCTGTGATACCAGCCGTTTTTGTCGAACACAGCGCGGGTCTCCTCCGGTCGGTTCCAGTATTTGCGCATCACGTTCGGCCCCTTCACGAGAATCTCCCCCTCCGGTGTCGTGGCGGAGGTGGGGTAGTCATTCCCACTCACCATTGCAGCCAGCTCTTTTCCGTCCAGCGGCTGAATGGCGACTGTGACGCCTGGCAGGATGTGGCCCACGGTACCGTAGCGCGGGGCATCCATCGGATTCACCGTGAGGACAGGGGCCGTTTCCGTGAGGCCGTAGCCCTCGATGATGGTGATGCCTGCGGCCTGGAAGAAGGTGCCAATTTCCTCGGACAGCGCCGCCCCTCCCGACACCCCGAAGCGGAGGTTGCCACCGAGCTTCTCGTGCAGCGTCGAAAAGACGAGCCGATGGGCCGCGGCCCGTTGCATTCTCAACAACAGCCCCGCTCCTCCGGACTGCTGCGCCTGAGCGTACCGCTTGCCCACCCGCACGGCCCAGTCGAAGATCTTCTGCTTCATGGTACCGCCCTCGCCGGCCTGTTTCGTGACGCGCTTGTAGACCTTTTCGAACATGCGCGGCACGGAGATCATGAGGGTCGGCTGCACCTCCAGCAGGTTTTGGCTCACTGCCTCGATGCTCTCCGCGTAACTGATGGTGGCCCCGGCGGCAAGCACGGCCGTGTAGCCCGCCGTGCGCTCGAAGGCGTGGGAGAGGGGCAGAAAGGAGA
>CAZBIB010000180.1:0-6670 GCA_964491575.1 uncultured Salinivenus sp. | reverse complement strand
GAGGGCGAAGCGAACGCTACAGCAGGCCTTTGCTCGTCGTCCAGTCGCGAAAGCCCTCCACGAGCTGCTCAAAGGAGTCGAGGACAAAGAGTTCGTCCTGCAGATTGTACACCTCGTAGTCGTCCTTCTCCACGATGTGCTCGGGATCGAAGGGATGGAGGGTCACCTCGTCGGAGAGAGCGTGCGTCACCTCCTCGTTCGAGGACACAATGCCGGCACCGAAGATGCGCTTTTCCCCCTGCTCCTGGATCAGCCCAAACTCGACGGTAAACCAGTGAAACCGCTCCAGCCGCGGCCGGTCGGCGCCTTCCGCGTTCTGGGCCGCCTTGCCGTAGAGCTGGTAGAAGTCGGCAAACTCTGGCTGCGTGAGCATCGGCATGTGGCCGAAGATATCATGGAAGCAGTCGGGCGCCGGTGTGTAGTCGAGCTCGTCCCGACCGCGAACGTAGTTGGTTGAGGGAAACTTGCGCTCGGACAGCAGCGAAAAGAAGTTTTTCTCGTGGATAAGCCCTGGCACGTTGGCCACCGTCCAGCCCGTTGCGTCGTTGAGGCGCTGGCTCAGATTCGCCAGGCTGGGGATGCGGTCGGCTTCCAGTTGCAGAACGTCCTGGCCCCGCATGTACGCCTCGCAGGCCCGGCCCGGAAGCTGTTCCATCTGGCGCTCCACAAGGATCTGCCACGTCTCGTGGTCTTCCTCCGGATAGTCCGGGTATTCAATCTCCTCTCCAATCGGTGGCTCCTCCTCCAACTTCTGCGGAATGGTTCGCGGATCGACGTCTTCCTGTTCGTCCTGGGCTTTCTCAAAGGCCGAACGTTCCTCCTCCGGTGTGGTCGTGTCGACAGCGTCGTTGTTCATTTTATCACCTCAAAGGTCTAAATTGGTCAGCGGCAGTGCGGATCGTCTTTGTGGCACCGGGGCTTGTATCCGGAAGCGCTTCCAGACCGTCAAAGAAGAAGTGGTAGGCGAGCCCCGGGCGGTAGATACTCTAATGGACAGCCTCGGGCGATGATTCCTCGTTCCAGACGGTCTTCGCTCCCTCGGTCTACCGGGGCCGAGCCTCCTCGAGACGAATGAGCCAAGCGACGCCGAGGTAGCCGACGAACGCGGCGGCACTCATCATCAATCCCACTCGGGTGACGCGGGCCCCGTCCCCGATTACCTCTTCGGCCATTACCATTATGCCCAGGAAGAGAATGGAAAGGCCACACGCTCCGACGAGAACGTGAGTCCAAGTTCGGAACGCCCGTCCGTCAAACATGGGCACACAAGGTCTGGGGTCTGGGCATGGCAGAGAGTCTTCCAGCGATCCGCATCGCCTCCATGGAAACGTTCGTTTCTCGCCGCCGGAAGAGACGCTTCGCTACGACACGTGGGCCGGGTTGGTGTTCGATTTCCACTTGATGTTGCAGCCCATGGACGGATGCTGCTCCATTGTCACTTCGCCCGTCTGTAAGAGCTCGTCGAGGGCCTGCCGCAGATCGCCGCCGTGCGGCTCTCCGTCGTCGGGGCGCGTCTCGTCGAAGCGGCCCCGGTAAACGAGCGTCCGGTCTTCGTCGAAGACGTAAATGTCGGGCGTACAGGCGGCCTCGTAGGCTTTGGCTACCTCCTGCGTCTCGTCCTGGAGGTACGGGAAGGGATAGTCCTTTTCCCGGGCCCGCTCGGCCAGGCGGTCGAACGAGTCGTCCGGGTAGCGCTCTGAATCGTTCGAGCAGATGCCCACGAACTGCACGCTCCGCTGCTGATACGTGCGCGCCACGTCGAGGAGCGCGTCCTCGATGTGCTTCACGTACGGACAGTGGTTGCACATGAAGACGACCACCAGCACGTCGGCGTCGTCGTAGTCCGTGAGCGAGCGACGCTCGTCCCCTCGGTCGTCGACCTCGGGATTGGCGGCGGGCAGTGAAAAGTCAGGAGCCGGGTGGCCCAGCTCCATCATTGTGGACTCGGTAACGGCCATGGCAGATCAAGGAAACGATTCGGAAAAACGCGAGCCGGCGTCTCGTCCGAGCACCGGGGACTGAAGAAAACTCTGACTACCTATCACTTTGAGTCGAAGACGCTCCCAAAAACCCTCAACTCGTCATCCCGCACCTCGATGCGGGATCTTATTGGGAAAGGCACCGCTTATTCGGGGAGATCCTGAGTCGAACTCAGGATGACGTGCTTTGAGATGGGTTTTTGGAACTTCAGGATCGGTACAGACGAAAGTGATAGGTAGAAAAGAAAACTATGAAACCGACGGTGAGGTTCGGAGGCAACGCACCGATATCGATAGACTCGTCTCGGACGGTTGGCCTCTCCGTCAGCCTCAATCCTTAACAGACAACCTGTCACTCATCGTCCCGATAGAGGTCGTGGGTCTCGATGTAGGTGCGCACAGCGTCCGGCACGAGATACCGAATGGACCGCCCTGCTTGGCGACGCGCTCGGATTTCGGTCCCCGACACCTCCATGACCGGAGCGGCCACGTACCGGACATGATTTGCAAAGCGGGGCTCGGCGACCGCCTCGATCGTTCCGGGCCGCTTGTACACGATGAGCGGCACGCGCTCGGCAATTTCGTCGGGTCGGTGCCACTCCGAAAAATGATCGAGGCTATCGCTGCCGATGAGGAGGGCAAAGTCCGTGTCGGGATGCTGGTTCTGCAGCACCCGAAGGGTCTCGACCGTATACGAGACTCCTTCCCGCTGCACTTCGAGGTCGCAGACCCGAAAGTGGGGATTGGGCTCGACGACGCGCCGGGTCATCGCAAGTCGATGTTCGACGCCCACCAGTTCATCGCCGGGCTTGTGGGGCGGGGTGACATTCGGAATCCACCACATCTCCTCCAGGTCGAACTGATCGCGGACGACCTCAGCGACGATGAGGTGCGCGACGTGGGGCGGATTGAAGGAACCCCCGAAGAGACCGATGTCCATGGCACCTGGGCCGGCATGGCCCCCTCCGCTTAGTTGGAGCCGCGGGACGTATCCTCTTGCGCGAGCGATTGCTGCCCGTCGCGGGCCTGCACACGATCGAGCTTACGCCGCGCTTCGCTGTAAAACGCCTCTGCCTCGTTGAGGAGCTTGCTCTCGGGGAAAAGCTGCGTGAGACGATTGTAGTTCTCAATCGCCTTCTGGTACCGCTCGGCCTGCTTCTTCTGAACGCTGCGATCCGCGTACCGAATGTACGTGCGGACGGCTCCCAGGAGGGCATTGTCGGCCCACTCGGTGTCCGGATACTGGTCGAAGACCTCCTCGTAGACCGTCGTGGCAGCCCTCCACATCTCGCGCCGCTCGTAGAGCTCTCCGGCAGCATACTTCTTATGTGCGAGCTTTCCTCGTAGCTCATTGATCTTCTCCTTCGCCTCTGGGACGAGCTCATGATTCGGGTACCGGTCGATAAAGAGGCGGAAGAGGGAAACAGCCTGCTGCGAAGCCGACTGGTCGAGCCGGTACATCGGAGAGCGCAGGTAGTACGAGTTGGCCCGCTCAAATTCGGCCCGGGGGAGCAACTCGTTGTTGCGGTAGAGCTCCGCAAAGCGCTGGAACTCGTTTGCAGCCACCAGATGCTTTCCCAGCTCGCGCTGGGCCATGGCGAGTTTGAATCGCGCCTTGGGGGCCCACTGGTTCCCGCGCCCATATTCAAACACGGCCCGGAAGAGGCGAATGGCCTGCTGATGGTCTCCCTCCTCCATCTGCGCCACTCCCTTCTGATATGCGTCTTCGGGTCCGTTGTACGTGAGCTGGCCACTCCCTGAACACCCAACGATACCCCCGAAAAGCGCACACAGCAAAACGGGGAGGAGAACCGAAGAACGCATGAAGGGATACTGGTACCAAGACACAGTCAATAGAAGTCGCTCCCGAGTCAGCGCCGATTTCTTGTTCAAACCGCTCCGGGACGCAGAAGACACAGTGCGAAGCCGAAACGGCAGGGGGGAGGGTCTGTTCCTCTACGCGCCTTTAAGCCCCGATGGATCGTGCCGGGCATCGGAGAACCGCACTCCGGCTTTTTCTACCGAAGAAGTTCGATCTGTTGGTTGCGGTATCGGTGGATGAACATCGCCTGGTTTCCATTCTCGCCCTGAAATCCGATTCGCATTCCGAGCCCCTCATACGTCGGAGCAGCGCGGAGCGTCTGCGGGTCCAGCTGGGCAGAGGTGGGCGAGAGCACGGACAGCAGAAAGTGGGCGACGTCGTATCCCACGTACGCCAAGCGCCGCCCGTTGGTAGACAACTCATCCGGCGTCGTACCGGTCAGGAGCCGATAGCGGCGGACGAACCGCCGCACGGCTGGCCGCTTCGTCTGTACGTAGAATCCATTCGTGTAGGTGGCCGTCATTGCACTGGCTGCCTTCTTGAAGGGGAGATCGTGCCACTCGGCATTGCCAAGCACCCGCTTCCCCGGCACCACCTGTTGCAGTCCCGTGAGCGCGCCCTGGATCTTGCCCGCGGCGCTCTGGCCTGAGACAGGAAGATAATACGCCTCCGGTGCCGTCAGGAGCGAGTCGGTGAGCGTCGAGTCCTCTTCGATGAGAGCGGGCAGCCGAGACCAGTCTCGCGAGTCCTCCAGTGGAATGGTGAAGGGCACCTCCAGGTCCTGGCGACGGGCTTCCTGCCGAAACCCTTCGGCCATGCGCGCGCTAAGGCTATTACCGCGCTCGTAGACGACCCCCACGCGGTCGAGGAGGAGACCATTCTTTGCCGTGCGTGCCATGATGCGGCCCCGGTCCGGGATCGTGGGATTGGCTTGAAAGACGTAGTCGCGCCCTTTCGAGACGCTTTCGTCAGTTGCCATCGGGGCCACGAGGAGTACGCCCGCCTCCTCGGCTCGCGTGCCGGCCGGCCGCGCCGCGCTGCTCCGAATGGGACCGATAATCACGTCCACGTTGTCGAGGCGCACGAGCGAATCGACGGCGGCCCGGGCGGTCTTCGCTTTGGTGCCGGTCCGACGGAAGTACATCTTGGCCACCCAGTCCGGCTGCTCCACCTGCGTCGTGACGATCCGAAGCGAGTCGACCCGAACCGTGTCGGTTGGGGCTGCCACGGTGGTCGTCCCGCCCGCCTCCGCCAGGCTGTCTCCGTGAACCCGTTCCGTGTCGTAGACCTCGAACGTGTCGGCCGACGCCCCAAGCCCACGCGGGCGGACGTATCGTCGCTGGAAGCCGTTGTGCTCGTCAATCGCCAAGCGAATGCCATTGAAAAGGGCCTGGGACAGAGACGCTCGTTCGTCCCCCATGGGGAGCGTTACTCCGATGCGGAGCGTGTCCGGGGCCTGCTCCCCCACCCGACGCCGCGCCTGCTCAATGAGGGACTCGGCCTGGTCCCGGTACGTCGTGCCCGGATATTGATTCAGGAGAACGTTGAGCCGCTTGATGGCGTCCTGGTACCGACCGAGCTGTATGAGCGCCTTTCCGCTCATCAGCAATGCGGCCGTCGTCTTTCGGTTGAGCTGGTACTCGCTCACTAGCCGAAAGCGCTTGAAGGCCGTCTTATACTCTCCCCGCTCGAAGGCCGCAACCCCTTCGTCAAACAAGAGCTCCGCATTCGAAATCTCGGGAATTTCTTCCCGTTCCTGCGCATGCGCTGGAGTCGCCACACTCCCGGCCATCACAGCCATGAGGAGCACGAGCGCCCAAACCGTTCCGGAACGACGGGTCACCATAAGACAGAGAATCCGATGTGGAAATTGCTTCAAAAGGTGCGGGCGGACACGATTTTCCCCCATTCCCCCTTCGCAATCACTCCCACTCGATCGTCGCAGGGGGCTTGGAGCTCACGTCGTATACCGTCCGGTTGATGCCCGGCACCTCGTTGACGATGCGGTTGGAAACGTGCCCGAGGAAATCGTGCGGCAGATGCGCCCAGTCGGCTGTCATGCCGTCCACGCTAGTTACGGCGCGGAGGGCGCACACGTTTTCGTAGGTGCGCTCGTCGCCCATCACGCCCACGCTCTGCACGGGGAGTAGCACGGCAAAGGCCTGCCACACTTCGTCGTAGAGGTCATTGGCCCGAAGCTCCTCGATGAAGATGGCGTCGGCCTCTCGGAGCAGGGCCAATCGCTCGCGCGTCACCGGCCCCAGGATGCGAATGGCCAGCCCCGGGCCCGGGAACGGATGCCGTCCCACGATGGGCTCCGGCACGTCGAGCAGGCGGCCAATCTCGCGCACCTCGTCCTTGAAGAGCTCCCGGAACGGCTCGATGAGCTCGAAGTCGAGCTCCTCAGGCAATCCGCCCACGTTGTGGTGCGTCTTGATGGTGGCGGACGGTCCCTTGAACGAGACGCTCTCGATGAGGTCGGGGTAGAGGGTGCCCTGCGCCAGGAACGTGGGGCGGTGCCCCAGATCGGCGGCGATTTCTTCGGTCTGCTCCTCGAAGACCTCGATGAACGTGTTGCCGACGATGGTGCGCTTCTCTTCGGGATCGACCACTCCGTCGAGCCGCTCCAGGAAGCGATCCGTGGCATCGGTGGTACGGAGGTCCATCTCGAAGTGGCCGCGGAACGTGTCCTGCACCTGGTCCCACTCGCCCTTCCGGAGCAGGCCGTTGTTCACAAAGATGCAGTGCAACTGGTCGCCAAGAGCTTGCTGCAGGAGCGCCGCCGCGACGGACGAATCGACGCCGCCGGACAGGCCGAGGATCACGTGACGATCCCCCACCCGCTCGCGAATCTCGCGCACCTGCTCCT
>CAZBIB010000179.1:0-6672 GCA_964491575.1 uncultured Salinivenus sp. | reverse complement strand
GCGACGCACTTCTGAGGGCCGTTCCCCTCGAAAACTGCACGGAGTACTGATCGGATGCAAAAATGAACACCCGTCGCTGGAAGGAGTCGGCTTGTCTTGCTTTTGCACAACAAGTCCTCAGAGAAAACGGGACGTACTGCGATTAAACCCACAACGTCACAACGGAAGGGGTGGGAGAAGCGACCGCCCCTCCTTTCGCTCTCATGCAGAAAGCTTCAACAAAAAAGACGCACAGCAACCTCGGAAATCTGCGGCGCCCCACTCAGGCCGCGTGAGACGGAGGTATTTTGGTCGCTACGCTCGATTATGGCGCTCCCAGACATCCGACCTCTTTTTGCTGTTCTGTGTAGGAAGCTGCTTGAAGAGCACACATTTCTTGAACGGCAGGACGTTCAACTCCGGTAGGTGGACGGCGAGAGTCTGTTTTGATTTCGGATCGGACAGCGAGAGCGAGAATTGATGGAGCAAAAGTCGCGTCCCGGTCGAGTGAGGAATCGATTTGTAGCTCATCAAGGCCGCTCGGGGCGCCCAACTCGGGGCGCCCGGTATGCAGTAAAGAAGTGCTCCGGAGTGCCCGAGACAGGAACCAAAACAGACTCTGAAAAGGCGGGCTCTGCGAAACTTCGGAATGTTCTGATCCAAAAGCATCGCGCCCCTGTCTCTAGAGCCCAACGGGGCTTATGGGAACTTGCCCCAAAAAACAATTAACTCGCAACTATTTCAGCGATTTAACATCTAAGGAACACCCCACCATTGCCGGCTTCTTTGGCTGGCATTCTTTTCACTATTCTCAACGCCGTAACAATGAGTGATTCGAAAGCGCCATCTCCAGTTGAAAAAGAACTGATCGAGGAATTCGGCAACATCTACGAATCCTACGGACTCCGACGATTGCAGGGCTTGATCGTTGGGCTTCTCCTTACGAAGGGCGAGCCCGTATCCCTCGACGACATGGTCGAGATCCTCGATCGATCAAAAGGGCCGATTTCCATTTCCGTGCGACGCCTCGATGACATGGATCTCGTCCGCAAGGTCGAGGGGCCCAACAACCGGCGTAACTACTACGCGTCCCATCCTGACATCTTCTTCAACAACTTTAAGGTCAACATGGCAACGGTCCGGGAAAATAAGGCGCTCGCCGAGCGCTTCCTCGCCCGGATCGAGGCAAGGGAGGAAGGAACCGAAAAGACCCGAAAAAGCCTCAAGCACATGGAGGTCTTCTACGACCTTCTGGACTCCTTCTTCGAGGACTTTGCGGAGCGCTGGCAGGAGGTGAAGCAGGAGCGCCTCGAACAGGAGGCCCGGTCTGAGGAGCCTGTGGTGTAGCGCTGGGCCCGGAGCGTAGCAGACGGCGCCCCCCGGCCCTCGATCTGCATTGAGGAATCCCTGCGAGCAGCGAGGGCGGAACGCAAGGACGGTAGGAGTCCCGAATTGTCCGGACGGGAGGAGTGTGTCGACGTCCGACGTTTGCCGGTCTCCGGGCACGGGCCTCCAAGCCGTCCGCAGTGAACGGTCTGTTCCACCTCAGGAGAATTCTTCTGAGGCGGCATCAATAGTGCCACGGCACGTTGGACCAGTCTGGATCGCGGTCCTCCAGGAACGCGTCGCGCCCCTCCTGCGCCTCGTCGGTCATGTAGGCCAGGCGGGTAGCTTCGCCGGCGAACACCTGCTGGCCCACCAGGCCGTCGTCGGCCATGTTGAAGGCGTACTTGAGCATGCGGATGGCCGTGGGGCTCTTGCCGTTGATGGTCTCCGCCCAGTCGAGCGCTGTGGGTTCCAGCTCATCGTGCGGCACGGCCTCGTTGACCATGCCCATGTTTACGGCTTCCTCCGCCGAGTAGGTCTTGCCGAGGAAGAAGATCTCGCGCGCCTTTTTCTGCCCGACCTGCCGTGCCAGCAAGGCCGATCCAAACCCGCCGTCGAAGCTGGCCACATCGGGATCCGTCTGCTTGAACTTCGCGTGCTCGGCGCTGGCGAGGGTGAGGTCGCACACCACGTGGAGGCTGTGCCCGCCCCCTACGGCCCACCCCGGCACCACGGCAATCACCACTTTGGGCATGAACCGGATGAGGCGCTGTACCTCTAAAATATGGAGACGCCCCGGGCGCGTCTCGTCGGGCGTCCCCCCCGCGTCCTCGTACTGGTACCCGTCCTTTCCCCGAATGCGCTGGTCGCCGCCCGAGGAAAAGGCCCACTTGTCGTGCTTCTCTGACGGGCCGTTGCCCGTGAGCAACACGCAGCCCACGTCGGCACTCTGACGGGCGTGGTCGAGGGCCTGGCACAGCTCGTCCACTGTTGGCGGACGGAAAGCGTTGAGCACTTCGGGCCGGTCGAAGGCGATGCGGACCGTGCCGTGGTCGGCGGCGCGATGGTAGGTCACGTCGTCGAAGTCGAAGGCATCAACGGAGGTCCAGGCGCCGGGATTGAAGAGCTCAGAGACCACAGGATCAGATTGGAAATGGGGGGAAGCGACGCGAACTGGAGAAAGCGACGTGGAGGCCGAGAGTTTCAAATGCGCTCTCCGGGCACCCCAGATCCTACCTGCTCTCCGAACGCTCAACCGTCCGTGACTACCATCTCGTCAAACACGTCCTGAATGGTCGAACACGCCCCCGCAGCTGCCCCGGGCGGTTCGAGCGCCGCCTCCAGGGATTCGTCGTACTCGTACCGGTCGCGCCGAAAGTGAACCGTGCCCTCGGGCGTCGCCCACGCCGTCAGGTACACGATGTACACGGGAACGGGATCGCGGACATCTACGCGGCGCTGCTCGGCCTCCTGCATGAGCGAGCGGATGTCCTCCCGTGACATCCCATCCCTTTCGAACAGAAATGCGCCGAACTCCACCGGCTCGGCAATGCGAATACACCCGTGGCTGCTAGCCCGGACTCGCTGGTCGAACAGCTGATCGGCCGGGGTGTCGTGCAGGTAAATCGCGTGCTCATTCGGAAACATGTATTTGACTCTCCCGAGTGGATTCTGGGAGCCGGGAGCTTGCTGAATCCGCATCCTCTTCTTTTCTAGAGCTTCCCGACTGAGCGAATCCACGCCGACCGTGTCTCCCTCACGCGTCAGAACATGGTATCCCCTCTCCTCCGCCAAGTCCGGATTGTTCTTGAGCTGCGGGAGAAGCTCCTTCACCGCGATAGACGACGGCACAGTCCAGGCGGGCCCGAACATCGCGTACTGCAGCGTATCCGCAAAGGCGACCGTCTCCCATCCCTGCTCCCCGACCACAATCGGCATCGACAGCACGTCTTCGCCGTCTCGTGAAACCCTCAGACGAAAATCCATCAGATTGACGAACACGTGCTCGTGACCAAGATTTCGCGGCATCCAGCGATACCGCTCCAGGTTGAGTGCAAGTTTACGAGCACGTTGGCTCGCGGGGACGTTAAGCGCCTCGAGATCGTCCCTGCTCACTTCCCCATCCGTGGGTAAGCCGTGCCGCTCCTCGAAGCGCCGAACAGCCTCGACGACGGCCTCCGAGTAGGTCGCGCCGCCCACCTGCTTCTCCGGGAGGTCCCCCGTCGCAGCGAGTCGCTCGCGAAGTTGCTCTACAGCTGCTCCCGTATCTCCGGGCCCCAGCGACTCGTCCCGCTCAATGGACGGCCATCCGCCGTCAGCCACAATGCGTTGATAGCGAGTGAGCGCTTCGTGCATCGCAGCATGTCGCTCGTTCATTACTCCGAGGGTGTCCAGCGTTTCGTCCACACCTTCAGAGACAGCTCGGTTCATGACCGAAACCAGATCGGTCTCTTCCGCCTCGATGTGCCACTGCCCGCCCACCTCCTCCGGAGACACCGCTCCGTGAAGTCGATCGTCGACATACCGAGCAAATGTCTCCGACAGGGCCACGTCGAGGTGCCCAACGTTGCTCCGGACCTCCTCCACATCCGACACTGGAGACTGATACAACGCCCGCAGTTCCTGCGCCAGCGAGTCGAGCTTGTATCCGCTGGGGCGAAGCCCAACGCGGTCGGCCTGGCAGAGCTGCGTTAGAAACGCCTGTCCTGCCGGCGTAGGCCCTTTCGTGGTGACCCAGACAGGCTGCGCAGAGCGATTCTCGTAGAAACGCTGAAGGGTGTCCGCATACGGCCCGTCCCATTCCATTTGAACGTTCCGAATCACCTGCGGAATGCCCGAATCGCTTCCGCAGCCGGACACAATGCCGAGGAAAAGAAACAGAAGACTCAGTAGAAGGAAACGTCTCAGAATCTTAAATCACAGCAGCTATCCAAAAGAATTGTGGCTCTGGGTCGTCCCCTCCCAACATAGAGATGTATGTAACCGAGCCGTGCCCGCGTCCCTCCGATCAGAATGTAGGAATCTTGGAACGACTACTCCTCTGAGGAAGGTGACACGGAGCGCCCAGAGAACCAGCGGGCCAGCACGCGTTCGGCAGGCTTGCCTTGCGGGGTAAAGGCGGTCGGCCCCTCGACCTCGGACGGCGGATGCCACTTCCAGATGATGCCGCCCTTCAGCCAGGGCGCGCGGCCCACGGTGGACAAGAACGCCCGGTAGCAACGGGCCTGGAGGGCTGAGTCGGGGGCCGCCTCATCGTCGCGTTCCGGCCATTTCCACGGCGCCTCCGCCGCCCCGGCGGCGCTCCGGTAGCCCACCTCCGTAAAGAGGATGGGCTTCCCCGTTCGCTTGTGCACCTCGACCAGTTGGTCCCAATGGGATTGCCACCCGTCTCGGAGCGTGGCCAGTGAGGGCGATGTGGCGTCCGTAAGCGGAAAGTACGCCTGCACACCCACGTAGTCGAGGGATTCCCAAAACTGAATCCGTTTGTACGCCTTGTGCCAGTTGGCCGCGTAGGTGAGGTCTCCGTCGTAAACGGAACGAACGTCCGACACGAGCTCGCGCCAGAAGTCGGGCCGCTCGGTTGCTGACCGGGTCAGTTCAGTACCCAGCACCAGCACGTCGGCGTCGACCACCTCCGCAAGACGGGCGTAGGTCATCAGAAAGCGGCGGTACTCGGCCTCCCATTCGCGCCAGCGCGCCGCTGACTCGTAGCCGATCGTGCTCCGATTTTGCAACTCATCGTACCCGCCCACCCAGAGGTGCGGTTTGAGGATGAGGTCCATCCCCAGCGCATCGGCCTGACGGGCGAGCGTGCGGATGCCGGCGTGCGACTCACTGTACCATCCTTTGCTGGTATCGACCTCGATCTCTGTTGCATCCACGGCCTCCTGCCACCCGAACGACACGAGGGTCAGGTGCGTGACGCCGAGGTCGCGAAGCCGAACGAGCAGGCTGGAGTCGGGGCGGTTTCGGGCGTCAAGGGTCACCGAGCGTACATCGAAAATGGGCTTCGCGTCCGGGAGTGTATCGGGCGCGCCGGAAGAGAATGAGGCCTCCGTATCGACACACCCAGAGGCCGCGAACAGGCTCCCTCCGATCAAGAGGCTGGCCGCAACGCAAAGGAGATGGAGTTGGCGGCGCATAGTCGGGAAGCACGCTGTCACGAATACGGTCCGCCTAAACTCTCCGCGGACACGGGTGTTGCTTGCTCTGTTGTATGCCTCGCGGCACCTCCGCGTCGGACTTCCCTCAATTTTCCCGGGGCGGGGTGCACTTTTCGAGACGCTCCGCCTTTGTATCTTTGAACCTCAATTGTTGACGCAATTCTGGGGACCTCGGTGTTCTCACTGCATTGAACGCTGCTGTATGCCTACCTACGACGTCGCGATTATCGGGGGCGGAATTGTGGGCCTCGCCACGGCCTACCGCCTCACGGAGCAGTATCCCGACACGTCTGTCACCATCGTGGAGAAAGAACCCCAAGTCGCGGCCCATCAAACGAGTCACAACTCTGGGGTCATTCACTCCGGCATCTTCTACGAGCCCGGCTCGCTGAAGGCTGAGAACTGCCGCGAGGGGAAGCGCGCACTGATCGAGTTCTGCGAGCGCGAGAACCTCGATTATGAGATGTGCGGCAAGGTCGTGGTGGCCACTGACGAGAGTGAGGTGCCGGAGCTGAACCGAATCGAGGAAAAGGGGCGCCAGAACCAGGTGGACTGTACGCGAATCGGGCCGGAGCGGCTATACGAGCGGGAGCCCCACGTGCAGGGCGTGGCAGCCCTTGAGGTGCCCGGCGCCGGCATCGTCGACTACGAGGCTGTGGCCCACGCCTTGACCGACCGCGTGAGGGACCGCGGTCATTCGGTACAGACGAATGCAGAGGTTCGCGACCTGCACGTGACCCCGAACCACGTAACCGTCGACACCACGGCCGGAGCCCTGCGGGCCCGGCACGTCGTCAATTGTGCTGGCCTCTACGCCGACCGCATCGCCGAGATGAGCGGGCAGAATCTGAACACGAAGATCGTGCCGTTCCGAGGCGAGTATTACGAGCTGGTGCCGGAGCGGCGGTCGCTCTGCCGTCACCTCATCTATCCGGTGCCGAATCCTGCTTTCCCGTTCCTCGGCGTCCATTTCACTCCAATGATCGACGGGCGCGTGGAGTGCGGGCCGAGCGCCGTTCTTGCGTTTGCGCGGGAGGGCTATCGGCTCACCGACGTCGACTGGGCAGAGCTCTGGGAGACCCTCACCTACCCGGGCTTCCAAAAACTCTCCGCGCGCCACTGGAAAAAGGGCCTCCGCGAGCTGCTGCAATCGATGAGCAAGCGCGTCTACCTGCGGGCCGCTCGGAAACTCATCCCCGAGGTG
>CAZBIB010000178.1:0-6692 GCA_964491575.1 uncultured Salinivenus sp. | reverse complement strand
TCATGCTGCTGGCGCTCACCTCGATTAGCGTATATGGCGTTACGCTCGCAGGCTGGAGCTCCAACAGCAAGTTCTCCCTGCTCGGCGGCCTGCGTTCGGCGGCGCAGATGGTGAGCTACGAGCTGTCGATGGGCCTGGCGGCCATCTCGGTGGTCCTCATCGCGGGCTCGCTCAACTTCACGGCCATCGTGGAGGATCAGAGCGCCGGCTGGGCCCTGCTGGGGTGGAATGTGGTCCGCAACCCCGTCGGCTGCATCATCTTCATCGTCACCGCCTTTGCCGAGACCAATCGCCTGCCTTTCGACCTGCCGGAGGCGGAGGAGGAGCTGGTAGCCGGCTACCACACCGAGTACAGCGGCATGAAATTCGGCATGTTCTTCCTCGCCGAGTACGTGAACTGGTTCATCGCCTCCTTCTTTATCGCCACGCTCTTCTTTGGGGGCTACCTAGTGCCGTTCCAGCCGCTGCTGATTGATGTCTTTCCGGCCCTGGAGGGGTCGGCGCTGCTTGCCGTGCTCCAGTTCGTAAGCCTGATGCTGAAGGTGGGCTTCTTCGCCTTCCTCTTCATCTGGGTGCGGTGGACGTTCCCGCGCTTCAAGTACAATCAGCTCATGACGCTGGGCTGGAAGTACATGCTTCCCATTGCCCTGGCAAACGCGATCCTGATCGCCCTCGGCGTCGTCGTCTTCGAGGCGCTCGGGCTGTAGGTGTGCATTGGGCGTTTTGCGTTGGGCATTGGAGTAGCAGGGGGGTCAGAGTGAAGATGTCTCCCACACCCACTCCCTCGTTCTCCCACGCTCTCCCACGCCCAGTCACCCGCGTTCGGAGGCGGTCGTCTCGTCCCACTCGTAGCCGGAGGTGAGCGACTCGTACTGCGGGTCGCGCTCGGCGGCCTCGTCGTGGGGAAGGCTGCCTCGGTGGGAGCGCAGGTACGTAAAGGGAGTGTGGTGGAGGAAGTTAGAGACGCGCCCTGTATAGACATCAGCGTAGCGTTCCACCTGCCGGGCGAAGAGGCTCTTGTCCTTCCCGGTGCGCATGAGCGGCCCCCAGTTGTCGTTGACGAGCTGACTGGAGGCCTTGGCGAGGGGCGCGATGTCCTCGTCCAGGTTCCTCAGGCGGGTGTGGAGGGACGACATTTCCTGATCGAGCGTTTCAGCGTCGTGTCCGTCCGTCCTGCCGTAGTCCTCTCGCAGGCGCTGCCGCTGCAGGCGCTTCGCCGAGAACTGGGCCTCCAGCTGCTTTTTCTGTTGCATGAGCTCCGAGAGCCGGGCCTGCTTGTCGGCAAACGACTGAAACTCCTCGATCTCGCGTTCCAGTTCCCGCACCACGAGCGCTGTGCGCCACCGAAGCACCTTCTTCGACACGTTGACGTCGACGAACAGGTGATCGCCCACGTACAGGATCTCTTCGCCGCGCAGGCCGAGGGTTTTCTCCACGAGCGGAGCGTTGCCTCCCACGTACACGCTCCCTTCCTCCAGCGGACCGTTTTTATGCTCGCGCAGCAGGCCGTCCTCGCGCTCCACCCGGAACGCTGGCATGTCCACCGAGAAGAAGTCCGGCTTGCGCGCCCCCACGATCGAGAGGTCGAACAGGTCCCGCCACGTCATGTCGTCGGGCAGAAAGTCGTTGAAGGCATACTCCAGCATGGGCTGGGCATAGTCCCATCCGGAGTTGGTAATCAGGAGCAGCTTCTTGCCCGCCCGTTTTTGGTCGAGGAGAGTAAGCGGCATTTCCGGGTCGAGCTGCACGAAGCGTTCCGGGTTCTGGATGATGGCCTCCTTGAGTCGTCCCTCCATGTGGGCCTCGTCGAGCGTCAGTTGTACCCGCTCCCACAGGTCGGTATAGCCCATGGAGCCCTTGATCTCGTCGGCGTCGAGCAGGTCCACGAGTTGCATGTACATGCAGGCCGACGAGATGGAGAAGAGGGTGTTGAGAAAGTGCCAGCGGTTCTCTCCGAGGTCGACGAGGGTGCGCTGGTAGACGTCGCGCTGCCGGTCGAACGCGAGCGGCTGGGTTCCGTGGAAGGCGCGCTTGACGTACCCGAAGCGGTTGGCCTTCACCACGTTGCCCCATTCAGTGTCGATCACGAGCCCGCGGATGGCCAGCTCCGGATCAAACCGCAGGTCGTCCACCGGCCATCCCTCCTTCAGCAGGCCCTCTCGGATAAAGTCGTAGGCCCGCTGCTCCCACTCGCGCATGTGGTAGTGGATGAGGGTGTAGTCCATGTCGTACCCGATGGCCTGAATGCCCCGCAGGTTGAGGGTGCGGTTGCAAAAGAGGCCCCGGGACGGATCAATTGTGTCCATGGGGCGAAGCAAATAGGAAGGAAATCACGCATACCGAGAAAATGAATGCCCGCTCCAATTTACAAACGCCGCATCCCCTGAATTGCTTCATTACGAAACGATCAGACGCGGTGGGACTGTCTCGGCGCGTTTCGTCTAACCCCCGAGCCGGCGTTCGCGCGGGTGCGAGGGGATGATTCTTGACCCCGAACTGCCAGCGAGGGCAATATCGACACCGCTATTTTCCCTCTTGCCCCCTTGAGCCGTAGATGCTATGCACCGCCCCACCATCTACTTGTGGCCCTGCTCTTTGGAGCCGTCGTGAAGAGTGGGGAAAGACGACGAGCGGGCGTCACGCCTCTCTGACACCCGTCGTCGCATGGGCGCGCGATCACTCGAACCAACCATCCGTCAATCCATGGACGCACTCCAGACCGACGCCGCACCGACCGACAACGGCGAGCCCGTCTCCGCTCCTGAATCGAAGCCCCGCCTCGAACCGATCGAGAATCCGAACTCCTGGTGGGTCCGTCTCGCCTACAAGATCGCGGAGTGGACGGAGGGAACGGTGATTACCCCAATGAAAGTGGTGCAGGCGCGCCTCCCCGAGAGCCTGCGACACGCCTACGAGACTCAGAAGCTGGAAGAGAACTTGTCGCTCTCCCCGGCCCTGCGGCTCCTCCTCAAGCGCTATGTGGCCTTCCTGAATGAGTGCACGTTCTGCATCGACCTGGCGGAGGCCGACGCGGAGGAGCACGACGTGGACGTCCGCAAACTGCGCGCGGTGGCCGAGTACGAGGACAGCGATCGGTTTTCGCCGGCCGAGCGGGTGGCCCTCGCCTACGCCGAAGCGGTCACCGACGACGTGCATGTTGACGACGCCACGTTCGAGGCGCTGCGGGACCACTTCTCGGAACGAGAACTTGTAGAGATCACGTGGCTGTGTGCCGCGGAGAACTACTGGAACCGCATCAGCGGCCCCCTCGGCATCGGCTCGGACGGACTCTGCTCGGTGTGATGCGTGTTCTTCACCGGAGTACGGCCGCATCGCCATGCGGCCCTACCGAGTCCGCAGGTCCACGCAAGGTCGAAAAGCACAACGATCGAATTCGGCGTCTCCTCCTTTCGCACCCCATGCCCGACAAGGCATCCACATTTGAGGCACACCGAGAGCGTCTCCTGCGACTGGCGTATGGCATGCTCGGTCGCGTCACCGCCGCCGAGGATGCGGTGCAGGATGCCTACCTGCGGTGGCGCACGGTCGAGGCCGAGACCGTGGACGATCCCGAAGCGTACCTGTCGACGATCGTTACACGGCTGTGCCTCGACGAACTCACCTCGGCCCGGGCCGAGCGCGAGGAGTACACGGGTCCCTGGCTCCCGGAGCCGGTGGTGGTGGAAGAACCCCGCCCCGACGCTCCGATCGAGGAAGTGAGCGAACTGTCGATGGCGCTGATGGTCCTGCTCGACGACCTCCGGCCCATCGAGCGGGCTGTCTATGTGCTCCGCGAGGCCTTCGACCGGCCGTACGCCGAGATTGCGCGACTCGTAGACCGAACGGAGGCGCACTGCCGCAAGATTGCGCAGCGGGCCCGCGACCGCATCGACGCGAACGGAGACTCGATCGACGCGCCTCCATCAGCCCACGCCGAGCTGCTGGACCGGTTCGTGGAAGCGTTAGAGGCACGTGATCCCGAGGCCCTCACCGAAGTGCTCGCCGAGAACGTGATCCACTACACCGACGGGGGAGAGATCAAGGAAGCGGCCAAGCGCCCCATCGAGGGCCCCGAGCGGGTGGTACGCTTCCTCTTCAACGTCGCCCCGAGGGCGCCCGAGAACCTCCGCGTCCGCCCCGTCCGCGTCAACGGCCGTCCCGGCTTGCTCGCCCTGGAGGGCGACCGCGTGCACAGTGTCTGGTGCTTCCGCGTCGTGGACGGACGGATTCGGGATCTCTACTGCGTGCGGAATCCCGAGAAACTCCGTCACCTCAATCGGCCGCCCGTCGATTGAAGGGATCGCCGTCATTGACCAGAATAGATTCAGTCGATACGTTGAGGGCGCACGCGCGCTGCTCTTCGTCACAATGCTTCGACCGCCATGCCCACCGTTGCCATCACCGGGGCTGCCGGGGCCATCGGCTCCGTGACTGCTGAAGTCTTCGACGACGCCGGCTGGGACCTCGCCCTCATCGATGTCGGCGAGGAGAATCGCGCCACTCTCGAGGCCTCGTTCCCCGATGCCCAGATCTTCGACACCGACCTCACCGACGAGGCAGCCACGAAGGAGGCGTTTGCGGTCCTCTGGGAAGAGGCGGAGGCGCTCGATGCCGTCCTTTCTATTGCAGGCGGCTTTGCGATGCAGCAGGCCATCGAATCAACGACGGAGGACTATCGGCACATGATGGATCTCAACTTCGGGACGCTCTTCAACACGGCCCGCGCCGCCGTGCCGCTCCTCACGCGAGCGGAGCAGAGCTTCCTGCTCGGCGTGTCCGCTCCGGCAGCGCTGGAGGGGCAGGCCGACGCGGCCCTCTACGGCGCGTCGAAAGGAGCCGTGGCCGCCTACGTGAAGTCCCTGGAGAAGGAGGAGGGGGAGGCGGGGTTGCGCACGACGGTGCTCTACCCGATGGGCGTGGTCGACACCCCGGCCAACCGCGACGCCATGCCGGGCGCCGACCAATCTGCCTGGATTGATCCCCGCGAGCTGGCCGACAGCATGCTCCACCTCGCCACGCGTAGCCCGCGGGGCCACGTGCCAGAGGTGAAGGTGCATGCGGCGGGGGGAGCGTGACGAGACACAGGGCTGTATACGCTGGCCCTGATCTTCTGCCAGCTGGAGGCGTTTACGATTTTGAAACCACTTTCTCCTACACCTTCCCCTCTCCGATGGCTCAGCGCACGCTCTGTGTCCGCCGTCTTGAGGAGCAGACTTCCAATGACGATGTTCAGGAGCACTCCCCGTCTGAACGGGTCCGGATTCTGGCCGCTGACGCGTCAGGCCTGGGCCTTCAAAGAGGCTGCTTCGTCTGAGGAGCAATCCCATGCTCAATCCCGATTACCGCGACATGTTGTCCGCCTTCGCCGACGCGGGGGTTGAGTATCTGGTCATTGGCGCGTATGCCCTGGCAGCGCACGGGCATCCCCGTGCGACGGGCGACATGGAACTCTGGGTGCGCCGAAGTCCGGAAAACGTTGAGCGGAACCTCCGGGCACTTTCTGCATTCGGCGCGCCGCTCTCTGAGGTCGAGAACGAGGGCTTCGCTGGATACAGTCTTTCAGATTGGCGTCTCCCCGCGACGGATAGACATTTACGGCCATCTCGGGCGTTGATTTCCAGGAGGCGTGGCCTGAGCGGATGGAGATTGAGATCGAAGAGGTGACGGTTCCGATCCTCGGTCGGCAGCACCTCATTCGAAACAAACGGGCGCTGGGACGCCCCCAGGACCAGGCGGACATTGAGCGGCTCCAGGAGGAACAGTAGCCCCTCTCACATGGGACAGTCATGACGCCGCTCCTGGCCTCATGGCCCCAATCCTCGTAGCATTTTCGGAACGGTCCGGGTTCGGAAGGCTTCTCCACGCCCCACCGACTGCTGCAGGAGACCACTGAGCCCGGCACGGTGGTTCGCCGCGTCCGCACGACATTGATTGACCTGTAGATGGATTGGATCGTTCTCCTTCCGCCCGTCGTGGCGATTGGGCTCGCGCTGTGGACGCGGCAGATCTACCTATCCCTCTTCGCCGGACTCTGGTTGGGCACCACCATTCTTGCGGGCGGCAATCCGGTGTTGGGCCTCCGCGAGCTGGCCGACCAGATCGTGACGGTCTTCACCACCGAGAGCAACGCCCGCATTCTCACTTTCTGTCTGCTGGTAGGTGGCCTCGTGGCGCTGGTGCAGGCCTCCGGCGGGGTGCAGGGCTTTATTGACTGGGCGCGGGCGCGCGGATGGGGGGAGAGTCGGCGCGGTGCCGAGTTGCTGGCCTGGGGCATCGGCATGGTGATCTTTGTGGAGTCGAACATCTCGTCACTTACGGTGGGTGCGGTGAGCCGGCCGCTGTTCGATCGCCTCAACCTGCCCCGCGAAAAGCTTGCCTACTACTGCGATGCCACCTGCGCGCCGGTGTGCATGACGATCCCGCTCAACGGGTGGGGCGCCTTCGTGCTGGGCCTGCTCGCGGCGCAGGAGCTCTCGCGCACTGCAGTGGCCGTGCTGGCGGAGGCAGTGCTCTTCAATTTCTTCGCCCTGTTCGCCATCGGATTCTCACTGATGCTGGCCCTGACAGGGTGGCGGTTCGGAGCCATGCGCCGCGCCGAGGAGCGGGCCGAGACGTCCGGGCAGGTCCTGCGCCCCGACGCCCAGCCGATGATTGAGGAGGACGTGGCCCGCATTGAGCCGCCCGACCATGTG
>CAZBIB010000177.1:0-6823 GCA_964491575.1 uncultured Salinivenus sp. | reverse complement strand
CATCGTAGGCGTGGAAGACGAGGTAGTCGGTGCCGTCGAACGTGTAGGTGGAGCTGTGTCCGTGCGCGGCCCACCGGTCGCTCTCCTTGATGCCATGCACCACCAGCGACCCGCCGCCCCGAAACATCGGTTCTCCCTCCTTATCGACGTAGGGCCCGGTGATATCCTTCGAGCGCCCCACCACCACCTTGTAGGTACTCTCCACGCCGCGGCAGCACCGGTCCCACGAGGCGAAGAGGTAGTAGTAATCGCCATGCTGAAAGACAAACGGTGCCTCGACCGCCCCGCTTTCCGAGTCCCGATTGAGCGTCACGATTTGATCCGTGTAGAGGGAGTCGTAGTTGAGCTCCGGATTGGCCGCGTCGCCCGCGTCGCGAGGATCGAGCTTCCAGTAGCGGTGGCGCTTGGCAACGTGGTGCCACTGCTGGGGCGTTGCGAGATCCGTTAGCGTGGAGTCCAGTTGCACCATCTTGATTCCAAGCCAGTGCGACCCGAAGGCCAGCCAAGGCGTGCCGTCCTCATCGAAGGCCAAGTTCGGGTCGATCGCGTTCCACATGTCGCGCCCCGGCACGGACTGAATCACGATGCCGTGGTCGGTCCACTCGTAGGCCGGATCGTCGGGATTGAGCGTCGGGGTCGTCACCACACCAATGGCAGACGAGTTGCGCCCAAACTGGGAGACTGAGTAGTAGACGTAGTATCGTCCGTCGTGCTTCTGTACGTCCGGGGCCCAGATCACATTGTCGAAGCCCGGCACAACCTTTTCCGTCCAGGCGGGAGCCTCATCAAAGATCTGAGGCTCCTGCGTCCATTCCTGCATATCGGGCGAAGACCAGACAGTGATGCCCTCCCCCGTCCCAAACAGGTAGTAGCGGTCCCCATCCTGCGCCATTACCGGGTCGTGGATGGGCGTCTCCGTGGGTTGCGCCGCGGCCGCTCCGGGCCACGGTCCCGCCAGCACAAAGAGACCCGCCATTCCGACGAGGAGGGTTCGCCAGCATAGAATGAAGTCTCGTTCCGTTTGGGACATGGAAATGAGTTCGTAGAGCATAGAGACGAACTGAAAAGAGTCCCGGCGGGGTTACTCCAGTGCTACTTCCGGCCAGCCGTGGAACCACTCAATCTCGCGGATCCAGAGCTTCGAGTCGCCGTCGTCCTGGGCGTCGTAGCCGTGGAAGACGAGGTAGTCGGTGCCGTTGAAGGTATAGGTGGCGCTGTGGCCCACGCCCGCCCAGCGCTCATTGCCGTCCACCACGAGCGACCCGCCGCCGAGGCGCATCTCTTGACCCTCCTTATCGAGATAGGGTCCCGTAATGTCCTGCGAGCGACCGACGACCACCCGGTACGTGCTGTTCTCCCCCCGGCAGCAGAGGCCCCACGAGACGAACAGGTAGTAGTAGTCGCCATGCTTGAACAGGAAAGGCGCCTCCACGGCACCGTTCATGCGGTCCCCACCACTGCGCGGATTTAGCTTCCAATAGCGATGCCGACCCGCAAGGCTATGCCACTCGGCGTCGTCGGCCGTCTCCGTCGGCGGGTCGGCCATCTCCACCAGCTTGATGCCGCCCCAGAACGACCCGAACGTGAGCCAGGGCGTCCCATCATCGGCCACGATCAGGTTGGGATCGATGGCATTCCAAGCGTCGCGCCCCGGCATCGACTCCACCACGATGCCGTGATCCGTCCAGTTATAGTTCTCGCCATCGGGGTCGAGCGTCGGACTCGTGGCCACCCCAATGGCGGAGGTGTTCTCGCCGAAGTCGGAGACCGAATAGTAGAGGTAGTACGTGCCCTCGTGCTCCGCAATGTCGGGGGCCCAAATGTTGTTGTCGAAGTCCGGTACCACCTCGGTCGCCCACGACGGCGCTTCCTCAAAGACCGCTCCCTCCCGGTTCCAGTTCTCGCGATCGGGCGACGACCACATCGTGATGCCCTCCCCCGTGGTAAAGAGATAGTAGGTGCCCTCGTGCTCCGCCATCACCGGGTCGTGCGCCGGAATACCGGGCTCGGCGGATTGGGCGGTGGCTGAGGTTGGGAGCATCAGTGCCCCCATCAACAAAACGAAAAGTGTGCTGAAGTCCGTCAGCGACAGAGAGGAGATGGAGGACATTCGCAGAAGCACAGCCGGGAAAAACCTTGGGAGAGAAGGGTAAGGGTGAGAACGAAAAGGATTTACTGAGTGATGCGGCCCTTCAGCATGGTGACCGAGTGAGCCGGAAAGGTGTAGGTGAACAATTCGCCACTTGCTTGCAGGTCGTCCTTCTGTTCGATCTGCACCGGCTGCTCTTCGAAGCTATTCCGGGTACTTCACGCCCGGACCGTTGATCTCGCAGATCTCGAAGGGCCCCTCAAACGTGCCCGCCTGCGAGATGAGATCCCTCGTAATCGCCTGGTCCTTGTGCCAGTTGACGACGTTGATGATGACTCGCCATCGCTCTGGTACGTCGCCGACACGTCGAGGTAGGGAACTTCCGACTGCTGCGTCTGCTGCTCGCCGAGGCCAAGGAAAACTCGTCGGTGTCGTACGTCTCGCTGTTGACATGGACGTTGAGCGAGGTGCCGCAGGCCTGCTCGGAGTAGAGCTGAAGCGAGTAGTAGATCGTCTGCTTGAACATGTCGTCCGGCGTCGCAAACATCGGCTCGATTACGTTCACCAGCTGTGCCAAGTTGGCCATCTTCACGATGTCTGCCTTGCGGATAAAGCCATTGAGAAAGCCGGGGACTACTCGATCTCCCGACCGTCGGGACCCAGCGCAGAGTGGCTTCTGCACTTCTCTGGTAGACCACCAGGAGCATGACTTCGTTCTCGCTCGACCCCGCTACACAGGCGTCGGCTTCATATCTCTCCACCAAACTGTAATCCAACCTGATCGCTAATTCAAATTCGAAGCTAAATTGGTTAATCTTCAATTTCAAATTATTCACTAAACAATTTATCCGATTCATATTTTCTTTAAATATCTTTCAGGATAAACATTCTAGGACTTCAGCACTCGTATACAATACGCAGAAACGTTGAACTCGGCTTCGCGGGAATGCATTCCGAAATACATATCACCGTTTACGGCTCATAGAGGCGGCTTTCGTTGCTGTATTCGTTTCTCATTGATACTTTTCTGCGCTTGCGCTACGCCCTATCGAGGTTCCGCCGTTCCGCTAACACGTCTCCAATCTCTCCAAGCATGACGCGGAAACGGAATAGGTTAAATATTTAACTCGGTTAAATAACTCCTTCTGTTTACCCTCAAGTGATCAGCATTGTCTGCTGGCTCTCTCCGTGGTAGAGATGCGCCTGAGCATCCTCCCTACTCGTCCTGGTTTCGCTCAGCGGGCTGCTCATTTTCAGCGCTTGGTAGATGGTCGTCTCTACCGCAACCTCGGCAGCCTGATCGGCATGCTGCTCTGCGGAAACGGCCAAGGCCACTTTTGAGGCGGTGTCCCATCGCAAGAGCGGGTTCTTCGTGGACGGAGACGCGAAAGGCTTGGCTCATCTCCACGCCGCCGACGGATTTCCCACGTACGACTCATCACGGAGTGGGACGATCACGTGGGGAACGGATTTAGCAGGGCGCTCCCCGCAATCCACGTTAGCGAATTTGACTGGACGCTTTCCCCGTCCCCTCACCCCGTCCCCGTCGACCCAAAGCCCCCCGGCCCCCGCACCGTTTCCTCCAGCGCCTCTCGCTGGACCCACTCGACGCGGGCGTGCTGTGCCACCACCAGTTGCGCGATGCGCATGCCGCGCTCGATCGTGAAGGGCTCGGCGCCGTGGTTCACGAGCAGCACCTTCACCTCGCCCCTGTAGTCGGCATCGATGGTGCCCGGGCTGTTGAGGACGGTGACGCCGTGGCGGTGTGCAAGCCCGCTTCGGGGTCGCACCTGTCCCTCGTAGCCCTTCGGCAGAGCGATCTGCAGTCCCGTGTCCACGAGCGTGTGAGCGCCTGGATCGAGCACTACGGGCTCGTCGTCCGGCACGGCAGCGCGCAGGTCCATGCCCGCACTCGCGGAGGTTTCGTAAGCGGGCAGATCGAGCCCCTCGGCGTGCGGCAGGCGCGTGATGGCTACGTCGATCATGTCAAAGGTGGACTTCGGAGTATGGAGTTGGGATGGCAGATGGAGGGTCCAGGATGGGGAATTGGGGAAAAGGGGAGGCGCATTCCACACCCCGAATTCTGAACTCCCCACTCGATCATTCCACGTCGCCCATCAGGCGCTTCACGGGCGGGGCCAGAAGCAAGGCCGCGAGCCCACCCCCTCCGACGATGAGCGCCACGGTCCAGAACAGGCTCGTCGGCTCCAGCGCTTCCAGCTGCCCGGCGATGAGGCCCGCAAACAGGTTGCCCAGCGCCGCCGCAACGAACCAGACGCCCATCATCTGTCCCACGCGGTTCTCGGGCGCCAGCTTCGTCATGGAGGAGAGCCCCACGGGAGAGAGGCAAAGCTCCCCGCATGTGTGGAGGAAATACGTGACGATGAGCCACTGCGGGCCCACCGGATTCTCGGCAGTGGTCTGCGCGGCCCCCCACGACAAAACGAAGAATCCGGCAGCCAGCCCAAAGAGCCCGAGGGCAAACTTCACGGGAATCGACGGATTGGCGTTCAGGCTCGCCAGCCACGTCCACAGCCAGCCAAATACCGGCGCCAGGAGCACGATAAACGTCGGGTTGATGTTTTGCAGCATGCTGGCGGGAACGGTCCATCCCCCGGCCAACTGATATGCCATGTACCCTAGAAAGCCGACAACGAGCGCACCGAGCAGGGCCACGCCCCCCTTCCCCACCCACCACAGGTTGTCGCGCCGAAACATGCGGTAGCTTACGTAGGAAGCCGGACCGCCCAGCACGATCAGCGTCACGATCAGCGCCAGCTGCTGCGACCATGCGAAGGGACCGAACGACCGGGCCGTCAGATCTCGGGCGAAGAGATTGAGCGAAGAGCCCGCCTGCTCGAAGCCGGACCAGAAGAGCGCCGCCAGGAGAAAAAGCCAGAAGATAACCAGCAGACGCTTCTTCTCAAGGGACACGTCGTACTGCGGAGCCACCAGCCGACCCACGCTCAAGAGGATGAAGAAGAGGACGGTCAGGCCGGTGGCAATTTGAGACGCAAAGGCCGCTCCGTCGACGAACTGTCCAATAATGATCGCCGCAGCCGCAAAGAAGGCCCCCACCACGCCGGCCCCGTTCCAGCCGAGCGTGAGATAGGCAAAGAACAGAACGGTCACCAGCACAATGCCGACGCCCAGCGCTTCAGCCACCCCCTGGAGCGTGACGGCAATGACGCCGGAGGTCGCGAGAAAGCCAAAGATCACGAGAGCCGCGGCGATTGCGGCCGTGATCAGGTAAAAGTTGCGAGCTTTGCGGGCGACGGCCTCCTCGTCGTCGGCATCGAGCATGCCTGCATTCCCGAGATTGGGGGCCCCAAGCTTGTACGAGATGAGTCCGGCAACCATGCCGAAGCCAGCGAGCGAAAAGCCCCAGTGCCAGCTGTAGCCTTCTCCCAGCCATCCACAGAGCGTAGGTCCCAGGATCGCTCCAAAGTTGATGCCCATGTAGAACACCGAAAAGCCCGCGTCGCGCCGCGCGCCCCCCTCCGGATACAAGTCGCCGACCATCGTGCTGATGTTCGGCTTGAGCAGCCCAGTGCCCACCACGATGAGGATGAGGCCCAGGTAGAAAAACGCAACTTCCGGAAGTCCGAACACAGGCAGCGCCATGCTAAAGTGGCCGACGGCGATAATGCAGCCGCCAACGAACACCGAGCGCCGCTGTCCCCAGATGTTGTCCGCCACCCAGCCTCCCGGCAGGGCCAGCAGATAGACAAACGCCGTGTACAGGCCGTAGACGGCCGTCGCCTTGCCTGTGCTAAATCCGAGCCCCGGATTGGTGGCCGCGGCCCCAGCGGCCGCCGTCATGTACAGGACGAGCAGCGCCCGCATCCCGTAGTAGCTGAAGCGCTCCCACAGCTCAGTAAAGAACAGCGTGGCAAGGCCGCGAGGATGACCGAAAAAATCCTGTTTTTGTGCCACAGCCGTAGCCGTACTCTCTCTCGGAGCACTTGCGCCCCCATTCTGCAGAGACTCGTTGGGCGACGGGTCGCTTGCTGCCATCTGTAGCCTGTAAATCAGTGAAACGGAACTCGCGTACAGGGCGTCGCACGAGGGTGACGTTACAGAATCTCCACAACTGCTGGGAATATAGTGGTCGCCCCTCGCTCTGTCTAATTCTATGTCTAAATTCACGGTGAGGACGAACCGGGGGTTGACTCTGACGTTCGGGCTGATAGCTTTCAGATGGCGTACCCCTCCTCTCCGTCCGATTTCGTTTGCGACTAATCCCACCTGCACGATTATGAGCTCCCCTGCCCGCGCCGACCTCATCTCAGAGGACACGCACCCCGCCCGCACGCACACCTGCGGCGAGCTCCGGGACGACCACGACGGCGACGCGGTCGTGCTCAAAGGCTGGGTCGACACGCGGCGCGACCACGGCGGGCTCGTGTTCGTGGACCTGCGCGACCGCTACGGCCTCACGCAGGTCGTCTTTTCGCCGCAGGACAATCAGACAGCCTACGAGATCGCCGGACAGCTGCGCCGGGAGGACGTGATTAGCGTGCGTGGCACGGTCCGCCCCCGGGGCGAGGAGGCCGTAAATCCAGACCTCCCCACCGGTGCCATCGAGGTGAGTGCCGACGACCTCGTGGTGCTGAATACGTCCGAGACGCCGCCCTTCGTGGTGAGCGCTCACGAGGAGCGACAGATGGAAACCGGCGAGGAACTGCGCCTGGAACACCGCTACCTGGACCTCCGTCGCCCGGATCTCCAGTA
>CAZBIB010000176.1:0-6844 GCA_964491575.1 uncultured Salinivenus sp. | reverse complement strand
GAGGAGTGAAACGTGATGCATGAGGCTGCCTCCGATCAGAATATGCACGCCTCACCTCTCAAGTATCACGTTTCACGCATCAGAACCCTCTCCAGCACTCCGGAAACTGCTCCCCCTCCCTCATCCCTCTTCCCTACAACCCCCAACCGCCATGCTCTTCCGACAGATTTTTGACGAGAAGCTCGCGCAGTACGCCTACCTCATTGGGTGTCAGGAGACCGGCGAGGCCCTCCTCGTCGATCCTGAGCGCGACATCGACCGATACCTCGACCTCGCCGAGGACGACGACCTCGAGATCGTCGCGGTCGCCGAAACCCACATCCACGCCGACTTCCTCTCCGGCGCCCGCGAGTTTGCCGAGCGCTTTGACACGAAGCTTTACCTCTCGGACGAGGGCGATGAGAACTGGAAGTACGAATGGGCCCAAGCGCCAAAGGGGTCGGGCGGTGAGTACAACGTTCAGTGGCTCTACGACGGCGACACCTTCCACGTGGGCAACATCGAGATCAGGGCGCTGCACACGCCGGGCCACACGCCGGAGCACCTCTCCTTTCTCGTGACGGACAAGGGCGGTGGGGCCGAGGAGCCGATGGGCATCGTGACCGGCGACTTTGTGTTCGTCGGATCGCTCGGTCGGCCCGATCTTCTGGAGTCGGCCGCGGACGTGGAGGGGACCATGGAGCCCTCCGCTCGCACGCTCTACGACTCGGTACAGCGCTTCCTCACGCTGCCGGACCACCTGCAGGTGTGGCCGGGCCATGGGGCCGGCTCTTCCTGCGGCAAGGCCCTCGGCGCAGTGCCGCAGTCGACGGTCGGGTACGAGAAGCAGTTCAACCCGATGATCGACGCGGCGCGCGAGGGCGAGGACGCGTTCGTAGACGCCATCCTCTCTGATCAACCCGAGCCGCAGATGTACTTCGCGCGGATGAAGCGGGACAACAAGACGGGCCCGCCGGTTCTGGGTCAGCTTCCCTCTCCCCGCGAGCTTACGGTCCGCGAGCTGAAGGACCTCGCGCAGGCTGAGGAGGCATTCATCGTGGACACGCGACTGGACCGCTCGGCCTACATGGCCCGCCACATTCCCGGCTCCCTCTACGCACCGATGAACAGCACCTTCAACACGGTGGTCGGCTCGCTGATGGAGGACGAGACGACACCGATCTATCTGATCGTGGATGAGGAGGACGTGGAGGAGGCGGTTCGCGACCTCGTGCGCATCGGCTACGACAACGTAGAGGGCTTTGCGGAGATCGACACGCTGCAGCGCTACTTCTCCGACGGCGGCACTGTCGAGACGATTGACGAGATCACCTTCGAGGAGGTGGAGACGCTGCGGGAGTCCGGCGACACGGAGGTGCTGGACGTGAGGTACCGCTCGGAGTACGAGGAGGGGCACGTAGAGGGGGCCTTGAACGCCTCGTACACGCGCATGCCGGAGTACGAGAAGGACCTGCCAACCGACAAGACGCTGCTGGTCCACTGCGCTAGCGGGGCCCGCTCCGCAGTGGCCTCGTCGTTTCTGCGCCGCACCGGCCGGGACGTGAAGTACGTGAACGACAACTTCAAGAAGAACTACGCGGCCCCCGAAAAAGAAGCCGCTGCGGCGTAGCTCTGTCAATCGTTGGGACAGAGAACATCCGGGAGGGTCGGTCCCCTGGGATGCCGGTGCCGTCTCAGGACCTCGCCAGTGTACCTTCCCCTAAGATTCGAGCACTCGGTTACATCGGCCTGCTCGCCTACGGCCAGCACCATCAGCGCCACCACTGGCACCTCGTACAGGGAAAGCATCCGCACGAGCAGGATCCGGAATAGGGGACGGACGGTTTGCGGCGCAACGGTGGCAAGGCATCCAGTCTACGACTGATTGTCTCGCTCGTCCGTGTCCTCCGCAAAGACCGGTTCAAACTCACGAAGCGGCATCCCGTGCTCGCCCGCATCGCGACGGGACGGGTCGCGGGCCAGTTCCAACTCGTAGGCCACCCGGTCGCTCCGGTAGTAGCGCCGCTGGTAGTAGACACGCTTTTCCCCTTCCGTCAGCGAGAGGCGCTCAATGTGGAGAAGGGCCTGCCCTTCCTCCACCCCAAGCGGCTCGGCCACCGTCGCCTCGGCGTTGGCGGCCGCGATCCGGTAGTGCCCCCGCAGGATGGGGATGTCATACTCGGTTTCCAGGATGTGGTAGATCGTCTCCTGCTCCAGATCGTGCCCCTCCAGAAGTTGGGCGTAAAACATGGGCAGCCACGTCCGGTCAAACGCAATCGGGCGCCCATCGCCCAAGCGCAGCCGATCTAGCCGCATCACCTTCGCCTCGTCGGTCTCCAAGCGGACAGCCACCTCCGGTGGAGGCGACTCGGGCGCGTGATGCTCCACCCTCGACGATGCCTCCAGACCCGCCTGCGCCATGTCCTGCGCAAAGTCGGTCAGCCGCACGAGGCCCTGCGTGGCCCGCCGCTCCTGCACAAACGAGCCGAGCCCCTGGCGCCGGTAGATGTAGTCCTCGTTTTCGAGCGTCTGCAGGGCCCGCCGCACAGTCACCCGACTCACGTCGAACCGCTGCCCGAACTCCTTCTCCGAGGGCAGTTTTTCATCGGGCTCGTACGCGCCCTGCTCAATTTGCTCGCGCAGCCAGTCGCTAATCTGCTCGTGGCGGGGGCGTCCGGATTCAAGCTCCATGGCGGACCGTCGTTAGTGGAAAAAAGATGCAGATGATTGCAGACGTAACAACAGGTAACGACAGGTCGCAGGTTCCCACCCTGATGGGTCCTAGTCACGGGTCGAAGTCGGACTGCAATGGACCGCCAATTGGCACTACAGATTTGTCTTTATTTGCGAACGGCACTGAGAGACGAGTAGGGGAATCCCCCAGACGAGAGAACTGTATTTCCCCACACCGAGTGTCGAATGCTCTCCGGGTGGGAGTTTCTCTGTCACGTGTATCATACATGCGAATCAGGGGTTGAGAGCAAGAATCAGCATTGCAGCGGCGAGCCGACCGAACACGTAAATGATCAGCACCTCCTCGTCGGTAAAGTCAGGGTCGCTGTTGTTGCTCTGCCGCTGAGCCACAGCAGAAAGACGGCCTTGGTATCGCCGACAGATGAACAGGTAGATCCGAATGAGCACACACCGGGTGTCCATGTCGTCAAGGGCGGCTGATTGGAAAGATCCGGCGAGACTGTCCCTGACTCGACAAATGCCGAGACGCTGCTTCTCCCTCACCCCCCGCCTTTTGCCATGTCTCCCATCGCCACCCTCACCCTGAATCCGACCATCGACAAGAACACGCGCATTGAGCGGGTGCTGGCCGAGGAGAAACTTCGCTGCGAGGCCCCGAGCCGGGAGCCGGGCGGCGGAGGCCTGAACGTGTCCCGGGCCATCGACCGCCTCGGTGGCGACTCCCGGGCCCTCTACACCGCAGGCGGGTTCACAGGCGACATTCTCCAGTCGCTGCTCGACGACGAGGGCATCGATCAGACGCCCCTTCCCATCGATGGTGAGACCCGCGAGAACCTAATCGTCTACGAGATGTCGACCGATCGGCAGTTCCGGTTCGGCATGCCGGGTCCGGAGCTCGGTCCGGACGACTTTGCGGCGTGCCTGGACGCGGTCCGGGGCCTCGATCCGGCGCCCGACTACCTTGTTGCCAGCGGCAGCCTGCCGCCGGGCGTGCCGGACGATGCCTACGCGGCTGTCGCCGAGGCGGCCCGTGAGCTTGGGGCACGGCCTCTTCTGGACACCTCAGGCGCGGCGCTTCGAGAAGCCATGGACGCAGGCTGGTACCTCCTCAAGCCCAACCTGCGAGAGCTGGAGCAGCTGGCGGGCATCTCGTTCGAGACGGAGGCAGCTCGCATCGATGCCGCCCGCGACTTCATCGAACGAGGATGGTGCGAGGTGGTGGTGCTCTCGATGGGAGCGTCCGGCGCCCTGCTCATTACCGCCGACCGCGCCGAGCATGTGCACTCTCCGACCGTTCCCATCAACAGCCGTGTGGGGGCCGGCGACAGTATGGTGGGCGGACTCGTCCTGGCCCTCACCCGGGGGCTGGATCTGGACGACGCTGTTCGCTTTGGCGTGGCTGCCGGCGCCGCCGCCGTTATGACGCCCGGCACCGAGCTGTGTCGCCGGGAAGACACGGAAGCGCTGTTTGAAAAGATTGAGTGAGAGCAGCTTCCGGAGTGTGGAGGGGCGTTCGGAACTTTACTGGCGGCGGCGACCGCGTGCGCTACGCGGTGCCCTTCAGGCACCTCTATCCGATACCCAGCAGGAGCAGAAGAGCGACGAGGACCTCAAGAGGACGATGACGAGTCCAATTCCGGTCTAGCGTCCGGAGAGGCGCGACTCGCAGTCGGCCTCGCGTATCTTGGTGACTTTGTGCCGAGAAAAAGGCAGCGAGATTCCCTCCGAACGTGCACCCTGAAAGGGCACGCTGTGCCTAGGGAAAGATCCACACTCGGCGTGGTTAGAACTCCAACACTGCTCGCTCTCGGCGTCAAACTCATTTCTCAAACAGAGCCTAGTCAAAAGTCGATGGGGTCGACGTTCCCGATGACGGGCGGCGAGAACGGCTTCCTGGTCGACTCAGTGGACGAGGCCGCCGAGCGCATCGTGCAGCTGGTGCGGAATCCGGAGTTGCGGGAGCACCTCGGGAAAAGGCCCGCGAGACGGTTCGCGAACGGTTCCTGATGCCCCATATGCTGGAGCGGTATCTTAACCTCTTTGGCGACTTCGAGACGATCTATCGCCTGAACGACTGACCGATGTCCGAAAATCAACTCCTTTTCCTCCGAACCTGTCTCTCTCCCCTCCGAGATGCAACGTCGGCTTGAGGCCCTGGTCGATCGGCGTCGCCAACTGGTCGAGATGCGGCAGAAAGAAGCCAATCGGCTCCACCGGGCCGAGGAAGCAGTCCAGCCGAGCCTTGACGAGCGCATCGCCGAGGTCGAACGCAAGCTCGAAACGCTCACCGAGGAAAGCCCCGCCTGGAAGGCCCAGGAAGGAAGATCTTCTCTGTTCGGTCCCCGGCGTGGCAGAGACAACGGCCCGAACCCTGCTTGCGACAGTCCCCGAACTCGGGGAGGCCAACCGACAGGAAATCGCAAAGCTCGTCGGGGCCGCTCCCCTCGCCTGTGAAAGCGGCAAGTGGAAAGGAGAGCGCCACATCCGCGGGGGGCGAGCAGAGGCCCGGTCAGCTCTGCACATGGCCACCTTAGCATGCCTGAGGCACAACAAACGCATTCGCCACCTCTACCAGAGACTCGTCAACCGAGGCAAAAAGGCGAAAGTTGCCCTCCTTGCAGCAGCCCGGAAGCTGTTGGTCATCCTCAACACGATGCTGAAAAATCAGACCCCGTGGCAACCGGATCATTCCCCGCTGCCGCTTAACATTCCTGACTGTTGACTGTTGCTCTCCCACGCTCTCATTCTCCCACGCCCCTACGAACCCGTCCGGACTGTTTTCGTTGAGGAGATGTCTGTGTGTCGTCGCCCTCGCCCGATCCTCCTCCCTCATGTTTTTTCCCAATGCACTTCTGAAGCAACTCTACACCTTCGGCAGCCTCGAAAATACTGACCGCGGCGTCGAGTTCGCGCTCAAAAACCGCCTGAAGGACGCGACGCTCACTGAGCTTCTTGAGGTGAAGATCAATGGAGAGTCGGTGTCGAGGGAGGACGTACTTCTCTTCATGGGAGAGGAGGAGACCTACGCGGCCGACGAAATTTCGGACGCGAACACCATCGACTTTCCGCTGCGACGCACCCTCCACGTCCGCACCGAACGGCCGGCCCTGGACACGGGCAAGCACGAGATTGCAGTCACCTTTCGAGCTCAACCCTTCGGCAAGCTCAGCTTCTCCGTCGAAGACTCGATTTCTAGGCAGGACGAGACGCTCAGGCGCATACCGCGGGACGAGGACGACAACTACAGTCAGGCCGCTATTGACGAGCGGCAACGGTTCGTCGAAGAGTACAGCGACACGTCGCTCGAACACATTCCCCACTACTCGTTCGACCCGCACACGATGGAGGGCAACGTCGAGAACTTTACCGGCGTCGCCCAAATTCCGATCGGGTTTGCCGGCCCCCTCACGATCCACGGCGAGCACGCGCAGGACGACGTGCTGATTCCGCTGGCCACCTCGGAGGGGACGCTCGTGGCCTCCTACAACCGGGGGATGAAGGTGTGCAACCTGAGCGGCGGCGTGGAGGCCACTGTGTCCGGCGACTGCATGCAGCGAGCGCCGGTCTTCGTCTTCGACAACGCTCGCGAGGCCCGCGACTTCACCCACTGGGTGGACGATCACATGGACGCGATCCGGCAGGAAGCGGAGTCGACCTCCAGCGTGGCCGAACTGCTCTACATCGACCAGTACCTCTCCAATAATTTTGCATACCTTCGATTTAACTACGAGACCGGGGATGCAGCGGGCCAGAACATGGTCGGTCGAGCAACCTTCACCGCCTGTGGGTGGATCGTCGACCAGTACCCGGACGAGATTCAGCACTTCTATCTGGAGTCGAATTTTGCCACCGACAAGAAGGCTTCCCAGGTCAATGTTATGAATACGCGCGGAAAACGAGTGACCGCCGAAGCCACGATCGACCGGGAGGCCCTGATTCAGCACATGCGCGTCGAGCCGGAGAACCTTCACTATCACTGGAACGTCTCCACCGTCGGGGCCTTCCTCTCGGGGGCAAACAACAACGGGGCCCATTCCCCCAATGCAATCACGGCCATGTTTATTGCCACCGGGCAAGACGTGGCCAACGTCTCCGAGTCGTCGGCGGGGGTGCTGTACACCGACCTCACGGACGATGGAAACCTGTACATCTCACTCACAATTCCATCGCT
>CAZBIB010000175.1:0-6926 GCA_964491575.1 uncultured Salinivenus sp. | reverse complement strand
ACGGCCCCAGTTTCGAGCGCGAAGTGATAGGGTTTTGTTACAAGATGGGCGTGGATGGACGAACATTCAACCGAGCGGCGATCTGAGCGCGCCAGTTACACATTGGATGCGATCATCCCGCCGCCCTCGGCTTAGCCCGTCCCCGAACGCCCGGGGTTGAGCTCCGCCTCAAGCTCCAGGGCGGCCTCCACGAGTTCGTCCTCCATGCCGGCAAGTTCGTCGTGCTGGCCTACGTACTGGCGCACGGCCTCGTCGATCCCCGATTCGCGAGTGACCACCGTGCGCCGCTTGCGCTCGGCCGGATCGACGGTGCGCTCAATGGCGGCCACCGTGTCGGCCGAGGCCAGCGCGTCCCGGATGCGGGCCGAGTCAATCTGGGCCACCTGCTCCTCCTCCACCCGGTAGCGCACGCGGACGATGGCGTCGGTCACGTCCCGCTCCGCGATCGCGTCCAGGATCCGCTCGGTCGGCTCGTCGGTCTCCCGCACATCCACCTGCACGGCAACGAAGGGGCGGGCCGGAGTTTCGACGAAGGTGTTGCGGGTGACCGGATCGCGCGAGGGATCGATGTCCACCAGTTGAAATCCCTTCGGCTCATCGTGCTCGTTGAACGTCACGCGCTCGATACTGCCAGAATAGACGAGGGGGGGATGGCCGTTTTCGTTGCGGTCCTGCGGCCGGTGCACGTGCCCGAGGGCCACGTAGTCGATGGGGCGCACGGCCAGCTGCCCTACGGTAAACGTCGGTTCTGAGGCGATGGTGGTGGTCTGCTCCGATCCGGCCAGCGTTGCTCCCTGCACCGTCACGTGACCCGCCAGTACGGTCGGCACGTCCGGGGAAAGGGGCTGCTCGGTGCCGTCGGGCATCACGCCGGGCTCGCTCTCCAGAATCTCCTTTGTGCGGCGCTGGATGTAGGTCACGTAGTGCTCTTCGATAAACTGCCGCAACTCGTCCGGCGACATCGTGCGGTACTCGTCCTTGGCGAGGATCTGGCTCCGGATGGGCCAGGGCAGCGGAATGAGCTGAAGGGGACCGCCCTTCGTGTCGATGACCTGGACGCTCGGAGCGGGCTTGCGGTAGCAGTACACCTCGCCGGTAATGTGGTCGAAAATGTCGAGCGACGAGGCCCGCCCAAAGGTGACGGGATGGTCGTGGTTGCCCACGATGAGGACAATCGGAATCTCGGCCTCGGCAAGCGGGCGGAGACACTGAACGAAGATCTTCTGCTGGGTCGGCGTAGGGTCGGCCGTGTGGTAGGCATCGCCACAGAACAGGAAGGCATCCACGTCCGCGTCGAGGGCCCGTTGCACCACTGCATCGAGGGACGCCTGCACGTCTAGCAGCCGCGTGTTGAGACCCGTGTCCGGATCGCGGCGGCCGTGGGTCTTAAATCCGAGATGGATGTCGGCCGTGTGCAACAGTTTCACAATGTCGAATTGCGAATTTCGAGTGGCGAATGGCAAGAGGAGAGCATCCTATCCACAAGGCCAAGCCGGAAAACGATCATTCGAAAATCGCAATTCGAACGTCGACATTCTGATCTCACCAGCCGATGCCGCCGCCGTCCTGGGTATCCGTAGTGTCCTCCGGCGGCCCGTAGCTCTGCACCATCGGGAAGGAGGACTTTGCGAGCTTCACATCCTCCGATTCCTGAATTCGCCGATAGTAGTCCCCAACGAGGAAAAGTGCGCTGTGGGCGCCTTGCCCCCAGAAGTTTGTCCGGAAGGTGAGGCGCTGGTCCTCGAAGCCGACCCAGGCCCCGCTCACCAGCTCGGGATGCATCAGCATAAACCACGTGTCGGCTGCCCGGTCGGTAGTGCCCGTCTTGCCCGCGAGGTCGTACTCGCCGAGGCCGAACTGGGTGCGGATGCGGACGCCGGTGCCGTAGTCGATGACGCCGCGCATCATGTCCACCACCGTGTAAGCCGTGCGCTTCGACAAGGCCTCGCGCGGGCTTGGGGACGCCTGCCAGATCACGTTGCCGTACCGGTCTTCGATGCGGGTGATCGACACCGGCTCGTTGTAGAGGCCTCCATTGGCGAGAGTGCTGTAGGCGGCGGCCATGTCGAGCAGCCGCACGCTGCTGGTGCCGAGAGAAATGGACGGAACGGCATTCAGTTGTTTCTTCGGGATTCCCATACGATGCGCGTACGTGGCCACGGTGCTCGGATTGAGGTCGAGCGCGAGCCGGGCCGTAATCGTGTTCTTCGAGTTGGCCAGCCCCTGGCTCAGCGTGAGCATCTCGCCGGAGGACTGCCCGTTGTAATTCTGTGGCGACCAGGTCGTGTCGGCCCCTGTATCTTCCCAGACAAAGGTACTGTCGAGGAGGGTGTCGTAGGGCGAGTATCCGTTGTCGATAGCAGCCGTGTAGGTGAAGGGCTTGAAGGTGGAGCCGGGCTGGCGCTGGGCAATGCCAACCTTGTCGTACTTCTCGGTCCGGAAGTTGCGTCCCCCGATCCACACCTTCACGTGGCCGCTGCGGGGATCGAGGGAAACGACCCCCGCCCCGAGACGGCTCTTCGCCGTTTTCAGCGAATCGAGAAAAGGCTCATCGTCGCGGAGCGAATCGATTGCTTCTTCCTCCCCCATCCCGCGAGCTCGCAGGGTGTCGTAGCGAGTCGTCTTGCGGATGAAGTCGTTCAGGACCTCGGGGTTGGATTCCCAGAAGTACGCGAAGGGGTCGTAATCCTCACCCGGGTTGAGAGAGTGGTAATCGTTGAGCGTGCTGCTGTAGAGCCCCAGTGAGGACTCGCTCCACTGGTAGCCCACCACCTTCTGCAGGCCCGACATCTGCTCCTCGACCGCCGCCCGGGCCATGGCCTGTAGCTTCGAGTCTAGCGTCGTGTAGACGCGAAGACCGTCCCCGTAGATGTCGTGGCCGTGAAGGGGGTGATTCTCGTTATTGGCCCACTTCGACAGGAGTTTCCGCACGTGCTCGGCGAAATAGGGGGCGAGGCTGGCGGAGAGTCGGGACGAATGGTAGTCCGCCTGCACCGGTTCGTTGGCGTGCTTCTGGTAGTAGGAGTCGTTGAGGAATCCGTTTGAGACCATCAGCCGCAGGACCACGTTCCGCCGCTGCTTCGCGTTTTGCGGGTTCCGTACCGGATTGTAGTACGAGGTTGCCCTCAGGAGTCCAACCAAGGTAGCGGCCTGGAGGGGATTGAGCTCGGCAGCCTGGCGGCCGAAGTAGGTGTGCGCCGCCGACTCAATGCCGTACACATTTCCGCCAAAGCTGACCGTGTTCAGGTACATCTCCATGATCTCCTGCTTCGTGTAGCGCCGCTCCAACTCCACGGCCGTCACCATCTCTCTCAGCTTGCGCGTAATGGTGTTCGCGTAGCCGACCTCCTTTTCGTACAGGTTGCGGGCGAGCTGCTGTGTGATGGTGGAGCCCCCCCGAAAGCTGCCGGTCAAGATGTCAACCATCGCGGCCATAATGGCCTTGGGGTCCACGCCCCAGTGGCGGTAGAAGCGCTGGTCCTCCGTGGCGATGAGGGCACGCTTGACGTGGGTCGAGATGCTGTCGTAGGGCACCCAGGAGCGATTTTGCCGGGCGTACCGGGCCAGTTCCTCGCCGTCGGCCGTGTAGGCAATCGTGGCAAGCTGCATGGTGGGGTCCTCGAGGCTCTCCGTAGACGGAATGTTGTCCGTCAACGTCCAGATGTAGAACCCGAGGACAAGGGCCCCGAACACCAACAGTCCAGCAATCACGGAAAGCGCGACGGCGGCCTGGGCCTTCATCGGATCTGCGATCCGCCGATGGAAAAAGCCGCGCAGGCCGGTGGTCGGTCGCTCCGATCCCCCCTCGCCCGAACGGGCCTCTTCACGAGCCGACCGGTCGCTGAAGTACTGATCGAGTTCTTCGTCGGAATACGACCACTTAGACATAGACCAGCGATCAGATGAAAAATAGAGACGACACAGGGGCGCAAACAAGCGGCTGCTCCCTCCTCTACGGCCAGCAGCCAACCCCTATAACGGAACGGATTCAATGCTCTGAGCGCGCGAGCCGTTCCAGCGGTGGAGGTGCAACCCCACCTCGTCCAAACGGACAAAGGTCCGCTGTTCGTACCAGTTTCCAGTATTTGCATACACGCCGTTCGGGCTATCGTGGAGGGCAGGGACGTGGCTGTGGGCCAGGATGACACCGTCGAGCCCGTCGCGCTGAAGGAGAGTGTAGGCTCGATCACGGAGGATGTCGGATCTGGGAGCGGTCTCACTGCGGTTGTGGAACCGTCGGCTGACCCACTGGGCAAGGCCGAGTCCCAGATCGGCCGGCAGAAGGGTCCGGTAGAGGCGCACCGGCACCGGATGGCGAAGCAGAGTGCGCAGCCAGGTGCGAGACTGATGGGCAGCCGTCAGTGCATCGCCGTGGGCAAGGTGCAACCGGTGCCCAAAGTGGGTGGCTTCGACCGACTCTGGAACGAGCGTCACGCCCAGCTCCTCCGAGAAGTGGTCCCAGTGCCAGGGATCGTGGTTGCCGAACAAGTACGTGACAGGCACGCCGCGGTCGGTCCAGCGGGCAAGCAGGCCCTGAAAACGGACGAAGCCCTTGGGGACGAGACGCCGGTACTCAATGTACCCGTCGAACACGTCGCCGAGCAGGTAGAGGTGATCGACCTCGCCTGCGTGTGCCTCCAGACACTCGATGAGGGCCTGCTCCTTGTCCCGCTCCGAGGGGCGAGTCCCGCGGCCAAAGTGCATGTCGGAAACAAAGAGAACCACAGGACCGAACAGAGAGCAGACCAGGCAACAAGATCGTGACAACGAAGGCCCACCCGACCGCTCATGTCCTGAACGGTCAGCGGAGAGAGTCGTACGACATCTTTGAGCCGTTTTGAGCCCACCGGCGGCCTCACCGTTCCCAATTCCCCATTCCGCATGCCGCGACGCACTCAGTACCGGCCTCCCACGCAGTTCTCCGTGATGCCGCCGGTCATCAAGAACCTTCTCGTTCTCAACGGACTGTTGTTTGTGGCACAGTTCGTGGCGGCCAATACGGTTGCAAATTCCTCGCTCCTGGCTCACGTCCTCAATCTCCTTGCCCTTTATCCTCCAGGAGGTCCTGAGCAGGCCGCACTCATTGTATCGGGGCAGATTGGGGAGGCCCCCGGCTTCTGGCCCTGGCAACTGATTACGTACAGCTTTCTGCATGGGAGCTTTGGGCACTTGTTTTTCAATATGTTTGCCCTGTGGATGTTTGGGGTGCAGGTCGAAAACCGATGGGGATCGCAACGCTTTGTGTTCTTCTACTTCGTGTGCGTCATCGGCGCAGCCCTCACGCATCTTCTCTTCGTGCCGGTCGCCCAGACGATTGGGACCTCCGCGGGACTCGCGTCAGTTTCTGTGCCCACGGTGGGCGCCTCCGGGGGGGTCTACGGCATTCTCCTCGCCTTTGGCATGATGTTTCCCAATCAACCGATCTACCTCTGGTTTCTGTTTCCGATCAAGGCCAAGTGGCTCGTCATTGGGTTCGGGGCACTGGAGCTCTACTCGGCGGTCACCGGCACGCAGGCGGGAGTGGCCAATTTTGCGCACCTCGGCGGCATGGTGGTAGGATTTCTGCTCATCCAGTACTGGCGGGGCAAGCTTCCGGTGCAACCGGACCGGGTAATGCGGTGGTAGCTGCGTCCAGGAATGCGTGGTGCGCGGTCAAACGCGATTCGTTTCAATGGAGTGATGCTTCTTTGCAAACTGGAACGTAAAACGTGAGGCGTGACACGTGAGGCGTGAGCCTGTGGACCGTGACTCACTATAGTTCGCGCCTCACTCTTCACGCATCACGCTCCCGACGGAACGGGCCACGAGGGAATGAGACGCAATACTTGCGAAGAAAGAGACCGTCGCCAAGGACGCACCCTCCGAGCAAACCTTGCCCTGATTGCACGGTACAACCCAGCGCTCGTCGGCGGATCGACGGAATGAGGGCACCGGCGGCTCACACACGCTTTTCTGACGGGGACTCACAGCCCAACAAACGGCCGTGAACGATTTCAAAAGGTGGTATTACCAGCAGCCAGCAGCGCTGCGCACCATCATCACGATCAACGTGGTGGTGTGGGTCGCCATGCAGTTCCTGAACCTGTGGCGCCCCGGGCTTCAGTTCATCCAGGCCCACTTTGCCCTGCACCCGGTCTTTCCGAACATTTTGCTGGAGCCGTGGCAGCTCGTGACGTACAGCTTCATGCACGCCGGGCTGCTCCACATCGGGGTCAACATGCTGCTGCTCTTCTGGGTGGGGCGGGAATTCGAGCGCATGCATGGATCCGATCAGTTCTGGACCGTGTACCTGACGACGGCGGTCGGGGGCGCACTCATTTGTTTGATGCTTAGCCCATTTGTGCCCAGCATCGCGGGGGGCATGGTTGACGGGCAAAGCATTCCAGTGCTGGGGGCCTCGGCCTCGGTGCTCGGCGTACTGACGACCGTGGCGATCCTGTATCCCTACAAACAGATTCGTCTGCTCTTCTTCGGGATTGTGCCGCTGCTGTGGGTGGTGGTCGGTTTTCTCGTCATCGATGCGCTCATGGCGTTGTCGCCGGGTGGCAACACGGCCGTGGCGGCCCACTGGGGTGGGGCGCTCACTGGCTTCCTCTACGCGAAGAGCCAACAGGGGGAACTGGGCGTGTTCTCGGGCGCCGGCTCGCTGTTTGGCGGGGGTTCGTCCCGGCGGTCGTCCCCCGGGCTGCTCACTCGCATCAAGGGCTGGTTTCGGACCACGAACTCGACCGACCGGTCTCCGACGCAGCGGACCGGCGGGTCGGATGGGGCACCGAGCCGGTCGTCCGACCGCACCGAAGAGGTGGACCGCATCCTCGACAAGATCAGTGAGAACGGCTACGAGTCGCTCAGCGACGAGGAGAAGCGGATCCTCTATGAGGCGAGTCAATCGCAGGCTGATGGGTCATGAGTTGTGAGTCATGAGT
>CAZBIB010000174.1:0-6980 GCA_964491575.1 uncultured Salinivenus sp. | reverse complement strand
TCGGCGGCCCGGCGCGTCAAGAAGAGGCCAACGGCTACAAGTAGGATTTCCCCGATGAGCCCGAACAAAAAGCGACGGGTCATGGCTCGCAACACACGCGGAAGCAACCGGAGGGCTGCATAGAGACCGAGGGCACCAAGGATGCCCTGAACAAGACGCGCAACCCAGTCAGGCGTGTCTGAGGGAGGAATTTGCCACATGGCATCGGTCCAATCTGCATTGAAGAGTCAAAAATATCGCGCTACCCCCAACCGGCGATCCAGAGCGACACGAATAGGCGCGGACGCACGAAGGGGTACTGGTACTGAAGTCGCCTCGCGTTCTCTTCCTCCGCACATCCACCCGTTCACCCCTCCACACTTTCAGCTCTCATTCGCCAGCTGGCCACACGCCGCGTCGATGTCCTGCCCCCGACTTTGACGCACGGTTACCGTCACACCTTCCTCCACGAGCACCTGCACAAACCGGTCAAGCTGCTCCTCGGACGTACGCTCGAAGTTGAGACCCGTCACCGGATTATACATCAGCAGATTTACCTTGCTTGGGGCCCATCGTGCCACCTCGGCAAGGTTGCGGGCGTCCTCTTCACTGTCATTTACGCCCCTGAAGAGACAGTACTCGTACGTAATCGGGCGGCCGGTTTTCTGCGAATAGTACTGAATGGCCTCCTTGAGGGCTGGGAGGCTGGTCTTCTCCGCCTCGTTCACTGGCATGATGCTGCTTCGCGTCTCGTTGTCGGGCGCGTGCAACGAGACGGCCAAATTCGACCGAAGCTGGTCATCCGCCAGGTCCTTGATCCGCCGGGCGAGTCCCACGGTAGAGACGGTAATCTTCTGCGCCGACAGATTCAGACTGTCCTCGTCCGTCAGAATGTCGATGCTCTGCAACACAGCGTCGTAGTTCAGTAGCGGTTCGCCCATTCCCATGAACACGACGTTCGTCACGGGTCGACCGAACCGCTCCTCAGCCACCTCATTCATGTGCCAGACCTGGTCGAAGATGGCCCCCGGCGTCAGGTTCTCGCGGAAGCCCATGAGGCCGGTGGCGCAGAACTCGCAGCCCATCGCGCACCCCACCTGGCTCGACACGCACACCGTGAGGCGGCGCGCCTCTCCCCGCTCGTCGATGTCCGGAATCAGCACGGTCTCGGCCTCGCGGCCCGACGGCAACTCGAAGAGCGCCTTCACCGTCTGGTCGGCCGCCTGCTGCTGGTCGACGATCTCGATGTCCTCGACCGTCGCGTCCCGATGCAGGCCGCGGCGCATCCGCTTCGGCAGGCTCGACATCCGATCGAAGTCGGACACGCCCTTGCCGTAGATCCAGTTGAAGAGCTGGTCGCCGCGGTAGCGGGGCGCGCCGTGCTCGGCGACGAACTTACGCAGGGCCGCGCGGTCCATCGTCTTGAGGTCCACGCGGTCCTCGGCGGTGCCGACGGTATGGGAGGCAGTCTTGACACTCGACATATCAGAGAGGTGAACGTCGCACACGAGCCGGACGTTTCGGGGACATCCGATTGGAAAGTCAGGGAGCATTTCAAGTCTATAGTTGGGAGCCGAGAAGTGCGTCTTCTTTCAAGGAGACGGCAGTCAGCGGACCGCAGACGGCCATCCGTGGCCTGCGGTCATCGTGTTTACGGTAGCCCTTCCTCAGTCAACGTACAGAATTGACATGTTACCCCTCTTCCAACGCATCTCCGAAAACATTCCCCCCGCTCGAAAATAGACCTATTCGTCAGATCAGAGAGTTCCGTACACCCTCCCCACGGAATCGATGATTCCAATCCTAACGCCCGACAACGTCGCCCGCCTCAAGGCCATCATGAGTCGTGGCGGTACCTTTAGCGACGAAGTCGACGCGACCGTCGACGGCATCCTGGCGCGGGTCCGAACGGAGGGCGACGCGGCGCTGCTCGATCTGACGGAAAAATTTGACGGTGTGCGACCCGATCCGGTGAAGGTGCCTGCGTCGGTGCTCGACGGCGCGGCCGACGCGCTCGATGATGACCTCCGAGACGCACTTGAAGAGGCCGAGGTCAACATTCGCCGCTTCCACGAGAAGCAGGTCCGCGAGTCGTGGTTCACGGACGACGGCGATGGGGTCATTCTCGGGCAGCGCGTGGTGCCGATGGAACGGGCCGGACTCTACGTGCCGGGCGGCACGGCCTTCTACCCGTCCAGCCTGCTGATGAATGCGATTCCGGCGCAGGTAGCGGGCGTCGAGGAAATCCATCTCGTCTCTCCACCGCAGGAGGACGGGCGTCCGCATCCGCTCGTCCTCGCCACCGCCGCCGTCCTCGGGCTAGAGCACATTTACGCCGTCGGTGGAGCGCAAGCGGTGGGGGCGCTTGCGTACGGCACCGACACCGTGCCGGCGGTCGACACGATTGTGGGACCGGGGAACGCGTACGTGGCCGCAGCGAAGAAAAAAGTGTTCGGGCGCGTGGGGATCGACTCGGTGGCCGGCCCCAGCGAGATCGGCGTCCTGGCCGATGAGACGGCGGATCCCGAGTTCGTGGCCGCCGACCTGCTCTCGCAGGCCGAGCACGACGAGCGCGCCTCCGCAATCCTTATCACGCCCCACCGCTCGCTGGCCGAGGCCGTGCAGGCGCACGTCAAAGAGAGGGTGCCCGAGCTCCCACGGGCCGACATCATCGAACAGGCCCTGGCCGACTACGGCGCCTGCATCGTCACCGACACGATGGACGAGGCGGTGACCCTCATGAACGAGCTTGCCGTGGAGCACCTGGAGCTCCACGTAGACGATCCGTGGCAGACCATGACCCGCATCCGCCACGCCGGAGCCCTCTTCCTGGGCGAGTACTCGTCCGAGCCGGTGGGCGACTACTTCGCGGGCCCCAACCACGTTCTGCCCACCGGCGGCACGGCCCGGCACGCCTCCGCGCTCGGGGTCGACGACTTCGTGCGGACTCAATCCGTGCTCTCCTACACCAAAAAGCGGTTGGCAGACACCGGCCCGCAGATCACGACGATCGCCGAGGCCGAAGAGCTACAGGCCCATGCCGAAGCCATCCGCGTGCGGCTCAACCGCGATGCCGGGAATGCGTCGGGTTCGAAAAAGTCGTGACGCCGGAGACATTGTGCCGCTCGGACGGTATCTTTTACGATCCAATTTCCACGCCCCTTCGAGATGAACCGCCGGGCTCATGGCCGTTGACGCTGCTTCCACCTCCATCGACGACCTGCTCCAGCGTATCCGTCCCGCCGTGCGGGATCAGAGCGAGTACGTGGTGGACATGCCAAGCGGCATCGACGTGAAGCTCAACCAGAACGAGAGCCCGTTCGACCTGCCGGACGAGCTCAAGCAGGAGCTCCTCGACGTGTACGAGCAGGTGGAGGTAAACCGCTACCCCACCGAGCAGCCCGAGCGCTTGCGTCGCGCCCTCGCCGAACATGACGGCGTCGATCCGGAGCGCATCATCGTGGGCAACGGCTCGAACGAGATCACCTACACCTTCGGCCTTGCCTTTCTCGACCCAGGAGCGCCGGTGGTGCTCCCACGTCCCATGTTCGCCCTCTACGAGAAGGTGGCGCGCCTGCAGAACGCCGACCTCACGAGCGTCCCCCCCCGCGACGACCTCGGATTCGACACAGAGGCGCTCGCGAGGGCCGTGGCAGAGACCGACGCGGCCCTCACGGTCCTGGCCACTCCCAACAATCCGACAGGGCTGGCCATGACGCTCGATGAGATTGAGCGCGTGGTGGCGGCAAGTCCGGGCTTCGTAGTGGTCGACGAGGCCTACGTCGAGTTCAACCCGGAGGGCACCGCCGCTGAGCTGCTCGACCGGCATCCCAATCTCATTATCCTGCACACCCTCTCCAAAGCATTCGGGCTGGCGGGACTGCGGATTGGCTATCTCATCGCCCATCCCGCCGTGGTGCAGGAGCTCATGAAGGCGCGCCTGCCGTTCATGGTGGACCGCTTCGCGGAACAGACGGCCTTGGCCGTGCTCCAACGGGCCGACCTCGTTGAGGACCGCGTGCGTCGGATGCAGGCGTCGATCAAAAACGTGACCGACGCCCTTCAGGCTATGGATGGTGTGGAGGTGGTGCCGTCCCAGGCAAATTTCGTCATTTTCACGACTCCCGCCCCGGCCGACGCCTTACAGGATCGATTGGCCGACCGCGGCGTCCTCGTTCGCAACATGGGCGGATACCCAGAGCTGGAGGGCTATCTGCGGGTCAGCGCAGGGACCGACACGGAGAACAACGCGTTTCTGGGTGCGTTGGAAAAGTCGCTTCACGAGGTCGCCCCCTGACCCTGGCTCGTAGGCGGAAACTCTCTTCTCGACGGTCGGAGTGCGGGGCGCCGACTCTTCATTCTCGGGTACTGGACACTTTCTCTGAACTCACTGAGCTCGCGATGGATTTTACTCGGGTAGACATTATTGGTCTCTCCACCAGTCCCTCCAGCGGAGGGGCCTACGCCCTGGTGCTGGGGGAGGTCGAGGGCAACCGCCGCCTGCCGATCATCATCGGCGCGTTTGAGGCCCAGGCGATCGCGCTGGAGCTGGAGAAAATCCAGCCGCCACGGCCAATGACGCACGACCTGTTGCGCGACACGTTTGAGGCAGTGGACGTGGAGGTCACGGAGGTCGTGATCGACGAACTCCGGGAGGGTACCTTCTTCGCCAAGATTCGCTACCGCCACGACGGGGAGGAGCACCAGCTCGACTCCCGCCCCAGCGACGCTGTGGCGCTCGCCGTTCGGGTGGATGCGCCCATCTTCGTCGCACCCATGGTGTTAGACGAGGCCGGCATCGTCGCCGAAGACGAATCGGACATCTCCTCCCTCGCCGAGCAGGCCGAGGAAACCTCGGGGGTCGAAGAGGAAGAGATGGGCGGCACCGAGCTCGAAAAGAAGCAGAAGAAACTGGAGAAGGCCATCGAAGAAGAAAACTACGAACGCGCCGCCGAGCTGCGCGACGAGATTCAGCGCCTGGAGCAAGAGCAGCAACAGAACCAGAACTGACCCCCGCACATCTGGTCCTAACGAGTCTGGCGGAGCCTTGAGGACTGTCTCGAGGCTTCGCCTTTTTTGTTGAGGCGTTCCGGCGGGACGCCTTTACAGGCACCACGAAAAAGTCCCTCGCCCAAACGCAATCACGCCGAAACGCTCCCTGCATGACATCTCCCGTCCAGACCGCCGTCCGCCGCCTCCCGCCCACCGACCTCGGCGCGTTCCCGAACCTCTTCGTCGACTACTGCACCCGCTTCGACGCCGTGGCGGACTTCTATGCGGGCGACTGGGACGATGTCTCGGACCGGCGTGAGGCGGCAGATGAGGCCGCCAGGCGCCCCGCCGACCGCGACGCACTGGCCGGCGTGCTGCTCGACCAGAACGAGCGCTGGAGCCTCGACGCGGCAACCCGATCGCACATCGAAGCCCTGCGGGATCCGGAGACGATCGCCATCGTGACGGGGCAGCAGGTGGGCCTCTTCACTGGACCGCTCTACACCATTTACAAGTCGATCACCACGCTTCAGCTGGCCGAGGAGTGGGCCGAGCAGACGGACCGAACGGTGGTGCCGGTCTTCTGGGTGGAGGGCGAAGACCACGATTTCGAGGAGATTGCCACCGCGCACGTCCTGCATCGCAATGAGGTCGTCCCGCTCTCCTACGATCCTGACGTGGAGAACAACCCCGGCGCCGTCGGCCGGCTCGCCGACGCCGACGCGATCGTCGACGCGCTCGACCGCCGCGCCGAGGCCCGGGCGCCGGGCGGCGTCAAGCCCGGCGGGGTGGAGCGGGTGCGGGCCGCCTACCAGCCAGACATCCGGATCGAGGATGCCTTTGCGCAACTGCTGCGCTCGCTGTTCGAGGACGAAGGTCTCGTCTTCCTCAATCCAGACGATGCGCGCCTGAAAGCCCTGAGCCGCCCCCTTTTCCGCCGTGAGCTGGAGGAGCCGCAAACGCCTGCTGCCCGAATTGACGCCACCAGCCAGGCCCTCCGCGACCAGGGGTACCACGCACAGGTCACGGCCCGCCCCACCAATCTCTTCTGGCTCGGCGACGACGGGCGCCGGGCCATCGATCTCGGTGATGACGGCACCTTCCAGCTCCGCGGCACCGACCGGACGGTTTCGCGGGCCGAGCTGCTCGATCGCCTCGACGCCGAGCCCGGGCGCTTCAGCCCCAACGTCGTCCTGCGCCCGCTCATGCAGGATCACCTCCTGCCCTCGGCGGCCTATGTGGCGGGGCCCGGCGAGGTCTCCTACTTTGCCCAGTACGGCGACGTGTACGACTGGGCGGATCTCGACATGCCGCTCATTCATCCGCGAGCGAGCGTCTCCCTGGTCGAAGGAAAGGTCCAAAAGGTGCTCGAAAAGTACGGTCTCTCCGTCGCGGATTTCAGCGACAACCTGGAGACCCTCTTCCAGGACGTGGTCGTCGAGACGATGGAGGTCGACGTGGACGCCGTCTTTTCGGAGGCGATGCCCCAGCTCCATCAGGCCCTCAATACCCTGAAGCCCGAAGTGGAGGCCGTCGACCGAACGCTCGGCTCTTCGACGGAGGCGGCGCGCGCGGCGATCGTCGACGAGATGGAGACGCTGAAGCAGAAGGTGGTCCGTGCCGAGAAGCGGCAGCAGGACGAGGTGCGGACACAGCTCGAAAAGGCCCACGTCAACCTCCGCCCGAACGGACACCTCCAGGAGCGCACGATCAACGTGCTCTACTACCTGAACAAGTACAGCCTCGACCTGCTCGACGAGTTGCAACACGCGCTCCGCACCGACACCTCCGCGCACCAGGTCGTGGAATTGTAAGGATGAAAGGGGAGACGCGTGAAAGTGTGGATGTGGAGGGGGCGGGTCTTCGCAATCGTTCAGGACAAGACCATTACGTGCTGATGGAAGACGTGAGTGCCCCTGACACGCTGTTTAGTCCACTCATTGAGCACGCAATCGAGCTGTCGGCCCAGTGGCACGACGGCACCTATCGAAAGAGCGTGTGGCGCGACC
>CAZBIB010000173.1:0-7038 GCA_964491575.1 uncultured Salinivenus sp. | reverse complement strand
CGGCCTCCTCTACCGCCTCCCGAACGGCCGCCACGGTGCGGTCGATGTTGACGACGACCCCGCGGTTGAGGCCGTCGGAGGGGGCCATGCCCACCCCGAGAATATTCACGCGATCGAGGTCATCCTTTCCGGCGACGACAGCGCACACCTTGGTCGTGCCGATGTCGACTCCTACGACAATTTGGTCATTCATGGCAATCTAGAGCGTCAATTCGGGATGGTGGGGGAAACGCGATCCGTGTTCTTTTCCACGAATCCCATTTCCCGCGTCAGGGAGTCCTAAGGAAGCAGAACGAATCGGGCACACATCATCATCCATCGTGGGGCTGCTCGCGAGTAACGACCTGTCCGTCAAAGCGAAGATCAATCTGCTCGATGGTCGGGTCCGTCTGAGTTGTCAGGACCTGCCGGGCAAAGGCGTGGAGCGTCCGGAGTTTTCTGAGAATGTCGCCCGTCCCGAGGCGAACGGAAAGGGGCTCATATTCGCCCACAGGAGCGGTCACCAGTTCGATCGTGCTGTCGCGCTTCATCTCAATTTCCGCCACGAGATCGGCCACTTCTGCGTCGGGCAAGGCCTCCAAGACGCGCTGCACGGACGGCGGGCTCTGCAGACTACCGAACTGGGTCGAAGACGCGTCGGTCGGGAGGCCTCGCACGAGGGGCACATCGTACCCGGTGCTGTCGGGAAGAGGCATTGCGTGGCCGGTCCGGTCGAGGTAGTAGGCGGGGCGTCCCTCTGAGTCGACGGCAAGGGCTGCGGGATCTCGCTCCGTGACCGCGACAGTGAGGGTCCCATACATCCAGCGCGGAGTGACCGTGGCCGTCTCAACCCACGGATGTCGGCTCACCCGGTCGGCAACGAGAGAGGGTTCAATCTCACTCATCACGGCGCCGCTATCCACCCGGGCAAGACGGCGCACTGTATCCGGGGGGGCGTGCTGCGTCCCGCTCACAGTCACACGATCGACAGTGGTCCCCCCCAACCATCGCCAGCCCAGCAGGCCAAGGGCCCCGACCCCCGCCACGAGGAGGACAATCCCCGCAAGGCGGAGGACGCGGCGGCCAAATATGGAAGCCTGTTCGCGATTCATGAGTGTAATGCTGTGTGCGAGCGCATTGTCTATTTGCAATCGTCTGGACTGCGTATCGCGTATTTCGTATTGCGTATTTCGTGCGTCGCAGCAGATGGACGCAATACGCAACACGCAATCCACACTATTCGGTTATTTCCGTCTCATTTTCTTCAAGTCTCTCAACGAAGGCCTCACTGGCCCGCCAAATATCCCCCGCCCCTAGCATGAGGACGACATCTCCCGCCTCGGTAATTTCCTGGAGGCGATCCGGAAGGTCCGTCTTGTCGGGCACGTATCGCACGGCGCGGTGCCCAAACTGCTCGGCCCGTTCGGCCAGGCGCTCGCCGGTCACGCCCTCGATCGGCTCTTCGCGGGCCCCGTACACGTCGGTCAGCACGAGCACGTCGGCGTTGAAAAAGGAGCGCGCGAACTCGTCCATGAAGTTTTGGGTGCGAGAGTACATGTGGGGCTGGAAGACGGCGACGACGCGGCGGCCGGGAAAGCCCTGATGGGCTGCGTCCAGGGTTGCTTCAATCTCTGTCGGATGATGGGCGTAATCGTCGAGCACCGTAATGCCTCCGGCGTCTCCCTTCTTCTCGAAGCGGCGCCGCACCCCCGTAAAGCTCCCCAGCCCCTCGCGCACCTTGTCGAACGAAATTTCGAGCTCCTGCCCCACCGCCACGGCCGCAAGCGCGTTGTGCACATTGTGCATGCCGGGCACCTGGAGCTCAATCTCGCCGAGCCGCTCTCCCCGCAGCCGCACGTCGAATCGCGTCCTCATTTCCTCGCGCCGGATATTCTCGGCCCGCACCTCGGCCTGGCGCGTGGTGCCGTAGGTGATGACGCGGCGCTCGATGTCGCCGACGATGGCCTGCACGTTCGGGTCGTCGAGACAGAGGATGGCCGCGCCGAAGAACGGCACGCTGTTGGCATATTCGGTGAAGGCGGCCTTGATGGCGTCCAGGTCCTCGTAGATGTCGAGGTGATCCTCCTCGATGCTCGTGATGACGGCCAGCGACGGGGTGAGGCGGAGGAAGGTGCGGTCGTACTCGTCCGCCTCGATCACGATGACGTCGCCCTCGCCCGTCACGGCGTTCGAGCCGAAGGCCGTCACCTTTCCGCCCACGATGACAGTCGGATCGAACCCGCCCTCGGCCACCACGAGCCCGGCCATCGAGGTCGTGGTCGTCTTGCCGTGCGTGCCGGCGACGCCGACGCCGAACTTCATCCGGATGAGCTCGCCCAGCATCTCGGCCCGCGGGATGAGGGAGATGCGACGCCGCTCGGCCTCCAGCGTCTCGGGATTCTCCTCCGGGTCGATGGCGCTCGAATAGACTACCACGTCGGCCTCCCCCACCTGCTCGGCAGCGTGACCCTCGTAGATGGTAGCTCCTTCCGCCGCGAGCCGCTCGGTCACCTCGCTGGTCTCCAGGTCCGAGCCGGTCACGGTGTAGCCGCGGTTTAGGAGCACCTCGGCGATGGAGCTCATGCCGATGCCGCCAATGCCCACCATGTGGACCTGGCGGATGCGGCCCAGTGCCGGTTGTGTTCGAAGTTCAGCCATCGGTCGAAAATACCTCTATCGGGGGGTAGCCACGCCGTCGGCGCGGCTGTACAATAGATCGATTGCAATTAACCTGAACGGTACTGGTCGGCAAGGGTGAGCACGTCGCGGGCGATGGTCTCTGCGGCGTCGGGGCGGGCCCGCTCTCGGGCGGCCTCGGCCATCTGGGTCAGAGCGTCCGGATCCTCAAGCAGGTCCCCAACCACCTCGTCCAGCCGAGCCTTGAGCTCCGGCTCTGGCAGCAGGACGGCTGCGCCGGCCCGTTCCATGCTCCGTGCATTTTTCGTCTGATGGTCGGCCGTCACGTTGGGCGAGGGCACGAGTACGGCGGGCGTGCCCGTCACCATGAGCTCGCTGCAGGTGAGGGCCCCGGCCCGGCACACCACGAGGTCGGCCGCGGCGTAGGCCGCTCCCATCTGGTCGATGTATTCGACGAGGTGAAGCCGGGAGGGCGCGTCGATCTCCTCCGTAATGGTGTCGTAGTAACGCTCGCCCGTTTGCCACACCACGTGCATGTCGTCCTCGCGGAGAAGGGCCTCCAGGTTGTGCTCCACCGCCCCGTTGATGGCGGCGCTGCCCAGCGACCCGCCCATCACCAGCACCACGCGCGCACCCTCGGGGAGGCCGAGGGCGCTCCGTGCGTCCCGACGATCGTCGGGGTCGGCCTCCCGGAGCGACCGGCGCGTGGGATTGCCACTTACCACCGCCCACTCGGCCGGCACCCAGTCCTTTGCCTCGGGAAAGGCAAGGTGGATGCGTGACGCGAGGCGCGAGAGTACCCGGTTCGTGAGGCCCGCGTAGGCGTTTTGCTCCTGGATCAGGAGGGGCCGTCCTCGAAGCCATGCGGCCAAGAGCACGGGCCCGGACACATAGCCGCCTGTGCCCACCGCTACATCAGGATTGATGGCTTCCACCAGGCGCCAGCTCTGCAGGACCCCCTGCGCCACTCGGAACGGGAGCAAGAGGTTTGAGGTCGAGGCCCGGCGCTGGATTCCCTGCGCGGTAATCGGGTGGAGGGCGTAGCCCGCCTCCGGCACGGCCCGCGCTTCGAGCCGGTCCTGCGTCCCTGCAAACACGATCTGAGCGTCCGGGCGGAGGGCCCGCACCGCATCGGCAATAGCAATGGCCGGGTACACGTGTCCCCCGGTGCCGCCGCCCACCATCAGTATGTGCGGAGCGCGTTCGCTCATGATCAGAAAGGTCCGCGTAGAGCCGTCCCGCCGGGACGGCTTTACAATGATTATATCAAATTTTAAGGTGCATGTATTCCCCCAAAGGCGGCGTGATCTCGTGGAATTCGTTCTCACGTTCGCTCTCCCGCGTGCCGCGAGATATTCAGCAGCACCCCTACCATGATGCCGTTGGCCAGCAGGGACGTGCCGCCGTACGAGACGAACGGCATAGGAAGTCCCGTCACCGGCAGCAGCCCGCAGGCCACCCCGGCGTGCACAAATCCGTACGTCACGATCATCGTGGTGAACCCGACCGCCAGGATGAGCCCGAGCGGGTCGGGCGCATCCCGGGCAATGCGCAGGTACCCGCGAAAGAGCAACACGCAGAACCCGAACAGCAGGACGAGCGCGCCAATGAGGCCATACTCTTCGGCAATGATTGCGAAAATAAAGTCGTTGTAGGGCGCGGGCAGAAAGTCTCGCTGTACGCTCTTCCCCGGACCTACGCCCGTAAGCCCGCCGGCGGCAAAAGCCATCCGCGCCTGCCGGGACTGGTACCGCTCCCCTCGTGCGTCCATCACCTGCTCAGTGTCGGTATGGGCAAACACGTCCATGCCGAGGTACGCCTCCACGCGGGCGGCCCGGTTCGGCGAGGTCACAAGGACCCCATACGCCATTAGCGCCCCCAGCAGGCCGAGGCCGAAAATTTGGACCACACTCACGCGTCCTACGAAGCACATCAGCAGCACGGAAAGAAGGACCACCGAGGCCGTCGAAAGATCGTCGAGCCCGATGAGCCCCACCGTCAGCACCACCCACACCAGAATCGGCAGGAACGCCCGCCCGAAGCTCTTCACGTACTCCTGTTTCTGCACCAGCAGGACCGCCACGTAGAAGACCAGGGCCAGCCGTGCGAGCCCCGACGGCTGAAACCCCACGCCGGCAACCTGCAACCAGCGATCGGCGCCGGGGGAGAAGAGGCCCATGATCTTGACGGCAAGCAGAAGCCCCAGCGCCCCGATAAGGATCACCCGACTGTACCGGGCCAGCGTGCGGTAATCGATCAGGCTGACGATGCCCATCACCCCGAGCGCGATCCCCACGCGAACGAGATGGTTCACCAAAAAGTGCACCGGCTCGGTCCCGGTCCGCACCTCCGCCAGGTACGTGACCGCGCTGTACACGGCCACCACACCCGCCGCCGCGAGCGCCAGCACGACCCACACCACGAACTTGTCCGCCGGGGTGCGGTCGGTAACTTTATGTCGGAGGGTTTGAATGAAGCTCATGGGCGGTCGTCTACAATTTAGCGTCCCTGTCCAGGACTGAAGTGCGTGATGCGTAAAACGTGAGTCGTGACCTACTCCTCACGTTTCACTTCTCACGCATCACTCTTCACAAAAGCGTTTTCACGAGGCGGCGGAAGAGGGTGCCCCGCTCCTCGAAGCTCTCGTACATGTCGAAGGAGGAGCAGGCCGGGCTCAGGAGCACGGCGTCGCCCGGTCGGGCAAAGCGCTGGGCCTGACTCAGGGCCTCCTCCATGGTCTGGGCGCGGCTGTGCTTTGGCGCCTCCGTGCCGAGCTCTCGGGCCACCTTCTCGGCACTCTCGCCGAGGGCCACCACGGCACGCACCTTTTCGCGGATGAGCGGCTTGAGATCGGTGTAGTCGTTGCCCTTGTCCCGCCCCCCCGCAATCAGCACCACGGGTCGCTCGAAGCTCTCCAGAGCGTACCAGACGGCGTTCACGTTGGTCGCCTTCGAGTCATTCACGTACAGCACGCCGTCGACTGTGCGCACCTCCTCCAGCCGATGCGGCACCCCCTCAAAGCCAGCCAGGCTCTCGCGGATGACATCGTTCTCGACTTCCATCACGCGAGCCGAGACGGCGGCTGCGAGCGAATTGTACACGTTGTGGCGCCCCCGAAGGGCCAGCTCGTCGCGATGCATAAGTGGTTCGTCCTCGTCGTCGATTCGAAGAACGATGTGGTCGTCGCGCAGCCCGCCCCCTGCCTCCGGCACCCCCTCCAGCGTCATCGCCATCGGCCGAAAGTCCTGCTTCTCACTTGCGCGCATGACCCCGTTGCGCACGAGATCGTCATCGCGGTTGTACACCACCACGTCGCCCTCTCCCTGATTGCGGAAAATGTTGAACTTGGCCTGCGCATAGGCCTCAAAGTCGTGATCGTAACGATCCAGATGGTCGGGGGTAATGTTGAGCAGCACGCTCACGCGGGGGTGGAACGTGTCCACGTGGTCGAGCTGAAAGCTAGAGACCTCCAGCACCACCACGTCCGTCGGCTCCACGTCGAGCACGTAGTCGGAAAACGGGTACCCAATGTTGCCGACCACGACGGCCTCTCGGCCCGGTTCGTCCCGGACGGCCTGCCGAAAAACGTGCCCCGTGAGACTCGTCGTAGTCGTCTTGCCGTTGGTGCCCGTGATGGCCACGATGGGCGCGTCGCAGAACCAGGACGCCGCCTCGATCTCCGAGTACACGTCGATCCCGGCCCGCAGCGCCTGCTGCACGATGTTCGCCTGCGTGGGCACGCCTGGACTGAGCACGAAAAAGTCGGCGTCGAGGGCCCGTACCGTATGCCCGTCAAACTCGTAGTCGACGCCGGCCTCGTCGAGCACCGCCTCGGTGCCCTCCGGCGGCGGCCCCTGCTCGGTGAGAAACACCTCGCCCCCGGCCTCGGCCAGCAGCTGAGCCACGGCCCGCCCGCTGCGGGCACCGCCCACCACGGTCCCTCGTCTTGTGCGGACCTCGTCCGGTGTCATGTTGATGTCTGCGATCGTTTCCACGTGTGTCTTTTCGTTATGTAGAGGCCTTCCGGGCCGGATGCCTCTACGGTCAATATTTTCAGAACAGGCCCGATGCAATCAGCGGATGCGGAGAATAAGCAAGGCGGCGATCACGGTGATGGCGGTCACGATCCAGAAGCGCGTCACGATCTTCGCCTCGTGAATCCCGAGGGCTTCGTAATGATGATGCAGGGGCGCCATCCGGAAAACGCGCTTTCCCTCTCCGGTGCGGCGCCGCGTGTACTTGAAATAGCTCGTCTGCACGATCACCGACACGGCCTCGGCGAAGTACACGATGCCGAGCAGTGGTAGCAGCAGTTCCTTGCGCACCATGAGGACGGTGCTGCCGATGGCCCCGCCGAGGGCGAGGGCGCCGGTGTCGCCCATAAAGACGGTGGCCGGATAGCCGTTGTACCAGAGAAACCCG
>CAZBIB010000172.1:1608-7132 GCA_964491575.1 uncultured Salinivenus sp. | reverse complement strand
TCTCTTCGTTTCAGAATGGAAACGACCCGCGGCGGCAGCGGGAATTACGTCCCCAGCGGCGCGAGCGACGACTCGATCCCCAGCGCAGCTTCAAGGCACCGCCCCGCAGCGAGGAGCTCGGCGTCCATTCCCCGCCGGGCGTGCACCTGCAGGCCGATGGGCCGTCCGTCCGACGACCGACCAGCGGGCAGGGCGAGAATAGGATGCCCGGGGACGGCTGTCGGGCAGTTGTAGGGGGCGATCGGAAGGGCATAGGGCACCGACACGCCCTCAATGTCGAGGTCGGCTCCGGTGCGGCGGTGCGTAAAGGCCGGCGTGGCGGCGACGGGCGTGACCCACAGGTCCCAGTCGCGGAAGAACGCGTCGAGGGACTCGCTGAGATCCTCCTTGCGGTCGAGGGCGTCGAAGTAGCCGCGCGGGCTGAGCGCGGCGCCCTTTGCCAACCGTCCGGCGAGGGCGCCAAACTTGGACCGGACATACCCCTGCCACACCAGTTGCCGGAGCGGCGTGGTGCGCAGTGGTGCGGGAAGCCCCGCCGTCAACTCGAAGCCCTGGATGCGGGCCCACATGTCGAACGCCTCCTCTACGTCAAACGGAGCAGGTCGTCGCTCCACGGTGCATCCCGCGTCGCGCCACACACCGATAGCCTTCCGGAATACCCGCTGCGTGTCGGTATCGACCGGCACCCCGGCCAGCTCCGGCGTCACGGCGATGCGAAGATTCTCGGAGGCCGGCGGATCGGGCAGCGGATCGTCGACATCCTCCAGCGCCGTCCATGCCAACTGCAGGTCCTCCACGCTTCGGGCGAGCGGTCCCGCGACCACAATGTGCCGCACTCCGATCGGGCGATCCGGCGGCCGGATGCCGCGGAGCGGCGTGGAGCTTTCCGTAGGACGGAGGCCGACGACGCCGCAGAAGTGGGACGGGACGCGGATGGAGCCGGCCACGTCGGCCCCGAGCTCCAGCGGGGTAAAGCCCGCCGCAAGGGCCGCTGCGGCGCCGCCGGAGCTCCCGCCGGGCGTGCAGTCCAGATCCCATGGATTGTTTGTGCAGCCGAAATTCGGGTGTACGCACTGCCAGTCGTAGGCCGCGAGGGGAAGATTCGTCTTGCCCATGAGGACGGCCCCGGCTGCCTTCAGGCGGGCGACCTGCGGAGCGTCCGCGTCGGGGACGAAGTCGGCGTAGTGAGGCAGGGCATAGGTCGTGCGCAGTCCCGCCGTCGAGAACTGGTCCTTGACGGTGACGGGTACGCCGTGCAGCGGTCCCCACACCTTGCCTCGGTCCAGCGCCTCGTCGGCAGCCCTAGCCCGGTCGTGTGCCCGCTCGGCATCGAGGGTCACCACGGCGTTCACGGCCGGGTTCCAGCGTTGGATGCGGCCGAGGTGTGCCTCCAAGACCTCGACGGCGGAGCAGTCGCGAGTGCGGATGCGACGGGCCAGCTCGGCGGCGGAGCAGGAGGCGAGGTCGGGCACGAGACAACGGAAGCGGCGGAAAAGCGCAGACCATCCGCTCCTACGAGAAGGCCCGGCCTCAGGGTTCAGTGCTGCCGACCGCGATCGTCATCGGGTTCCCGTCGAGGACGCCGGGGTGCTTATCTTCGAGAGGGTCTGGCTGATCGTACGGGTGCCGCGGGGCGTGGACACCTCGAGATTGGACTTGAGAACGTGGTGCGGCGCCGTCTTGCGCAGGTGCACGGTGCCGGTCGCCTGACCGTCACCTACGTTCACGTCCACCACGTAGGCCTCGAACGAGCCCGCCGGCGTTTTTACCGTTTCCGTGCCGGTCACCTCAAAGTTTGCCGTTTGCACGGTCTGTTGCTGCGGCGAGAAGACCTGGAGCGAGGTCGAAAAGCCCGGCTTGAGCGGCATCGTCCCGAGGGCCACCAGGTCGTGCGCGCCGCCCGCAAGCGTCGGGGCGTCGAAGCTCTTGCTGATGGACGTGGAGCGGTCGCGCACCTTCAGGGTACCGGAGGCCGACGTGTCGGTGTAGCTGATGTCCATTGTGAGGGGGCCGCGCTGATGGCGGGAGACCGGGCGGAGGGTGGACCGGTCCATAATCAGCGAGTCAGTGACCGTGGCCTGCGGGGTCTGCGTTTTGCTGACGACCGTCCACGTCTCGGTCCCGCTCGTGGTGGCCTGGATGGTACGCGTCGACGACAGGTCGATGGACTGGCCCTGCATCTTCATTGTGGCGTCGTAGGAGAAGGTGCCCGCCTTGAGCTTTGAACCATCCATCATCGCAAAGCCGCTCGGGGCGTCTGACGACGCCTCGGCCGTAGCGGTTGTGTCCGGCATCGTCACCGAGTCGGGGTTCACGGTGATCTCGTTGAGCCGGGTCCGGATGCGGTCGGTGGCGTTTTTCTGGTAGCGGCCGCCGAGGTGTTGGGCCAGGAACTTCTCCATCGCCGTGGAGAAGGCGAGCCGGTTGTCCTCGTTGCTGAAGCCGTGTCCCTCGTCAGGCGCCACGATGTATTCCACCGGGTGCCCCTGGTCGCGCAGCGTCGCCACGATCTGGTCGGACTCCTGCTGCTTCACGCGCGGATCGTTGGCGCCGTGGACCACCAGGAGGGGCGCGGTAATCTGATCGGCCTTGAAGAGGGGCGACTGTCGCTTCAGGCGCTTGCGGTCTTCAGAGTTGTTGGGGTTGCCCACGCGCTCGTACCAGGTGCCCTCCAGGTACGGTTGCCAGTAGGCCGGGAACGATTCGATGAGGGTGAGCAGGTTGGATGGCGCGACGTACGGGATGCCCGCGGCGTAGAGGTCGGGTGTAAAGGTGACCCCGGCGAGCGTCGCGTAGCCGCCGTACGACCCGCCGTAGATGCCAACGCGGTCGGGGTTGGCAATGCCCTGGTCGATCAGGTACTTCACGCCGTCGGTGATGTCGTGCTGCATGGCGCCGGTGCCCCACTCCTCATTCCCGGCGTGCAGGAACGACTGCCCGTAGCCGCTGGAGCCGCGGAAGTTGGGCTGGAGCACCGCGTAGCCACGATTGGCCAGGAACTGGGCACGGGCATTGTAGCCCCACGTGTCGCGCGCCCAGGGCCCACCGTGGACGTAGATGACGGTTGGCAGATTCTTGGCCTCCACGCCCTTCGGCAGCATCAGGTAGGCCGGAATCTCCAGCCCGTCGCGCGCCTCATAGGTGATTGGGGTCATCTCCGCGAGGTGCTGGGTCGGCAGCTCGGGGCGCGACTCGTAGAGCTTCTCCACCGTGCCGCTCGCCGAATCAAAGAGGTACGTGGCGCCGGGATTCACGTCCTGCTCCACGCTCACGATGTGCGTCCGGAAGTCCTCCGTGGAGGAGCCGAGCGAGATTTCTCCGTCTGGAAGCTTCTGCTTCAGCGTCTGGTACTTCTGCTTGAACGATTCCGTCTTCGGATAGACGCGCTGTCGCTCGCCGACGTAGACGGTGGCGGCGAGCTCTTCGGTCCGGTCGTTGAAGATGGCGCCGCCGAAGTCGACTTCCCCCTCGGGATCTTTCGCCACGAGTTCGGTCTCCTGCGTCTGCACGTCCAGGAGCATGAGCTGCGTCAGGTCCACATTCTCCCCCTTGTTGGTCTGGAGGTAGACCCGCTCGTTGTCCTTGTGAAACCTGCTCACGCCACAAGATTCGTCCACCGAGCAGGAGTAGAGGGTGGTGAAGGTGGTGTCCTGTTCGGTGATGTCGACGCTCTGGATCTCCGTGCCGCCGCTGTCGGTCTGGCGGCTGGCGAGGCGGAAGCGGCCCTCGTGGTCGAACGTGTAGCTGCCGTAGCCCTCCGTGTTCTTGAAAATCAGCTCGCGCTCGCCCGTCTCCAGGTCGATGCGGTAGAGGTCGTGGTATTGCGGATTGCGGTCATTGAGGCCCACGACGATCTCGCCGGGCGTGGCCTCCGGCACGGCAAAAATGCGCGCCTGTACGTTTTCGTAGGGCGTGAGGTCTTCGGCGGGGGGCACGCCGAGCTCCGTTTCCTCCTCGGAGTCGGGGTCGACGGCGTAGATGTGGTAGTTTTCGTTGCCGCCCTTGTCCTGGACGTAGAGGATGCGCTCGCTGTCCTGCGTCCAAAAGTAGCCCTGGACGGGGCGGGTGGTGTCGGCCGTCACGGGCTCGGCAGCATCGAACGGCTCGTCCACGCCTTTCACCCAGACGTTCATCACGCCCTTGTATTCCTTCGTAAACGAGACGTGCTCACCGTCGGGCGAGAGCTGAGCGCTGCTGTACTGCGGGTCGCCGAAGAAGGTCTGCCGGTCGATGAGGGGTGGGAGCTCGCCCTGGTACTCGACTGTGGACGGAACCACATTTTCGGGATCCACGATCACGTCCGCGTTCGCCTGCTCTTGTGCCGCGGCGGGACGGACCGCCAGGGCGGCGCAGAGGAGTGTCAGGACGAGGAGGGGGAGGGTCGTTCGGAGACGGGACATGAGACGATTCGGGGTGGTGATGGAGAGCTGCGAGCGGGAGTGGATCTCTCCCAAATCGATAATGATCCATCCGTAAGCATACGCTCGGGGCATTGCGAGCGCAAGAGATTTTTGACGAGTGGGGTCTTTGCTCGATCAGCGGTCAATGGAGTCAGTGAACGACGGGGCGGGGTGAGGGGCGGAGGGCGAGAGCGAGGTGAGAGAGGGGGCTAACGGCTCTTCGTGGGTTTATCGTCGTTTCTGCCCGTTCAACGAACGATGCGTCCGCTCGTGGAAGAATGCTTCCATCTGTTGGGCGACTTCCGTATGCTTTCCATTGCACCATCTATCGACAATCGCCCGGAGTGCCGTGATTGAGGTCAAGAACCTGACGAAGACGTACGCCCTCCCGCGCCAGCAAAAGAAGGAGATGGGCCCGCAGTTTACGGGCGACACGCTCGACGCGCTCGAAGACATTTCCTTTACGTGCGAGCCGGGGCGCGTCTACGGCCTCCTCGGTCCCAATGGGGCGGGCAAGACCACTACGCTCCGAGTTATCGCCACCATGCTTGCGCCGACCGAGGGCACCGTGACGGTCGACGGCCTGGACGTGACCGAGCAGCCACAGGCGGTCTGCGAGCGCGTCCTCTTTCGGACCTGATGCCGTCCGGTCGCCGTTTTTCTGCATGCATCATTCGAACGACCCACGTCCAGATCGATGAATCGATGGTACGCCTATTGGATCTGTCAGCTTGGGGGATGGACGGCGTTTTCCGTCATGCGGATCACGCTGTCCGCGTTCTTCCGCACCGTCACGTGGGAGCGTGCCGTATCGTGCGGCCTCCTGGTCGGGGCAGGCGTGCTCTACACCCACTTCTACCGCCTCGTCGCCAAGCGGCACGACTGGACGCAGATGTCCCTCCGACAGTTGGCCCCGCGAGTCGTGGGGGCGTCCATGATCGTGTCCATCGTTCTGACCGGCACAATGGATGCTGTGGGGCGCTACGTGCTGGAGATCGACGCGTACAGCGAGATCGACACGGAGCTCGGCTACTTGCTGGCGTCGGTCATGAACACGTGGATCGTCATCATGCTCTGGTCGCTCATCTACTTCGGCGTGCACTACTTCTGGAACTACCGGAAGG
>CAZBIB010000172.1:0-1508 GCA_964491575.1 uncultured Salinivenus sp. | reverse complement strand
ATGCTCTGGTCGCTCATCTACTTCGGCGTGCACTACTTCTGGAACTACCGGAAGGCCGAGGTGGACAAGTGGAAGCTGGAGGCGCAGGCCGAGACGGCCCGGCTCAAGGCACTGAAACTTCAGCTCAATCCCCACTTTTTCTTCAACAGCCTCAACAGCGTTCGCGCCCTCATTGCCGAGGACCCCGACCGGGCGCAGCGTATGGTCACGCGCCTCGCGCGGCTGCTGCGCAACACGCTGCAGGTGGACGACGTGAAGACGGTGCCGCTGGAGGAGGAGCTGTCCACGGTGCGCACCTACCTGGAGCTCGAATCGGTCCGCTTCGAGGATCGGCTCCGGTACGAGATCGACGCGGAGGAGGAGGCGCTCGCCCGTCCGGTGCCGTTCCTGCTGGTGCAGACCCTCGCAGAGAATGGCATCAAGCACGGGGTGGCGCAGTACCAGAGCGGCGGCGTGATCACGATCGACGCCCATGTGGCGGACGGTACTCTTTGCATTCGGGTCACCAATCCGGGCACGCTCGACACAGAAGAAGGCGGCACCGGGCTTGCCAATGCCCGGGAGCGGCTCCAGCTTCTCTTCGGCGAGAAGGCCTCACTGACCGTGGAAAATGCGGACGCGGACACCGTAGAGGCCACGGTGATGCTTCCGGGGCGGTTGGAGCCCGATGAGCCTGTGGTGCAGGACGAGTCTCAGGTTGCCGTCGCGGCGCACGAGTGACCGAGGGGCTGGAGACGACTGTAGCGATCAGCAAGTGGATGCCGATGCCTTCGATGTCTTCGCTCCGAACCCTCCTCGTGGACGACGAGCGCCTGGCCCGTAGCGAGCTCCGGCGCCTGCTCGACCCGCACGATGCGGTGGAGGTGGTGGGAGAGGCCGCCAACGCGGACGAGGCCGAGGCCGCCCTCCGCGAGCACGACCCGGACCTGCTGCTGCTCGACGTGCAGATGCCGGGCGACAGCGGGTTCGATCTGCTGGAACGACTCGACGCGGTGCCGCACGTGGTCTTCGTCACCGCCTACGACGAGTACGCCATCCGTGCCTTCGAGGTCAACGCCCTCGACTATCTCGTGAAGCCGGTGGAGCCGGAGCGCCTCGCGGAGGCGATTGAGACGGTGCGGGAGCGGGCCGCCGAGACGGCTCCGCAGGCCGTGGTGTCGGAAGAGGGGGAGCCGCGGCGCACGCTCACCGCCGAGGATCAGGTGTTCGTGAAAGACGGGGAGCGCTGCTGGTTTGTGCAGCTGGCCGACGTGCGACTCTTCGAAGCGGCCGGCAACTACACGCGGCTCTACTTCGACGGTGAAGAACCGCTTATCCACCGCTCTCTCAGCTACCTCGAAGACCGACTCGACCCGGACCGCTTCTTTCGCGCCAGCCGCCAGCACATCCTCAATCTCCGGTGGGTCGATGACGTGACGCCGTGGTCGAAGGGCAAGCTGAAGGCCACGCTGGAGGACGGAACCGAGGTGGAGCTCTCGCGCCGCCGCTCCCGCGCCTTCCGCGAGCAG
>CAZBIB010000171.1:1954-7164 GCA_964491575.1 uncultured Salinivenus sp. | reverse complement strand
ACGGGCCATCTCGCGCCAGGCCAGCTCCCGCTCCTGACGGGCCAGCTTGCGCCGGCTCTCGGCGAGCTGATCGCGCATCTCGTTGAAGGTGTCCACGAGGTCGCCAATCTCGTCCCGCGTGTCGACGGAGAGAGACCGCGTAAACCGTCCTTCGCCGACGGCCTCCAGACCCTGCCGGAGCTGTGCGATGGGCTGGGCCAGGGCATTCGCCAGCACCACCCCGGTCAGCATGACGACCACGACTAGCAGCAGCAAGGCCCCAAAGAGATACGCCAGGGTGCGCGACTGCTCCTCCTGCAGCTGCTCCTGCTGCGCGAGCGTGGGCGCCCCAACCACTATCTGCGGACGCCCTTCGCTGTCGACCAGGGCCTGATAGCCCACCCGATACTGAAACTGCCCAATGGACGCCTCGGCGGTTACGAACCGATAGGCCTCGTCGTAGAGCTTGTGGTACACGCTGCCGGGGAGGCGCCCGGTCACCAGTCCGTCGCGCAGGAGGTGCGGCTGGCTCGTCCGGATGAGCTGTCCCCTTCGGTAGAGGTGAAGGTCGAGACCGACTCGGGCGGCGAGGGTGTCCACGTCCATGCGCGCCGCCACGTGCCACAGCTGCTCGCCGGGGCGGGCCTCCAGGGCCAGCGTCTCTTCCACGCGGGTCAGGTGCTCGTGTATGCGCCGCTCGATGGCGCGCTCGTTCTCACCGGTGACCACGCGCACGCCCACCACTCCCACGGCCACCATCGAGACGATGCCGACGACCAAAAAGGCGTTGAGCACCTTGTTGCGGAACCGCACGCGGGGGGCCGGGAGCCGTCCCCGGCGGTACCGCACGTAGAGCCCGAGCAGATACACAATGAGCCCCACACAGAGGCCGGCGACCGTGAGACGGAGCAGGTAGTAGAGATGATCGAAGGCGAGAATGGACGGGATGCGCACCGCCACGATGGAGGCAGACGCCTCCTCCGGTGCAAATCGATGGTAGTACGTGAGGTACTGACGCCCCCGCACCATCTCCCGGCGCCACAGAGTCGACTGCTCTTTGAGTGCCTTGCGCTCGACGGGCTGGAGGCGGGTCCGCCCAAAATCGCGCCCCACGCTGCGGACGAGCGTCCCGTTTCGGAATTCGGCCAGCGACAGGTCAGCGTACAAGTCGCCGAACGAGCCGTCGGGCAGGAGCACGCGGGACACGCCGTAGCCCGTGCCGGGCAACAGCGATTGCGGCTCAATGCGAAGCAACACCCACGTCTCTACGGAATCCGCGCCGGGGGGGAGGCCGATCAGTCCGGCGTATTGAAAGCGGCTCCGCTCGGAAGGGCGTACCGTTGCCTCTCGGGGGAACTGCTGGATGGTGGGCCCCAGCGTTCGCTCACCGGTGGAGCGAAGGGCCGCGAAGGCCCGTCGGGCCGTTCGGTCCGGGGCTGCGTACACCCGCCCGTCGGAGGTGTACTGACGGCGGACCGTTCCGTCGGCCCCGAGCAAACTGAGCTGGACCTCGTACGTGGCGAGGGACGACAGCAGCGACTGTCGCACGAGCTGTGTGGAAATCGAGTCGATCCGCGCGCTCATCCTCGGGTCCTCAGTCTGGAGAGAACCCGGGAGGGCCTCGGAGGCGGAGCGAAGCACCTGACGAATCGAATACAGGACACGGGGATCCTGTCCTCGCTCAAACGAGAGAGCCGCATCGACCATGTGCTCCTGCCGCTTTGCGTCCATCCCGGCGTAGAGCAGGGGATAGAGCAGCAGGGTCACGGCAAAGAGGCCGCCCAGCAGCCCACGGAGCGTCAGGGCCTCGCTTCCCTCCCGCTCCTCACTGACGAGCCCGTAGGTCGCGACTCCGCCAATCCCAAGGAGGGCCACCAGCACGTAGGGCAGCGAGACGAGGCTCTGCACGTCCGTGCCGAGGTACATCCCCACGATCCCGACACCGAACAATCCCGTCCCGAGGACGAGCCCAATGCCCCGAGGCCACCCGCGCGGCCGATGCCGGAGAAGGCGATGGATGGTGATCCACGTGCCTCCAATGCCCACGAGAAGTCCGGCGGCCACGAGGAGGAACAGTCCGCACAAGACCCCGAGGACGAGCGGCTCCGGGAGCAGCCCCGTCCGGGAGAAGAAGTCAAGCGTGCTGTCGATCACTGCCCGCCGCACCACAACGGCAAGGACCACAATGCCTCCCAGGCCGACTCCGACGAGCCCAATGAGGGTGCCCAGAAAGTGTCCGGCGTGCGGAGATCGGGGCCTCCACGCACGAAGGGTCGCCGGAAAATCGCTTAGCGTGTCGGCGCGCGGACGGTAGTGGCGGGCCAGGTACACGACGGCGACGGCCAGACCGCCGGCCCACAGCCCCGTGAGGAGAAGGTCGCCGATCGACCGAAGAATGCCCCCGCCGAGAGTGGACGCGAAGTACGTCGGATCGAAGAGCGGCGCCATACTCGTCCCGAAGTCTGCCCACCGGCTCGGCACGTTGAGCACGAGGAGGGCATAGCGGGCTGCGACAGCAAGGAGGGCGACCACCGCGAGACGCCGCATCGCCGCCCGCCGAGCTCCTCGGTGACGCCGAAGGCCTTCCCGGCGTGCGAGCCGAAGGTACCAGCCAACGACGAGGACGAGCGCCCACCCGATGAGCCCAACGACCCAGGCCACGAGGAGATCGGTGTAGAAGGAGGCCGTTCGCTCCACCAGCCGCTCCGGCGATGGCGGTATCACTGATCCGTATCCGAGCACCGCTCCTCCAACCCCGCGAAAGGCACGGTGCGGCGCGTTGGGCGGGGTCGAGGTCCAGCGCACCCGAACTACCTCGCCGGTCTGCCGACTCCATCGATCCTCTAGACTCATCGCCTGCACGTATCGGTTCTGCACCGGCGGCCGATACCGAACGACACGCACGACCCGCACGGCCCCAAGCACGGTTCCGTCCCGCTCGACGGGCACCCAGGCCGCAAGAGCCCGCCGCCCCTTCCCGTCGTAAACAAGGGTCGTTCGAGGGGATGGAGAGGCACTCGTCCCGACCCGCACGCTGTCGGAAGGCATCCGCGTCCCGGTCCACGCTAAAATCCGCCCATCCGGCGCGTACACCTCGATGGTCGTGTGGGCATCGGTCGGAAGACCCGCGACGTACTGAGTGAGCCGGGGCGGACGCTCCTCCCGCTCGCGCCATCCCCGAAGCCCCTGTACGACGCTCGAATCGGCGGCCAGGCGCCGGGCACGTCCATGGAGGCGTCCACGGAGAACCGTAAACTGATCGTCAATCGTAGCGAGCGCCGCCTCCACGACTGCCTCCTGCCGGGCCTTCGTGTTGGCCTCAACTGCCTGAACGGCGTACATCCGAACGACCGCCGTCACCAACACGGCTACGACGAGGCCGAGGCCCACGCCCCACATCCACGGACGCTGTCGCAGTGTACGAAGCAGGCGGTCCATCGCGCGCGGCGAAGCGGTGAGTCCACGGTGGAAACGAGGCGCTTCCTACGACTGCCCTCCCGGCTGGATTCTCGACATGCTTCGCACTGACTGCCCCAACCATGCTCCTACTCGGACGGCCCTTCGATGCGAACCTCTTGCAGATGCCACAGGTCCCCCCTCTCCGGCTGCCCGAGCCGCACGTAGACCTGAAGCCGCCGTGCACGCCGGGCCTGCTCGTACTCCCCCTGCACAAAGCAGCTCGTACCGGTTTCCATTACGTCTCGAATCCGGAAGCGACGGGGCACGTGGCTCCGAAAGAATTCTCGCAGCACGTACAGCGCCTGCGCACTGCTGTAAAACGTTCGTACCCCAAAGAGACTAATCTCGACCCGATCGGCAGAGGGCGTGAGGAGCCGGCTGGCATCTCCCTCCGAAAAGGCCGTTGCGACGCGGCGTGCAATCGCAGACGCTTCCTCCGTAGAGTCCGGCGAGCGCGAAACAGAGTCCGGCTCTTGTCCCCAGACGACCGGCGGCGCTCCTCCGATCACAATAATCAACAGGAGCGCCAGCGACCGTCGTAGGATGGGCATGAGAACGAGAACCGACGGGCCGAAAGAGAACGACGACGAGACTGTTGACGCCTGCATGCAAAAAACGAGCCGACTCTCTCCAGCGAGCATTCAGGGCGTTCTCTTCCTTTCAATCGTACGGCGCCCCACACAGCCTCGTCCACCACATCGATCAATGCCGATCGCGGATCCGTCATGCTCAATCGCCCTACACGAGCCGATGGGGGATGCTCTCCGCATCGTCCAAAAATGCCGTGATGGAAGCTACGCACATCTGCGCCATCCGCATTCGTGCGTCGGTTGTGGCGCTGCCCAGATGGGGAGCCAAAACGACCCGGTCCTGATCCAGGAGGCCCGGATGCACGTCGGGCTCCTCTTCGAAGACATCGAGTCCGGCTCCGGCAATCTCGTCGTTTGCCAGCGCCTCCACGAGCGCCGCCTCATCGACGACGGGCCCGCGAGCCGTGTTGACCAGAAGCGCCGACGACTTCATTTGCTTCAGGGCCGCGGCGTCTATCAGGTGGTGACTGTCCTCGTTGTGGGGGCAGTGCAGCGAGACGACGTCGCTCGTCTCCAGCAGCTCGTCGAGGTCCACGTACCGGGCGCTTGTTTGCCGTTCGACGGTCGGATTGGCGCGGGTGCGATTGTGGTACACCACCTCCATTCCGAATCCGAGGGCCCGTCGGGCCACCGCAGCCCCAATGCGACCGAGCCCCACGATGCCCAACCGCTTGCGGGCCAGCTCCGTGCCCAGCAGGAGCGTCGTCTCCCATCGCTCGAAGCGCCCGTCGCGCACGTACCGGTCCGCCGCGGGCACGTGCCGGGCTGCCGCCAGCAGCAGCGCCCACGTCATGTCGGCGGTCGCGTCGGTGAGCACGCCGGGCGTGTGCGTAACAACCACGCCGTGGGCCTCCGCCGCCTCCAGATCAATGTTGTCCACACCCACGGCGTACTGCGCCACCATCCGGAGGCCGGGCCGCGCCTCGAACAATCGTTCCGTCACCGGATCGGCAAGGATCGAGAGGAGCACGTCGGCCCCGTCGGTCAGGGCGACGAGCTCGTCCACAGAGCGCGTGCTGCCGACAGGCGGGTCGCAGACGGTAAGAGTGTGCGCCTCGCGCAGCCCGGAAAGGCCGCCCTCAATCAGGGGACGGGTCGCGACAATGTGAGCCATCGGAGGGTATGCTGGTAGAGGGTCAGTCGTCGATTCGAAAGGCCGACCACGAAGCTACAAACCGGCGG
>CAZBIB010000171.1:0-1854 GCA_964491575.1 uncultured Salinivenus sp. | reverse complement strand
CTTCCATTCCTCACCCGAGATCGACCTTCGTTACCCCGGCGCCGCCCTCCTCGATCGGTGCCTTTCGGTAGTCCGCAATATCGGGACGGTCGGCGAGCATTTCGTGGAGAGCGGTTCGCAGGGCGCCGGTGCCCTTGCCGTGGAGAATCTCAACCGTGTCGAGCCCGGCGGCCACGGCGTCGTCGAGGAAGTGCTGCACGCGTCGGCGGGCCTCGTCCACCCGCTCGCCTCGCACGTCGATCGAGGGGCTCGCCTCCAGCGCCGTCATGTCGGTGCCGCCGCCCGTCTGCTGATCCGGCTCCGGACTCGATCCCCCGACCTTGGTCAGGCGATCGAGAGACACGCGCATGTGCATTGAGCCCATCACCACATGGGCTTCTCCGTCCTCGATCTCCTGCACCTCCACAGCTGTCGAGCCGTCGTCAACTACCACCCGATCTCCCTCCTCGATCGGTTCGGCCGGGGCGGTCTGAGGCTCGCCGTCCCCCGCTGCCGGGGGCGCTTCCTCCGCGTCCGACTCGACCTCCTCGCGCCGATCGTGGAGGTCCTCCTTGTACTCTTCGAGGCGCTGCCGGGCCTCCTTCGTCGCCTCCGACTCGGCCTGGGCCTCCTTGATCTCCCGAATGGTGTTTTCGATACGTGCATTGGCCTCGTCCACAATTCGCTCGGCCTCCTCTAGCGCCTGCTGGCGAAACTCCTCGCGCTCCTTCTCCAGCTTCTGTACCTTCTCCTCGTAGCGCTGCTGCTCCGTCTCGGCCTTCTCGCGGGCCTTGCGGGCCTCATAGAGCTCGTCCTCAAGCTGCTGCGTGCGCTCCTCGAACGTCGAAATGAGGTTCTCCATCGCGGTCTTCTGTTTCCCCGCCAGGTCCCGGGCCCGATCCAGCAGGTCGTCCGCCAGGCCCATGCGCTGGGCAATCTCGAAGGCGTACGAAGAACCGGGCACGCCCTCCTGGTAGCGGTAGGTGGGGCGGAGGGTCTTCTGGTCGAACTCCATCGATCCGTTCTCCACGGCCTCCGTCTCGTGGGCGTACACTTTGAGGGTGCCGTGGTGAGTGGTGGCGATGGTGCGCGCTCCCGCGTTCGTGAGCCGCTCCAGTATGGCCTGGGCCAGTGCGGCGCCCTCGTCTGGGTCCGTGCCGGTGCCCGCCTCGTCGATCAGGACGAGCGAGTTGTCGCCTGCCGCCTCCAGCATGTGGCGAAGGTTGGAGACGTGCGAGCTGAAGGTGGACAGGTCGTCCTCGATCGACTGCTCGTCCCCGATGTCGGCCACGATGCGGTCAAACAGCGGAAACGACGAGTGAGGCGCCACCGGAATGGGCAGGCCGTAGGCGAGCATGAGCGAAAAGAGCCCGACCGTCTTCATCGCCACCGTTTTCCCCCCCGCGTTGGGACCGGTGATGACGAGCGTGCGGAAGTCGTCGCCCAGTTCGAGGTCGAGGGGCACCACTTCCCGAGGCGGAATGGCGTCCTCCTCGCCCGGCGCGCGGCCCTCGGTCTCGGCGTCCTCGTCGAGCGCCTCGAAGTGCAGCTGCAGGACCGGATTCCGGCCCTCGTAGAGCTCGATGCGGCCCTCCTCGTTGAGCTTGGGCACCACCGCCTCCAGCCGATTGGCAAATCGGGCCTTGGCGCGAAGCAGGTCGAACTGCGCCAGGACCTTCAGGTTGACCTCGATCGCATCGCTCTCGGCCCGCACGTGGTCGGTGGCCTCCCGCAGGATGCGCTCGATCTCGGCTTGCTCGGCGCTCTTGAGCTCGCGCACTTCGTTGTTGAGCTCCAGGCAGGCCGCAGGCTCGATGTAGACGGTCTGCCCGCTGGCGGAGCGGTCGTGCACAAAGCCCTCCACCTTCCCTTTCG
>CAZBIB010000170.1:1199-7230 GCA_964491575.1 uncultured Salinivenus sp. | reverse complement strand
CCTCGATCACGTCGAGGTCGGCGTCGGAGCCGTAGCCCTCGCTCACGGCCCACGGAGCCCCCTTCTGGAGGACGCGCCGCAGGGTCGACTCATCCACGCGAAGGGCGCCGGAGGAGCCCACACCCGTGGGCACGCGGCGGAAGAGGGTGTCGACGAGGCGCTCCGTGTCTTGGCGGTCGAGGTCGTCTTTCGTGAGCTTCGACGACATTAGCCGCACGCCGCAGTTGATGTCGTAGCCCACCCCTCCAGGCGAGATCACGCCGTCGTCCGCGTCGAATGCGGCCACACCGCCGATGGGAAAGCCGTACCCCCAGTGGATGTCAGGCATGGCCAGGGAGGCGCTCACGATGCCGGGCATGTGAGCTACGTTGACCGCCTGCTGCGGGGCGTCGTCCGAGAGGATGTCCTCCAGCATCGCCTCGGTGGCGTAGAGGCGGGCCGGCACCTGCATGCCGCCCGTTTTTGGGATTTGCCAGCGATAGTCGTCGAGCTTTTCGAGGTCGTAGTCGGGCATGGAGGGAGGCGGTCGAGTTGAGAAGTGCGTGGTAAAGTTAAAACGGCCAGGCCTGAAGAGAGGTTGCGTGGAGTGATGCGTGAAGAGTGAGACGTGACACGTGAAGCAAGGCAGGAGGGGCCAGCATTCACGCATCAGGCGTCGTGAAACGGCGGCTACTCTGAGTCTGTGCGCAAGCCCTGAAGATTCGGTGCCCTATGTCGGAATCACATATCAAAAATCACCTGCACGGCCCAGCCGTCCTCGGCTTCGTGCACGTCGAGCCCGTGGAAGGTGACGGCCTTGATCTCCGTGTAGACGGTGTGGCGGGCCGGATTGATGGGCTCGCCGCGGGCGGTGGCCGTGAGGGTGAGGCCGTCGTCTGTTTCGTCGATGCTTTCTACCTCGACGGCCCCGTACAGCACGTCGTCGACTGTGTGGCAGTAGTTGAGCTCCGAGAGCCACCGGACCATGAGTGCCTCCCGGTCGCGTCCGTCGACCGTGATCGGGGTTGCGTCCGGCGTCTGCACGGCGTCGAGATCGGTGAGGACCCAAAACATGCCAAGCGCCGCCCGCTCAAAGAGCCGAGTCAGAGTCGGGGCCGTCACCTCGATCCCGATGTCGCCGGTGTGGTCGATCTCGCGGAACCAGTCGGACGTGGCAGAAACCATGGATACAGAAGACACCTCTTCCTCCAGAAGGTTGTGATCGGGGGCAATGGCAGTTCTCTGTCAGTGTCTGGCTGATTTCTTCCACGAACGGGCGCGCGGTTCGGTTGGTTGTCTGGGGGAGGAAGAAGGGGTGAGAGGCAAGGGACAGGGAAGCGAATCTCTGCAAAACGGAGGCAGATTTGAGGGTGGCGGTCGAGAGTTGTCGGATCGGACGCTCGTCTCGCGGGTTCAAAATCCTCCGGAAATTCCCCTCCGCGTTCCGCATCTCCACGTCCCTCGATCGCCATGTCTGACTCTGCCGACGACGCGTCCGATCCCCGGCGTACTCGCCGACGACGCCTGCTCCGCTGGGGCGGCGGCCTCCTCGGAGGCCTCGTCGTCCTCGTCCTGGTGGCGGCGCTCGTGCTTCCCCAGCTTTTCACCTCCGAGCAGCTGAAGGGCTACGTCATCCCGCCCCTGGAGGAGGCGACGGGGCGACAGGTCCAGATCGAGGCCATCGGTCTCCGCGTCCTACCAATCCCCACCATCCGCGTCTCCGGCTTTCGGCTCGCCAACGCCGAGGGCTTCGGCACCGAGCCCGCGGTGGAGGCTCGGGCGCTGAACGTGGACCTGGCGCTCTGGCCCCTGTTCACGGGAACCGTCCGACCGACGGCGGTCGGCCTCGAAGAGCCGGTGATCCGCTATGTGGTGGCCGAGGACGGAACGACCAACTTTGACACCCTGGGCGGCGAGGCCGATACGACCGAGGCCGAGGGACCACTGCTCGGGGGCATCCCGCTCTCGAACGTGCGCGTGTCGGACGCCCAGCTGCACTACACCGATCGCGGCGCCGACCAGGTCGTCCGGCTTGACTTCGGCGCACAGATCGGAATCCTCCCCGAAGAATCGGCCCTCACGAGCAACGGCACGGTCGACCTGAACGCCGTCCGGGCTGTGCTGCCCAGTATGGGATCTGACACCCTCGCGGTACAGGACACTCAGGCCCGCTACGACGTGCGGGTGGCGCCGTCGGCGGGGACGGTGGATCTGCGGACATTCCGACTCGAAACAGCGCCCCTCACGCTCACGGCGGAGGGCACGCTTTCGGGACTGAACGAGCAGCCCACGGTCGACCTCACGGTGGAGACCGGGGCCACCGATCTTGGTGAGATCGCCGCCTTCGTTCCGGCGGCGGCCGTGGAGGGGCTCAATCCCCGGGGCACGCTCAATCTGAAGGCAAAAGTGTCCGGCCGGTTGTCCGACACGACGGAGGCGGCATCTCCTCTCTCCATCGCAGGGACCGGGCAGCTCACCGGCGTCGGAGTCGACTACGAGGGGGCGACCCTGCTCCGCGACCTGAACGCCGACCTTGCCCTCTCGCGCGACTCGGTGGCCGTCCGCTCTCTGAAGGGGCAACTGCTCGGCAATCCGCTTTCGGGACGGCTGACGGTGCGCAACCCGATGGAGAGTCCGGAGGTGGACGGACGGATGGCCGGCACGGCACAGCTGAAGCTCCTCACGGCCCTCATGGAAGACGAGGCGGAGACTGAATCGATACAAGGCACTGCCGATTACGACCTGCGCTTTGCGGGCGCGCTCGATGCCATTCGCCCCAGCGGCCAGATCGGCCTCAGCAAGGTGCAGGTGCCCTACGAATCGTTTCGCCATCCCATCGAAGTCCCCGACGCGACGGTGCAACTCACTGGCACGGGGCTCTCGATGGACCGCTTTACGGTCCGCTCGGGTGCGCAGACCGTGGCGCTGCAAACGACAATGCAGGATCTCTTCCCGATCTCGAAGGGCCTTGCCGAATCGGACCCGGCTCTGTCGGCGGACTTCACGCTCACGTCCGACCGCCTCAATCTCGTAGAACTCTACCCAGAGCCCGACACGTCGGAGGCGTCCTACCCGCAGCTTTTCGCCGCGCATCTGTCCGGGACGGAAGTGGAGGGGCAGTCGCCTGAGGCCCTGGCCGAGAAGTGGTACGGCGGACTGGAGCTGCCGGAATACGCCGTGGAGGGGCGCGTGGAAATTGGCACTTTGCTGAACGATCCGCAGCGCTTCGACAACCTTGCGTTCGACGTGCAGATGGACGACCGGCGGCTGAGGGTCCGCAACCTGACGGCCTCGACCTACGAGGGAGCGCTTGCGGGCTCGTTGACGCTCGATCAGCGCGGCTCGGCGACCTCGGCCGCCGTTCCAGCCACGGATGGCTCCGTGTGGCTTGCCTCGGCGGGCCCAGGCCGGGCGCCGTCAAAGACCGGTGCCGCGGCGCCCCAATCGACGCTCACGTACGACCTGGAGCTCCAGAAGGTGGAGGCTGGAGCGGTTCTGAGGGACTGGACCACGCTGGGGCAACTCGTCACGGGCACGCTCACCCTCAACGCCGAGGGAAACACGGCACTCACGGACGGCCTTCTCCCCGAAACGACGGCCTTCACGGCGATCGGGAAGTCGATCGTGGCCGACGGAGGACTCTCGCTCGACACCGGGCCAGCGAGCGCTCTGGCAAACGCCTTGAACCTTCCGACGCCCTCGCTGAAGGAGTTTGAGCGCCTCGGCGGACCCTTCGCCATTCGAGAGGGCCAGTTCCAGCTGAAGACGTGGTCATTTGGGGGCTCCCAGTTCGAGGGCACCGTGCAGGGCGCGCTGGGCCTGGGCGGCAGCGTGGACCTCGAGATGACGATGAATCTGCCCCTCTCGATGCTTCAGGGCTCCGGTCTTGCGTCGCGGCTGGACGGGGACGACGGGGCACTCAGCGGCCTGCTCGAGAAGCTCGTGGGGGGCGAGTCCGGCGACGAGACCATTCCCGTGACGGTTCAGCTCGGTGGCACCATGCGCGACCCAACGGTGCAAATCCTCAATCGCGACGCCATTGCGTCGAAGCTTCAGTCGCTCGCGAAGGAGGCTGGCCTACAGCGTCTTCGCAATCTTTTCGGTGGGGGCGATGGAGGCGGGCAGTGAACTCGTTTCCACAATGGAAATTGGGGATGCCTGTGTCCGAAACAGGATTCAAGATTGAAGGGCTTGGATCAGTGCCTGGGGAGAAAGGACTGGAACGTCGGACGACTGAAAGTCGATCTCATTTCGGGTACAGATGATGTCGACGTCAGAAGCTTCGGCAGCCTCCCCAATGGCTCCATCTTCAAAGTCTTCGTACCGTCGAATTGCTCGACGGAGCATATTGCCGGATACGGGGAGTATGCTCATGCTCAAGTCATCCAGGAGCTCGCGGATGAACCGAGTCGCTGAATCGCGGCCGACCTCTTTCCGGCCCACATAGAACGTATTGATGAGGATCGTTGAGGTGACTGTCCCGTCGATTGGACCCTCTAACGCTTGATCAAGCAGGAAGTAGGCCTCCTCAGCGTGCTGTCGTTCCAGAAGTGCATCGAGCAGAATGTTGGTGTCAAAGAGAACGCGCATGAGTGGGAAGGGAAAGATTCTCAGGCGTGTTTTTGTTGGATTTCCTCAATGAGACGTTCTTCATCCCAGTCGGGGAAGTCTGGATACGTTCGCTCTGGCGACTGGAGAGACGAACGAAGGGCGCGGATTCGCTGGGACGGAGTGTAATCGTCCGGCACGCTCGACTCGGAATGGGAGTTAAGTGAGGCGAAAAAGGCCTCTACCATCCGAGACACTGAGGTCCCCCGTCGTTCCGCCTCGTCTTTTGCCCGTTGGACGAGATCTTTGTCGATGGACAGATTTAGGCTCTTCTTCATGGGTTTATGCGCACAATTTGTTTTTGCTGTGCGCATTTGCACGAGCGGGAGGAGGAGAAGGTTCGGCTTCGTCATTGAGGTGCCGTGAGCCGAGAACCAGTTTGCCTGCATGGAGCCATCCCAAACAGTCCTTGGTCGTCTCACCACCCCAAAAAGAGACGCGCCCGTTTGGGCCACAGGTTAGTGATATCGGGGCCTTGGGCGGCCGGGATGATGTGCTCTGCCAGGAGACGCAGGATCTGTTCGTTGTGATCGTCGCCGCGAGAGCGGTTATCGAGTGATGAGGTGCAGGCCACCACGAGGTCGAGCCGGGGGACCACGAAGATGTACTGCCCACCATACCCCCACGCGAAGGCGACCCGCTCTCCCCCGAACGGGTGATTGAACCAGAGGTAGCCGTACTGGTGGCCGTGGTAGGTAGAGCGCACGTAGGTTCGCCAGGAGAGAGTAACCCAGTCCGACGGGAGTATTCGTTGCCCGCGGAACCGACCGCCGTTCAGATAGAGCTGCCCAAAGCGGAGCATGGCCCGAGGGGTGAGCGCCAAATTGTTGCCCCCGAAGTAGCGACCGGTGGGGGACTGCTGCCAGCTCCGGATGCGCACGCCGAGCGGGTCGAAGAGCTCGTCCTGGGCGTAGGCGCGGAGCGACCGGCCAGTGGCCTCGGCGAGGACGGCCCCCAGAATGTGAGTATTCCCGGTGCTGTAAATCATGTCGCCACCGGGACGATCCACCATCGGGCGCCGCAGGGCATCGGCCACCCAGTTATCGCTCGTCACCCATTCGCCGTAGTTGCCGAAGCTCGTCGATTGGAGGCCGGCCTGCTGGGTGAGGAGGTGGTCGATGGTGATGCGTTGCTTGCGCGGGGCATCGGCCAGGAGGGAGGGGAAGAAGGGGGCGATGGGCTGCTGCACGCTCTGGAGGGTGCCGTCTGCGAGGGCGAGGCCGGTGAGGGCGCTCAGCACGCTCTTGCTGGCGGACTTGAGGTTGGCACCTTCATTGGGTCCCATGCCGCGGAAATACACCTCCGCCACGGTCGTTGTGTCACGGGCCACGAGCAGGCTGGTGAGCGGCGTCAGGTCGGCGGCGCGGTCCACCGCCGCGGCGAGGGTAGCGGCGTCGAAGCCGTGGGCGTCGCCCAGGTGCGCCCGCCAGGTGACGGTCGTCGT
>CAZBIB010000170.1:0-1099 GCA_964491575.1 uncultured Salinivenus sp. | reverse complement strand
CGCGTACTTGACCGATAGGTTGGTGTTTGTTTCCAGAGGAGTACTTTTTTGGCAGTGCGAAACCGAACGATACAGGTGTTGCCATTCGAGAGATCGACGCCTACGTTTGTCAAGCCGTTCGCTCTCGTATTGCCTCCCGCCGTCTCATGCCCCTGTCTTCGAATGTGCGTAGACTCAGTCTCGCACTCCTGCTTGTCTTGGTCACCGTTGGCCTTTCGGCGTGGACATCCGACCCGGCTGTCGTGGTACACGACAGGACCACCGATCGGGCGGTTCCCAAGCCAGTCCCCGAGTACGCCGAGAACGGAATGGTGGTGGCCGCGAAGAAGCGGGCTGCCAAGGCAGGCGTCAAGATGCTGAAGAAGGGTGGCAACGCGGTGGATGCAGCCGTGGCCACCGGCTTCGCACTGGCCGTGGTGCACCCGTGGGCCGGCAACATTGGGGGCGGCGGCTTCATGGTGATCCGCAAGCCCGATGGCTCGGTCACCACCATCGACCACCGCGAGGACGCCCCCAGCGGCGCCACGCAGGACGTGTATCTCGACGAGCAGGGCAACGCCGAACGTATGCGCAGCCGGCGGGGCTATCTGGCGTCCGGCGTGCCCGGCACCGTGGCGGGCCTGCTGAAGGCCCTCAACGAGTACGGCACGCTCGACCGTGCCACCGTCATGGCCCCAGCCATCCGGCTGGCTCGCGAAGGATTTTCTCTGCCGTACACCCTCGCCCGGGACCTGAATGCCGCCTACGACGAGTTTGCCGCGTTCCCACCGACGAAGACGTACTTTACCAAGGGCGACTCGACGAAGAAATACCGGCCCGGCGAGCAATTTGTCCAGGAAGACCTCGCCGAGACGCTGGTGCGGATTCGCAACCAGGGCAAGGCCGGATTCTACGAGGGCAAGACGGCCTCGCTCATCGCCGAGCAGTTTCAGGCGAACGGGGGATTGATTGACAAGCAGGATTTGGCCGAGTACGAGGCCGTGGAGCGCGAGCCGGTGACGATGGACTACCGCGGGTATGACGTGCACTCGATGGGGCCGCCCTCCTCCGGGGGCATCGCCATTGCTCAACTCCTGAACGCCGCCGAGATGAAGCCGAT
>CAZBIB010000169.1:4566-7274 GCA_964491575.1 uncultured Salinivenus sp. | reverse complement strand
CACCCACACTGGCCCTGATTCGCATCTCAAAGCCAACCAAGCCTTGGAGGGTAGACTTGCATCTTAACATGCAGTCGCCTTGCGCCAAGTAGCTGCCGCTTCGGCCGCTCAGTTTCGCTCCACGGGCAAACGGCGTAAGTCACGCCCACCGAAATGATATTTTGCATGGATCCCGAAAGCCCCCGCCTGCACCGCTGGCAGACCCCTCTCGCATGTTCTTTGCATTCTTTAAACGGGTAAGATTCGGCGGCAACTGCCTTCGATCCCAATCCTCTGTTGGGCACTCTCGCGGGCGCCCCGAGAAAAAACTTCTCCTTGGCCTGCACAGACACCATGCTCCATCTTCCCTCGAAGACCGGCTCGATTTTTCGCCCCGACGATGCAAGTCTTTCCCGGCAGGCAAAGGGACAGGTCCAGCTCCACCGCCTGCTGAGCCTCCTCGGAGCGGTTGTGATTTTTCTTTTCGGGCTCTTGTACGAGGTGTCCAATCCCAGCGCCATCGATCCGATGTGGGACCACCTTGCGGTCGCGGGACTTTTGGCGGGACTTCTCGCGGCCTCCTACGTCTCCGGGCAGGTGCGACACCGCTACGTACTTGCGTTTTGGGGACTGCTCTACCTCGTGATGGCCTGGCTTACGGTCATGGCCGCGCTGAATCGCTTTGCTGGCGACTACGTAATGATCCTGCTGCTCGCGTACGCCGCCTTGGGGATTACCGTGTCGCTGGGCGCCCGGTCGTTCTGGCCCGTCGTAGGGTTTTTAGGAACCGGGTTCCTTCTTGCGGCAGGCGGGCTTCTTCTGACGCAGGCTCCCCACGCGAGTCCCTCGGTTCTGCTTGCGAGCATGGCCACGGTGGCCCTCGTGGAGGGCATTTCCCTTCGGGGGCGACTCTCGATCCAAGAGAGGCTTGCAGAGCGAGAACGTCAGCTTTATGCCATTACTGAAAACGTCTCGGAAGGAATTTACCGGTCGACCCCGGAGGAGGGCCTCATCTATGCCAATCAGGCCTTCGCCGAGATGCTGGGGTTCGACAGCCGAGAGGAACTTCTCGAGGTCGACCCGGCCACCCTCTACACCACCCCTGAAGAGCGAGGGCGGCTCCGAGAGGCGGCCCAGGAGGGGGATTCTTTCGAGGGGGTGGAGGCTGAGTTTCGGCGCAGAGGCGGGAGGACGTTTACCGGCCTCCTCAGCGGCACCGTCGTTCGGGGCGAAGAGGGAGAGGTGAAATATTACGACGGAGCTGTCGCCGACATCACCGAGCGGAAGAGAATGGAAGAAAAGCTTCGGGAACGAGAGGCTCGCATTCGGGGCTTGGCCAACAGCATTCCGGGGATTATCTTTCAATTCTACGCCCGTCCAGAGGGCGCGTACGGGGTGCATTTCGTCAGCGACCACGCGGAGGACGTACTCGGCATCTCCGCCGATCCGGACGGCTTCTATGAGCGAGTCATAAACCGAATTCCTGCGTCCCATGTGGACGCATTCGTAGAATCAGTTGAGGAGGCCGTGGAGGAAAAGCAGCGCTGGCAGTTCGAATTTCCGTTCGAGAAGCCTTCTGGCGAACGAATTTGGATTTTGGGCACTTCTACGCCGGAGGTGCGGGAGGAGGAGGTAGTCTTCAATGGCGTTCTTCTCGACATCAGCGAGCGAAAGAAAGCCGAGCGGGCCCTTCGAGAGGAGCGAGACCGGCTTGAGACCCTTTTCGAGAACCTTCCGACTCCGGTGGTCCGCTGCACCGTAGAAGAGAAAGGGACCCTCATTGCCGAGGCAAACGAGGCATTTGAGGAAGCTTTCGGCATCGAGGCCTCCGCCGCGGAGGGGAAAGACATAAACACGCTCCTTGTGCCGAGGGACCAGCAAGAAGAGGCGGTGCAGATTGAACAGGAGGCCCTGCAGGAAGAGACGCAGACGGAGGTGCGCCGCCGGGCCGCCGGCGGCCCGCGGGACTTTCGGCTCCAGGCAGCGGGACGCTCCCCGACGGAAGGCCCCCCGGAACTGTATGCCATTTACACCGACATCACTGAGCGCAAACGACGGCAGGAGGAGCTAAAAAAGGCCAAGGAGAAAGCCGAGGAGGCCAGCCGAGCAAAGTCGGCATTTCTCGCGAACATGAGCCACGAGATCCGCACGCCCCTGACCTCAATCATCGGCTTTGCCGAGACGATCAGGGAGGAGATTAAAGCGTTGGAGGACTGCCCCGAGGAGGCGGATCTATCGAAGTTGAGCCGCTTTTCGGAGCTGATTGGGCAAGGAGGCGCGCGCCTGCTTGACACCTTAGACGGAGTGCTCAACCTCTCGAAGCTGGAGGCCGGGCAGATGGCCTTGGCCGCCGAGCCGATCGATCTTGCCGACAGGACCGAAGCGACGGCAGAGGAGCTTCGCCCTCGAGCCGAGGAGGCCGGCGTGGACCTGTCCGTCGAGCTGCCAAGCGGGCCGGTCCGGGCACAGGCCGACGAGGGAGGGGTGCAGATCATTGCCCAAAACCTCATTTTCAACGCGATCAAGTACACCGAAGAAGGGGGGAAGGTCTGGGTCCGGACCTATCGGGAAAACGGTCGGGCGATACTGGAGGTTGAGGACACCGGGATTGGGATGGAGCCGGAGGTGGCCACCGAGCTCTTTGAACCGTTTCGCCAGGCCTCGGAGGGAACCGAGCGGGCCTACGAGGGCACCGGGGTGGGGCTGGCCGTCACGAAGCGAGCGGCCGA
>CAZBIB010000169.1:0-4466 GCA_964491575.1 uncultured Salinivenus sp. | reverse complement strand
GCGTTCTACGTCTCTTTATGCATTGTTGCATCCTTGTGGTAAGAATGATTTCGTGGAAGAGGAAGGCCACGCGATGCGGTTCAGGAAGGAGCTCATGCGGCAGTTCGGCCCGTTGCTGCGGCGGCACGCGCGTCGGTTTGAATTCGTCGTGTTGCTTCTGACGGGACTCATCATGGGCGGCCTGTGGGCCTTTGTCGAGCTCGCCGATACCGTCCTAGAAGGGGAGGCGCGTGCATTTGACCGGGCCATCCTCCTCGCAATGCGAAACCCTGCCGATCGATCTGATCCGGTCGGTCCGCTGTGGGTGGAAGAGATGGGGCGCGATTTTACCGCCCTGGGGGGAGTGGCCATTCTGGTGTTGCTCACGGCCGCGGTGATTGGGTACCTGCTCCTTGCGCGCAGATCCCGCGTTGCCCTGCTCGTGTTCACGGCCGTGGGCGGCGGGGTGCTCCTCAGTACGCTGCTCAAGCGCGGCTTCGACCGGCCGCGCCCCGAGCTCGTGGCCCACGAGGCAGAGGTCTACACAGCCAGCTTTCCCAGCGGCCATTCGATGATGGCGGCCGTGACGTACCTGACGCTTGGGGCGCTTCTGGCACGAATCCACGCGCGGCGCGCCCTCAAGGTGTACTTCCTCAACATCGCCGTCCTGCTGGCCGTGATCGTTGGCGTGAGTCGCATCTACATGGGCGTGCACTGGCCGACTGACGTGCTGGCCGGGTGGTCCGCCGGGGCCGTGTGGGCCCTCCTGTGCTGGCTCGTCGCCCTGTGGCTGCAGCACCGTGGGGCGGTAGAGCACGAGACGGACGAGCCATCGGGAACTGCTGCGGATACATAATGCACCTCTGCCGCCTCCCTGCCGGAAGACTACGCCCGAGCCGGGGATCCCGATCAGCCGACTCGGGCGACAGGGGCCTCTCAGGAGCGCTAAATTTTAGGGCCGATACGGCCAACTTTCGCTCAACTCGCGACTGGCGTTGACTTTCTCATATCCCTGACCAGGGAAGGGGAGGAGGGAGGCTCGATCAAACATCTAGAGGAGACCCTCTTGGCCATCGTCTGTAGTTACGGAGCGGGAGGAACAGGGTCAATGGTTGCGAAGAGCATCGATCAGTTCCTTCTTCGACATGTCGGATCGGCCTTCAATCCCGACTTCCTGAGCCCGGTCGTAGAGATCGTCTTTGGACCATTCCTCGTACTTCGGGGACTTGCCTCCCTTGTGCCCGCTCTCCTCCCGAGAGGAGTTTGCGATGCGGGCGGCCTTTTCTTTGCTCATTCCCTGCTTGCGCAGCTCTTCGTACTGCTCGTCGTCTTTTACGCTGGAGCCATGATCTTTTGCCATAACGAATACCTCGGTCTTAGGTGAAAAGTACGTGTTAGAGGGAATAAACGGTACGAGCGCTGCGCCCTGTAGATTGTAGAAATATGATACGATGCCGTGAACAGGAGGCGCCGGGGCGTGGGCCTCAGATGAAATTGTAGGCGACCACGCCGAACGTGAGAGCCGTGAAGCCGAACGCGAAGAGGGCCAGCACGCCATCGTGGGCGATCAAGGAGAGCCCGAAAGCCGTGAGCGCCGCTCCTGCAAGGTTGGCACTGAACGGAATGAATTCCAACGCGGGCATCGTGGCAGCGATGAGAATGCATGAAACCGCCATGGCGTGTGCGGCGGTGCGATGTGTAAACGAGCGGAGGCGCGGCCGCAGCCACCGATCAACAAATTCGGCCGGCCGACGCATCCATTCAAGGGACGAACGGAGGTTCTTCCGCTTCACCGACCGCTTGAGCATCCACTCCGGAAGCCACAGATGCTCGCGATGAATCAGCATCTGGACCGCAATTAGCGCCACAAACACGCCCATGACGGTGGGGACGCCCGGAATGTCGCCGACGATGGGCATCACGGTGATGAGCCCCGCCAGAAGCAACAAAGGACCGAACGACCGGCGTCCCACCTCGTCCAGAATCTCGTCGAACGTGACCCGCTCGCCGTTCTCTGCCGTCTTGCAGAGCTGGTCGAGCAGTTCCTCCAGATTCGAGGGCTCTTGGTCAGCCATAATCTTGGGAATGGAAAGAGAGAAGGAAGGGCGTTGGCTTCGAGTTCGAAATGACGGAGTCACGGGTCAGACTGCCTCCTTGGGAGAGACATTCTATTCCGTGTTCGCCGCGTCGCTCCGGTCCGCTTCGAGAAGGAGGCCCTCGTTGGGCCGCAGTTCAATCGGGTTGCGGACGGGCGCCCCATCACGGTCGAGGTGCGTGCTAAGCAGGACCTGATCGGCCCAGTCGGGCGCGCGGAGGCGCTGTGGATCCCCGCCCATGTTGAGCGCGACGAACAGGCGTTGATCCTCGTGTTCTCGCACGTAGGCCAGCACGTCTTCGTCTGCTTTTTTCGGGACGTAGGTGCCCACGCTGAGGGCCTCGTTCTCCGTTCGCAGGGCGATGAGGCGGCGATAGAGCGACAGCAGGGACTGCTCATCGTCCCGCTGCGCGGCCACGTTGACGCGCTCGTAGTCGTCGGCCACCGGCAGCCAGGGCGTGCCGGACGTGAAGCCAGCGTGCTCGTCTGCATTCCATTGCATAGGCGTGCGCGCCGGATCGCGGCCCACGTCTTTCTCGGGCTCGTTCTTGGCCCAGGGGTCCTGCACGCGCTCCGGAGGAATGTCGACGTCCTGCATGCCAATCTCGTCCCCGTAGTACATGGTGGGCGTGCCGCGCAGGGTCAGGAGCAGCATGGCGGCCACGCGGGCCTGCTCCGGTCCGGCGCGGGTGGCGATTCGCGATTCATCATGATTGGTGAGTACCCAGTTGGGCCATCCGCCGGCCGGGAGTGCCCCCTCGTACTCGTCGATGGCTTCCCCAATCACGGGCGCCTCCCAGGGCAAGAGGATCAGCTGAAAGTTGAAGGGCAGGTGGATGCCGCCGCCCTCTTCACCGTAGTACGCCACGAGCCGGTTGACCGGCAGGTAGATCTCGCCAATCAACACGCGGGCGTCGTAGCGGTCGGTTAGCTCGCGCATTTTGCGGGTGATCTCATGGACCTCGGGCTGGTCCTCCGAGTAGGTGGGAATCAGCCGGTTGTGCTCGGGCTGATCGGGCTCGTAGTCCGGGTTCGGGGGATTGTCGCGCAGCTGATCGTCTTTGATCAGGTGCCACAGCACGTCAATGCGAAAGCCGTCCACGCCCTTGTCGAGCCAGAAGCGCATCACGTCCAGCATGGCCTCCTGCACCTCCGGGTTGCGCCAGTTGAGATCGGGCTGCTCCTCCAGGAAGGCGTGGTAGTAGTACTGCTCGGTCTGTTCGTCGTACGTCCAGGCACTGCCGCCAAAGACGCTGAGCCAGTTGTTGGGCGGCCCGCCGTTCGGGGCAGGGTCTTCCCAGATGTACCAGTCCCGCTTCGGGTTGTCGCGCGAGGAGCGGGACTCTCTGAACCACGGGTGCTGGTCGGAAGTGTGGTTGGGCACGAGGTCCATAATGAGCTTCATGTCGCGCTCGTGCACATCGTGGAGCAGCCGCTCGAAGTCCTCCATGGAGCCGAAGAGCGGATCGATGTCCGTATAGTCTTTGATGTCGTAGCCGAAGTCGGCCATAGGGGACGGACAGATGGGCGAGAGCCACAGGGCGTCAATGCCGAGCCAGTCGAGGTAGTCGAGCCGACGGCGGATGCCTTCGAGATCTCCGGTTCCGTCCCCGTCGCTGTCCATAAAGGAGCGAGGATAGATCTGGTAGATGACGCCGCGTTGCCACCAGTAGTGTCCGGTTGTTGCGTCCATGGGTCGGATCGTGCGATCGGAGAGACTGTGGGGGAATTCACTCAAGGTCGTCCGCGCTGCGTTCTCCGGTTAGGCGATACCAGCGGTAGCCGTAGGGCTCCACCTCAATGTCGTATTCGTTTGCCTCAAGCTGCTTCCCGTTCCGCCCGCCTCCTGTTAGTGGCTCAACTTCCTTTGCAATCTCGACGAACTTGGCTTGCGGCTCCTTCCGGAAGATACGTGGGAGGAAGTGCATGATGCCTTTGCCCCGGACGAGGAGATGCGGATCTACGAGGAAGTGCAAACGGAGCTATTTTCTTTCGACCGGGTCGGCCGAGGGAGTGCCGTCGAACTCCAACGGCGCTTCAGGGCCCCAATGAACTGTATCGAAAAGCGCAGACCGAAGCGCGTCTCGGGTCTCTCTTCCAGATCGATGGCCCCTTCGAAAACTGGGTAAGCCGGTCTGAGCACCTGGGGCCAGCATCGACATATGAGGGGGGTCTCAAAGGTCGCGAAGCAACCGAAGGGTGGCCTGCTCTTCAGCGCTGAAATGCGGGGCCGACTCTTCCGGCAGGTGCTTCTCCCACGCCGGAAGCAGCTGCGCCTCCCGATACGCGTCCAGTAGCCGGGGATGGATGTAGTACTCTCGGCACACCGACTTCGTATTGCCCAGTCGATCGGCCACGGCCTCGACGGCCTGCGTCAGGTGGTGCGTCCTCT
>CAZBIB010000168.1:0-7284 GCA_964491575.1 uncultured Salinivenus sp. | reverse complement strand
GTACAGCTGGTCAATGTAGTCGATGAGGTAATACAGCATTGCGTTTGGGCGTGTGGGCGTTTGGGTGTGAGGAAGCGTGAGCGGTTCTACGCCCATATACCTCACGCACACACGCCCATACGCATCAGCCAAAATATCGTCGTGCCATCTCTCGATCGTCGAAGGGGCGCGTGTCAGTGCCGATGGTCTGGGTCGTCTCGTGGCCCTTGCCGGCGATGACCACCACGTCGCCGGGTGCCGCTGCGTCCGCCGCGGCCTGGATTGCTTCCTCGCGGTCCACGATCCAGCGCATCGCGTCCGGTTGCTGCACCCCGTCGCGAATGTCGTTCAGGATGGCCACCGGTTCCTCGGTGCGCGGGTTGTCGCTGGTCACGATGGCGCGGTCGGCCATCTGCTCGGCGATGCGGCCCATCGTGGCCCGCTTGCCCGGATCGCGGTCGCCCCCGCAGCCGAACACGCACCAGAGCGTCTCGCCCAGGGGCATGGTGTCTCGCACGGCCTTCAGGATGTTCTCCAGCGCATCGGGGGTGTGGGCGTAGTCCACGATGACCGTCGTGCCGTCCGCAAAGCGCAGCGGCTCGAAGCGGCCCGGCACTGGCGGCGCGTCGGCCAGGGCGTCGAGCACGGCGTCCGGTTCCGAAAGCATCCCGGAGAGAGTCCTGCCGATCCCGTAGGCCGCCGCCAGGTTGTAGGCATTGAAACGCCCCGCTAATCGGAAGCGGCGCTCCCGCCCGTCGATTCGCAGCCGCAGGCCGTCAATGTCGCTCTCTAGAACGGTCACCTCGATGTCTGCGGTCCGGTCGAGCGCAAACGACACGACCGCAGCGTCTGTATCGGCCACCATCGTCGACCCGGCCTCGTCGTCGGCGTTGTAGAGGGCCGTGGCGTCAGGACTGAGACCATCAAACAATTTCTTCTTCGCTGTCCGGTAGGCCCCCAGCGTGCCGTGGTAGTTGAGGTGATCGAGCGAGAGGTTGGTGAAGAGCGCCACCTCGTAGTCGAGCCCGTGTACCCGACGCTGGTCGAGCGCGTGGGACGACACCTCCATGACACAGGCCGTACAATCGGCCTCCACCATCTGCCGCAGCGTGCGGTGCAGGTCGAGCGGCCCCGGCGTCGTGAGATCCATTTTCGTCGTCCCGGCGCCGGTGCGCACCTCGATCGTGCTGAGGAGCCCGGTAGATTCCCCAAGCGCCTCCAGCAGGTGATGGGCGAGATAGGCCACCGTCGTCTTGCCGTTGGTGCCCGTCACGCCCACGAGGCGCAGCTCGTCGGCCGGGTCGCCGTAGAGCGCCACGGCCGCCTCGGCCAGGGCCGAGCGCGAGTCCGTCACGCGGGCAAACACGGTGCCGGGGAAGCGCTCGCGCGCTCGCTCCGGCACCGCCTCGCACACGACGAGACGAGCACCCTTTTCTACCGCCATGTCAATGAACGAATGTCCGTCGGCGTCGACGCCGCGAATCGCGACGAAGGCGCCGCCGGTCTCAACGTCCCGACTGTCGTCCGTCAGGGCGTCGATCGTAAGTGTATCGGGGTCGGGAGCGTCCGACCCGCAATGAATCTCTTCCAGCAAGCCCGCCTCCCGGAACCGGCGTCGAAGCGCCGTCCAGGGCAGCGAATTGGCCCCGGAGTCCGGGACCTGGGGTGTACGTGCGGAATTGGGACCCGCCATCGGCTCATTGGGTGGCCGCCAGGGTGACGCGAGCGGGGAGCGGCGCGCCCGGCTCGGGCTGCTGGCGCACAATCTCTCCCTGCCCCTTGAGCCGGGCCTGGATGCCGTGCTCTTGCAGCCACGCCACCGCCCGGCGCGTGGGGAGACCCGTCAGGTCGGGCATCGTGTCCGGTCGCTCCGTGGGAAGCGTCTCCGCAGACGAGCGCGACGACGCCAGCGCCGCCTCGGGAGCAGAGGACGCGTCCCGGGTCATCCGGTCCACCACCTCGGGGAAGGTGCCGGCCCATCGCCGCGCCACGCGTTGAAAGACCGGTGCGGCCACGTCGCCGCCGTAGATGCCCGACTCCGGGTTTCCCAGTACCACGAGCAGCGCCACTTTGGGATCGTCGGCCGGGAAAAAGCCGACGAACGAGGCGCGGGTCTCCTCCGCCGAATACTCTCCAGCTGTGATCTGGAGCGCCGTCCCTGTCTTGCCGGCCACGCGGAGTCCCTCAATCTGTGCGTTGGTGCCCGTCCCGCTTTCCACAACCCGCTCGAAGGCTGAGCGGAGCGTATCGGCCGTCTCTTCTTCAAAGGCGCGGCGAATGGTTTCCGGCTCGTTTCGCCAGAGGATTTTCCCCGTCACGGACTGCCGCTCGGCCACGACGTAGGGCCGCATGAGGAGCCCGCCGTTTGCCAGCGCGCTGTAGGCCGTGAGCAACTGCAGCGGCGTCACCGACACCTCGTAGCCGATGGCCATTGAGGTCTGGGTCGTCGCGCTCCACTTCGGGGGGCGTTTTAGCACGCCGCCCACCTCGCCCGGCAGATCGACCCAGGTGGGCTGGCTGAAGCCCATGTTGCGGGCGTACTGGTAAAAATCCCCCCGGTCGAGCCGGTCCACCGTCTTGGCCATGCCCACATTGCTCGACTTTGCGATGACGTCGGCAAACGAGATGGTGCCGTACGCATGAACGTCCTTCATCGTGTAGCCATGAAAGACAGCCCAGCCCTCACCGGTCTCCACCGAATCGTCGAGGCTGACGAGTCCCTGCTCGATGGCTGCCACGGCTCCCACCAGCTTGAACGTGGAGCCCGGCTCGAAGCGATCGGTGATGGCCCGGTTGCGACGCGCCGCGCTGGGGACCGCTTCCGGCCGATTGGGATTGTAGGTGGGAACGTTGGCCATGGCGAGGACGGCGCCCGTGTTTGGATTCATGGCCACGGCCGTGCCCCACTCGGCTCCGCTCTCGCGCACCCCGCGGCGGAGCTCATTTTCGAGCGCGGCCTGGCGCACGAGATCGATTGTAAGCACGAGGTCGTCGCCGCGCTCCGGCTGCACCTCCTTCCCGCCCACGTACGCCTCGATGCGCCCGCTCCGGTCCCGTCGCACGATGCGACGGCCAGGCTCGCCCGTCAGGGTGTCGTCGTACGCCAGCTCCAGCCCCGCGAGCCCCTGCCCGTCGCTTCCAATGTATCCGATCACGTGGGACGCCGTGGTGCCGTAGTTGTAGCGCCGCCCAAACTCGGGCGTCAAAATGACCCCAGGCACGTCCCACTCTTGAATGCGCTCGTACTGGCGCGGCGTGAGCCCCTCCCGTAGTTTCACATACTGCGGACTGTGCCGAGTTTCCACCTCCTCCTGATACCGATACGCCGGTACGCCGGTCAAAGAGGACAACTTGTCAAAGAACGATTCCGCTTGCGCCTGAAATCCCTCCACCGTAGGATCGAGGGCCAGGTCGTATCGAGCCGTGTTGATCGCGAGACCGCGACCGTCCCGGTCGAGAATGGCGCCCCGCATGGCCGGGATCGTCATTGTGGAGCGAGCCTGCTCTCGCACCTGATCCCGAAGCGCGTCGGTCTTGGTGACCACGATCCGGCCCATCTGCGCGGCCACGGCCAACGGGACGAGGCCGATCAGCGTCAGTACCACGTACATCCGGGCCAGAATTTGGTCCTTGGGCTTCATGGAAGTTGGGAGTTTCGAGTGGCGAATTGCGAATGGGATCGCTGCTCACTCGCAATTCGAAATTCGTCATTCGACACTGATAGGGGGACCGTAGGTGACGCTCTCCTGCAACCCGAGCTCGCGGGCGCGCTCGTAGATCACGGACGGTCCGGTGCGGCGGTCGTAGGCACCCTGCAGGCGATTGTGCTTCAGGTGCAGGCGCTGGTTCTCAGTGCGGACCTGCTGAAGCTGGTCGTACAGCTCGGTCGTGGCGTGGACGTGCCCCACGTAGAGGGTGAACACCGCCGCGACCGCGAGAATCACCATCGCAAAACGCACAGTCGACACGTTTTCCAGAAAGACATCCTCGGACCCGGTGCGCTTCCGATTCTTCGACGGCTCCAGGTCGGCCCAGCTGGGGAGTGCGGTGCCGTGCCGGACCCAGCCGTCGGACGCGGCGTCCGATGCGTCGGAGGCACTCGAAGTGTTGGACGTGCGCGGGGCACCGTCTCCCGATCCGTACCAGAGGACCGTTCCTCTTCGCTTCGTCGCACGATCGCTGTCCGAATGGGAAGAGCCGCTTCGTCTGCTCACGTTCTGCTGAGTGTCAATTTGATGATGTTACCGGACCGGTTCACGAAAAGGACGGAACCGGGTCCCCCATTTCGTCCTCATCCTGCCGTTCGGCGACGCGGAGCCGGGCGCTCCGGGCGCGCGGATTGGCCGTCACCTCCGCGTCCCGGGCCTCGATGGGGCCGCGGGACGTTTCGGTCCACGGGGCGACGAGATTGCCGTACAGGTCGCGTCGCGGCTCGCCCTCGAAGTTGCCGTAGCGGAGATACCGCTTCACCCGCCGGTCCTCCAGCGAATGGTAGCTAATCACCGCGATGCGGCCACCGGGGCGCACGCACTCGGTGCTCTGCTCCAGAGCGCTCTCCAGCTCGTCCAGCTCCGCGTTCACCACAATGCGGAGCGCCTGGAAGACACGGGTCAAGGTCTTCACCGTGTCGGGGGGCGGCACGCGTTCTTCCACCACCTCGGCCAGGTCGCGGGTCGTGTCGAGCGGACGGGCCGCAATGATGGCGCGGGCAATGGTCCCGGCGCGCGGCTCCTCCCCGTACTCGCGAAGCACGTCGCGGAGGTCGCGCTCGCCCCACTCGTTGACGACCTGCCGAGCCGTGAGGCCGCGCTGCGGATCCATCCGCATGTCGAGCGGCCCCTCATCCCGAAAGCTGAAGCCGCGCTCGGGCGCGTCGATCTGATGCGACGAGACACCGAGGTCAAGCAAAAGTCCCTCGATGGGCACGAATTCCTCGGCCTCCAACAGTTCCTGAAGGTGCTCGAAGGTGCCGTGCATCGCCCGGAAGCGCCCCGCTTCTTGCTCGTCGGCGAGGCGGTCGCGAGCCACCGTCAGGGCCTCGGGATCCCGGTCGATGCCGAGCACCGTGCCCTCCGAATCGAGCGCGTCGAGCAGGGCTCGGGCATGCCCACCCCCGCCGAGGGTCGCATCTACGTAGCGACCGGCCGGGTCGGTAACGAGCCGGGCCTGTACGTCGTGTGAAAGAACAGGTGCGTGGAAATCGGTGGCGTACCGAAGGGGGTCACCGTCGTCGAAAGAATCGCCCTGTGGGTCACTGGTTGACATCGGTCCGTTCCGGAGTCCCGGAGAATCTTCTCTACATGCCCATCACACTCTCGGCGAGCGTCTCATAGTCGCCGGGCTGCTCGTTGAGGTATCCGTCGAACTGTTCCGGATTCCAGATCTCGATGTGATCGAACGCCCCGATGATGAGGGCCGAATCGTCGAGCTCGGCAAAATCGAGCAGCGGATTTGGAATGCTAATGCGCCCTTGCCCATCAAGGGAGACCTCGTTGGCCCATCTCATAATGATGCGGACAAAGTTGCGAACTTCCCGGTTGTACATATTTAGTTCCTCGATCTCCTCCTCGATGTCGGCCCATTCATCCATCGGATAGAGGAAGATGCAGTCCTCAAATCCCCGGGTGACCGTAAATGTCTCGTTCGCAGCGGGCGACATGGCCTTCCGCATCTTGGCCGGAATGGCCACCCGACCCTTGCTGTCTACGGAATATTCGGCCTGCCCTTTGAATGCCATAGCGAAAGGAGCCCCGCCTGTGGCATGACGGAACGGCGAACGAAAATGGCGAAGCGAAAAGAACTCCCTGGGACCATTCCCCACATTTCCCCACGCGCCTCCACAATGTACGCCTCCCCCGTCCAATGTCAAGGCTCAACGCCTCGAAAAGCCGATTTTCGCCTCTATTCTCCCCCATTTGAGGCACATACACATATTCTAAGACGGGACGACCCCTTCAATTCTACTGCTATCAGAAAATATTTTTACCCCCCTTCAGAAAATATTTTCACCTTTTCTCTCTTGCCCGATTGGTGCAGGCACACATATGTTTATTGCACCCGAGGAAGAAGCTCGGGGGATCACTAGCCTCCCTCGTACCAGTCGGCTCTTCCCCTCCGCCGACATCTCCCATTTATGAGCAAGGAACCCCTTACCCAACGCCAAAACGAAGCCTACGACTTCATCCGGAACTACATCGATCAGAACAACAGGCCCCCGACCCTACAGGAGATCGGCGACGATCTGGGCATCTCGTCGACGAATGGGGTCTACAAGCTCCTCCGAAAGCTCGAAAAGAAGGGACGGATCGAGCGCGAGAAGCACAAGGCGCGCAGCATCCAGCTCAGGGATCAGGAGCAAGATCCATTCGGGATGGGCGGGGGACCCCCGAACCTCCCCATCGTGAGCCGCACGCACAGTGAACAGCCGGAGCAGCTACGCGACAACCCGGCGGATACTCTTTCAGTGGATTACAAGCTCCTACGCGGCGCCCGAAACCCAGACGCTTGCCTCCTCGGGCGGACCGGGGACGACGGCATGAACGAGGTCGGTATCAACAAAGGCGATCTGCTCCTGATCGAAGAAATGGATTGGGATACCCTGGAGAATGGGATTGTTGTGGCCATCCTCCTCCAGGACCGACTGCTGCCGCGCGAGTACGAGTTCGCCAATCGGAAGATTCACCTGCGCCCGGCTGCCCCCCACTACGCCGAGGAAACGTTCTCGCCCACGGATTCTGGTTGCTACGTCATCGGCCGCGTGCTGGGCCTCATCCGCACGCTGTAGATGCGGCGAAGATGCTCCGGGGGAGACGTAGAGAGACGCGCCAGCGACGCGTCTCTACGACACGGCCTACATGTCGACCGACGCGAGGGGCGCGGCCTCTCGCTCCGGGGGCTGAGGAGAGGCAACGAGGTCCTGCTCGTGGGCGTAGGCGGTGCAGGCCCGCACGAACGACCGAAACAGCGGATGCGGATCGCCCACCGTGGTCCGGTACTCGGGGTGGAACTGCACGCCGAGGAACCAGCGCTTGTCCGGCAGCTCCATGATCTCCACGAGGTCCGTGTCGGGGTTCACGCCGCTGAAGCGCATTCCTTCCTCCAGCAGCTTGTAGCGGAGGACGTTGTTCACCTCGTAGCGGTGGCGGTGGCGCTCTTGCACCCTGTCGGCCCCGTAAATCTCGTGGGCGCAGGAGCCCTCCTGGAGCCGACAGTCGTACTGCCCGAGGCGCATCGTGCCCCCCTTTTCGGAGATCTCCTTCTGCTCCTCCATCAGGTCGATCACCGGGTATGACGTGTCTTCATCGA
>CAZBIB010000167.1:0-7300 GCA_964491575.1 uncultured Salinivenus sp. | reverse complement strand
CAAGCGCCTGATGGCCGGCTAGAACTGGTCGAGAACCCGCATATCATTCTCGTAAAAGATCCGGATGTCGTCGATGCCGTGGCGGAGCATCGTCATCCGCTCCACGCCCATCCCCACCGCGTAGCCGGTATACTGCTCCGGATCGACGCCCACGGCCTCGAAGACGTTGGGGTGGACCATGCCGCAGCCGAGGATCTCCATCCACTGCCCGCCGTCCTCGTCGTCCTCATCCTCCCACCACACGTCCACCTCGGCGCTCGGCTCAGTGAAGGGAAAGTAGCTGGGGCGAAAGCGGAGCGTCACGTCCTCGCCGAAGAGCGCGCGGGCCAGGCTGTAGAGCACCTGCTTGAGCTGCGCCATCGTCACCCCCTCGTCCACGTACAGCAGCTCCACCTGGTGGAAGAGGCAAAACGACTTGTAAGAGATCGCCTCGTTGCGATACACGCGGCCCGGCACGGCCACGCGGATCGGGGGCGCCTCCGACTCCATGATCCGGATTTGGCCGGGCGAGGTGTGGGTGCGGAGGACGGCCGGTTCCTCGGTCGGAGCGTCCTTCAGGAAGAAGGTGTCCTGCATGTCCCGCGCCGGGTGGTCGGGGGGAAAGTTGAGCGCCGTAAAGTTGTGCCAGTCCGTCTCGATCTCCGGTCCTTTGTAGGTCGAAAAGCCGAGGCCGCGCAGGATGCGCAGGATCTCGTCGAGCGTCTGCGTGAGCGGGTGCGTGGAGCCCCGAAAGCCGTGCCGCCCCGGGAGGGTGAGGTCGATGTCGGGCCCGCCCTCCTTCGCCTCGCGCTTGAGCCGCGCCTTTGCCTCGTCGAGCCGTTCCTGCGCGCGGTCCTTCAGCGCATTGACGCGCTTGCCGAACTCGGGCCGTTCCTCAGGGGGCAGGTCGCCGATCTGGTCGAACAGCGCCGGGATCGCGCCCTGGTTGCGGCCGAGATACTTGATGCGAAACGCCTCGGCCTCGTCCTCGCTCTCGATCGATTCGGCCTCGATCTGCTCGCGGAGCTCGTCAATGTCATCGGGCATAAGAACGGATCAAACCTGCTTGACAGAATACCGAGGGACGTGAACTTCACCAGAACGGCGCCCCGTGCCTCCAAACAGGGTGGTTTTGTTCAGAAGACTTCTTCGCAGCGACCAAACCAACATACCGGTCCGATCCTTTCATCGAAACCCCCTCGCCGCGTGAAATGGAAATGAGGAACCGCGCCCCGATGAAACCTCCCGGGGATTACTTCGGCATGGCCCTCCCTGTCCGGTCCCCGTATTTGGCCCGCTGGGCCCGCAGCTCTTCCTTCAGGTTGTGAAAGATCTCCTGGTAGCGCTCGGCATGCACGACGTTGCGGAGCTCGTGGGGGTCGCGCCGGGACCATCGCCTCGTTCTAGAATCCTCGTCGGTCGAAGCACTGGGAGCGGTGCTCATGCCGCAGGGGATTGGTGGGAGATGAAGACAGTCCTCAGAGTCTGTTTTGATTCGTGTCTCGGGCACCCCGGAGAGTATTTCCTCGCTGCGCTCAGGGCGCGCCGCTACCGCGCGCCGAAGCCAGTGAGAATCGTCTTGAGGGTAAGGTACACGATCAGCAGGTCCAGGAGGACACATCGGTGCTTCACGTAGTACAGGTCGTGCTCCAGCTTGCGCCGCGTCTCGTTCTCGTCGGCGGCATAGCCGTGGAGCACCTGCGCCCACCCGGTGATGCCCGGAGGCACCAGGTGCCGGGTGTGGTAGAGCGCCAGGTCCTCATCGAAGCTCTCGGCGAGGCCCACCTGCTCGGGGCGAGGACCGATCAGGCTCATCTCTCCTTTCAGCACGTTCCAGAACTGCGGCAGCTCGTCGATGCGCAGGGTGCGGAGGAGGCGCCCCACGGTAGTCACGCGATCGTCTGCCTCACTCGCAAACACGGCGCAGTCCTCCCCGTCGTTGCCCACGTACATGCTCCGAAACTTGACCATCTGGAACGGCTCGCCCCCCTGCCCGATGCGCTCCTGCCAGAACAACACCGGCCCCCGCGATTCCAGGCGGATGGCCAGTGCCGCCAATGCCATGAGGGGAACGGTCACCGGAAGGCTGAGCCCAATGAGCAGCAGATCCATGCCCCGTTTCACGTATGGATAATACCGGCGCGTGCGCACGTCCACGCTGGTCTGAGAGCCAGCCCCCAGGAGGACGCGGGCCGTGAGGAGCTCGTAGATGTAGCCCGTGTGGTAGGTCGGCAGGCCCTTCATGCTGGAGTCGGCCATCACGTCCACAGAATCGACATCCGCAGGATCGTCGCGAGCGGCGTGCAGGTCGGCCACAATGCCGTCGAGTCCCCCAGAGCGGGTTCCTCCGCGCTCCTCCACCTGAGAGACGCCAGGGACTGCAAACAGCCGATCCGTCCCCCCTCCGGGCAACACCAACAGGCGGGAGGTACGGTACCGGTGGAGAAATTTGTCGGCGAGGTACCAGCCGATACTGCCCACCGTGGCGAGCAGCGCCAGGGTGTTGAGGGGTGATCCTAGCTGGGCGGCAAAGAACAGGCCTGCGGGCACCAAGGTCATCCCCACGCTCACGAGCGCCGCCTCGAACTGATTGATAAACGGGAACCGCTCGAACTTGGAGCTGAGCGTCCACGCCCCCACGTAGGCGGCCGCGAGCACCGCCATCATCGGCCACGCCCGCCAGAGGAGAGTCCCCGAAACCCCGCCTTCGAGCCACAGGACGGCGAGCCCAACGAGCAGAGGCAGCGCGGCGGCGTGCAGAAGCGTCACCCCTATCTTTTTGGGCCGAGCGGCTCGATCAAGGGGAAGCGCCGCAGAGAGAACGGTGGCGCCGGGCCGTGTGTCCGACTCTACGCAATCAATTTCAGCCTGCTCGCCCCCAGTGGCCGTGGATCTGGCTGCTTGGAAGCCATCCATTTGACACGCCTCAAGATTGAGTTCAATGTTGGACCTTTGGCCAGGACCTTGTCCTGTTGGCGATGCAGACCGTCAGGCAATGCGTTCACGTCACGACCGGCCCCCGGCGCCCCGCGATCCTCCATCCCCGCATCTGGAATGCAATGTAGTACGGTCACAACAGGAACTCAATAGCGCATGTTGCCCAGAGAAGTTGTCCCCCTCAACGGACTCAACAGGGGAGGCTACGCCCCGCCGACGGTGCCGGAGGCGACGAATCCGACCGGCCCTGACCCTAGGTGAAACCTTTTTTGGAATGGCTCTTTCCGTCCTTCCGAGAGACGGCATCTGAGACAAAAACCCCAAAACCGATGAGCGAGGCTGATTCGACCCGCACTTGGCGCGTGTTCTACACCCGCGCCCGCGCCGAAAAAAAGTGCGAGGAGCGCCTTGAGAACCGGCGCATCGACGTGCTCGTGCCCAAGAAAAAGGAGATCCGGCAGTGGTCCGACCGCAAAAAGGAGGTGACGGTGCCGCTCTTTCGGAACTACCTCTTTGCCCGGGTCGACGAGAAGGACCGGTTGCGCGTGCTTCGCACGAACGGCATCGTGCGCTGCGTGCACTTTGACGGCGCTCCGGCCCGGCTCCGCGAGGAGACCGTGGAGCAGCTCCAGCGCGCCCAGCAGGCCCCCGAACGCCTCTCCGTCGCCGACCTTCGCCCCCCGGTGGGCGAGACGGTCACCGTCACCGAGGGGCCGCTGCAGGGCCTCACCGGCGAGGTGCGGGAGCACCGGGGCCAGATGCACATCCTGGTCCGCGTGAAGGCGATCCGCCAGGCGATGAAGGTAGAGGTGCCAGCAGACTGGGTGGAGGCCGCTCCGGCCGAGTCCTGACACCGTCGGCACTGGCGTCCCGACCGGATCACGTCGCCCCCTCGATGGTTTTTGGAGACGGAAAACAGGTCCGTAGAGCCACCTACGATTCCCTCCATGCGCTGCTTCCCGTCCCGGTACGGTGCCTCTGTGCTCCTTCTCGCCGCCGCAGCGCTTCTGATCGGGTGCCAGGAATCGCCGCCGGGAACCCTGCGCGCCGTCGGCGGAGAGGGGGGTTACTTTGGGCCGCCCGACACGGTAAAGGCGCGCCTTCTCGGCTGGAAAATGCCCCTGGGATCGCTCCAGTTCGAGCAGCTCGACAGCACCGAAACTGCCTGGTTGGAAGCGTGGGACTACGTTCTCGTCGACTGGCGGGTCGACTCGACGGCCACTCACTATTACCGCCGCCAAGCCGACCGGCGACCCAGGTGAGACCAAAATACGGTCATGACCGAGCGGCTCTACGTGCGTGAAGACGGCCACCCCACACGGGCAGGGCGTGTAAACTCGGGGAAGAGCAGCACGTGGAGCAGTGTCGTTGGGTCCATGAGCGACTCCGCGTCCGCCCGGTCCCTCCTGGAGAGGTACCAAGTCCGTTTCGCAACGACGCCTCTCTCCGTCCACGTGCGCCCCGCGTCCGCAGGAGACACGACCCTGTATCACGTGCTCGTGGGAACCTTCGACTCGCTGGCCGTTCGGCGGGCCCTTGTCCAGTACGGGCCGAAGCTCCCGGCCGACGCCTGGCCCGTTCGACACCGGTAGCCCTCCATTGGTCGCCGTCCACGACGGCCGTCGTGGCTGCGTTGGGAACAGCGCCCCTCAATTCGTTTCACCCGGAGATGTTCTTTCAGGAGGGGAGAGATGCGGATCTTCGGACGTTCCATTGCCCGGCCTCGGGTCGACGCTGAGCGGGTCCGTCTCCGAGGCGGGCCGGAGCGACACGGAAAAGTACCGGCAGTCCACCCCGGCCTCCGCACACTGCTCTTGAATTCGATGACGCTCAGCCTCCGGGGGGGAGAGCGCGGGAATGATGACTTCCTCAATGTCGCGGGCCAAGCAGAGGCGCGGCAGATCCTTGAGGCCACCCAACACCTCAACGCCCTGGACCCGGTAGCCGTGGCGATCCGGGTCGTCGTCGAGGAGCCCCAGGACCGACCGGTCGAGTTCGGGACGGTGCCGGAGGTGGCGCAGCACCAGCATCGCGTCGGCGTCGCTGCCGTAGAGGAGGACCCGTCGTCCTTCCAGGCGGTGCGCGGCCCTGTACTGGCGGAGGGCCCGAAAGGCAAACCGCGTGCTCCCAATTCCCATGGTCGCGGCGGCCCAGTCGATGATGAGGACCGGAAGCAGCGCTCCGATGCCGATTCCCGTGGCAAGCACGAGCCCCCCGCCCACGAGGAGCGACGCTGCGGCGGACCCTACGCCGAGACGCACCACCTCGGGCGTGCCGGCATGCCGCCAGATGCCCTCGTACAACCTGAAGGCGTACAACACGAGCAGCTTTCCCCCAATCACTCCGGGGAGCACATTGGGCATCAGGGCCGTCCAATCCGGCGCGGGCGCCCCCCCGTATCGCAGGTGGACAGCTACGACGAAGGCGGCCCCAACCACCATCAAGTCTGCCACCATCCCGACCACCGACTTCCAGGCGCTTCCGCCCACGAACGTTCGCATAAAGGCTCCCGCCCGCTGCGTGATGCGGGGCAACGCCACCGATTCCTCGAGCAACGCGTAGCGACCCGTCGTTGCGAGATAGCCCCCCACGACCACGGCGGCGACCAGACACAAGCTTGCGACCGCGAGGGTCAACCGTGGGCGCATCCACAGCGCCGCCACCGCCGCGGCGCCGCACAGCGCACTCGCGCCGCACAGCGTCAAAACGGCTCGTCGCTCCGAAAGGCCGAGCTGGACGAGCCGATGGTGCACGTGGTCCGTGCCGCCGCGGGCAACCGACGCCCCGCGCAGAAGTCGCGTGACGGTGACAAACGTCGTGTCGAAGATGGGCACCGCCAGCACAGCAATCGGCACGAGCGTGCCGACGAGGGGCTCCCCGCCGCCCTGCACCCCCAAGGCCCCCGCGGCCAGCAGGTACCCCAGAAAGAGACTTCCGCAATCGCCCATAAAGACGCGGGCCGGAGGGGCGTTGTACGCAAGAAAGCCAAGGGCCGCCCCCATGACGGCCGCCATCATGACCGCAAGCTCTCCCTGTCCCAGCACCACCCCAATGAGCACAAACGCCCCGGCGGCCACTGCCGCCACGCCGGCTGCCAACCCATCGATCCCGTCGATTAGATTAAATGCATTGGTCACGCCAATGACCCACAGGAACGTGAGCGGCATCGACACCCAAGCGGGGCCACCGCGCCAGAACGCATACCCGGCGTAGAGGAGCAGAACGGTCGCAAGCACCTGCGCAAGTACTTTGGCGTCCGGCCGAAGACCCCAGCGGTCGTCGAGGATGCCGACGACAAACATGAGCCCCGCCCCTGCCAGCACGGGCCACGCCTGCAGGACTGGTCCTCGGCCCACCACCACACCCAGGGCAACTGCCCCAGCGAGGGCAATGCCCCCCATGAGGGCCACCGGACGGTCGTGCCAGCGATCGTCTGAGGGATAATCCACCCATCCGCGAGCCCGGGCGAGACGAATGACGAGGGGCGTCAGTCCCAGGGCGGCAAGGAGAGCCACACCGCCCCCCATCCATAGATCCTGCACAGCCGCCGAAAAAAGAGCCTCCATAGTGGAAACTGAGGACAAAAATCCAACAGGGGGACGTGAGAGGGACCTGCTAAATGCTCCCGCCCAAAAACGAGGAGCCAAAAACTGATCTGACCCCAAGACAACCCGCAACGGAAATGCTAAGGAACTATCTCAGAACCCAATGGAAAGGCGAGAGCGAGCGAATTTTCGTGTCGCAAGCGCGCGAAGCAGCCGTATCCGCGCGATACCGCGATACAGCGGAACGCTGCAACACGGGAATGCAGCCGCTCGGAGTCCCAGAGGTGTTTTGGGATAGTTCCTAAGCCGCGGCGCGCAGTGGACTGCAAGGCACGAACTGCCTGGCAAGGATATCCTGCGCATGTTCACCTTATTTAAGAGTAGAAACGGAGCGGGAGAGGCCGGAAACAATTAGTGTGAACTCCCAGAGAACTCCCCGCTTGAAGTGCTCCCCCGTGGTAGCTCCATTTCGGTCCCTTTTTTGTGCCAAAGCCCAATAGCACCAGCCGTTCTAATGGCGTTCTCCGCGGACAGCCACCTCGGATACGGTGGATTCTTCGGCGGGACGCGCTTTGCCGAGCAAGCCCTGGATTTCATCAGTCGGGAGCGAAAGTGCTGCCCGTTTCTGACATTTCAGATCGCAATCGCGCCGGAAGGGGGGGCGTCTGACTCTTGGGCGGGGACGAGCAGGTCGAGGACTACATTTCCAGCTCCTTCGAACGAATCTGGGGGTCAGATTGACCCATCGAAATCACGCTGCTCGAATAGAGCGCGTCGGGTTCGGTACCACGACTATGAGATCACCAACTCCTCCGATTCCCCCGCAAAGCGATCATAGT
>CAZBIB010000166.1:5840-7326 GCA_964491575.1 uncultured Salinivenus sp. | reverse complement strand
CGAGGGACCCCGCTTTGGAACGAGGTCACCGAGACCGATGAAACGCCCGAGGAGGGCCCAGGCGGCACCGCCTCCGAATAGCCGGCCGCAGGCCTGTCGCACTCACAATCCGAGCAGGCCACAACCCAAGCAGGCCAGTAGCGGCCGTTCGAGGGGCCCAGGCCCCTCACCTCGAAACTGCATCTGCGCCGTTTAAAGCGGGATGCATCAGTCGTCTCGGCCCCATGAATTTTAACGTGCAATTGCCCTGGACAACCAACTTCGCATTCTGATCTCAAAAGGAGAAAGAAGTTCTCAAAGGAAGAGACTTCCAAAAGAAAAAGCCCCGTGCCGGGCTCGTCTTTAGACAGGGACACCCGACACGGGGATCTCACAGTCACCCTGTGAGCAATGAATTTAGACTTTGGGAGAAATAGGTAGGTTTCAGGCACCGGTGAGGCCTAGCCGGTGCTTCGGCTCGTGTGGTGAAACGTCCGCGCCAGATTGCCTCAATGCACATAGGTGGGGGCTCAGGAAAGCATGTCGTCGACTCAAAGCGAAAGCTTTCCCTTCGGTCACTTACAGGTTTTACAGGCGGTTTTCGTCGTCAAAGAGGTTTGGAGTTCGTTTGCTTTGGTCACCTGGCACAAAATACTCGACCACCACGAGGATAAGGGCGTCGTCGTGGGAAGCATGGATTTTCCAGGATCGAAGTTGTGGCTCCCTTCAGAAAGTACACGAGCACTTCAAGAGGATCTCCTGTAACCCTTCACGTCTTCGCTCGTCCACTGTCCGGATTTTGCCAGCGGCGCCCCATTCGGCAAAGCCGTTCGGGAGCACCGGTCCGAGCCGCAAACGGCATCCCGGAGGTCGGGCCGTTGTTGACCTCTGCAATTTGAGCACTCTCGATCACAATAGACGTATTTCCCACCATGAGATACCTATCCTCGATTCTATTCCCTGCCGTCGTCGCCTTCGGTCTTCTGTTTGCCACCGGCTGTGACTCTACTGGCTCGATGAGCGCGGGCAGCGGAACCCTAGAACTGAGCATGAGCGACGCGCCGACGAGCAAAAGCTTGACCACCCTCGCCACGATGTCGAGCGCCGAGGCCAACGTTACGGAGGCAACGGTCACGATTACCGAGGTTTCGATCGTGCCCGCCGAGGACACCAGCGATGGAGATTCTACCGACACGGGAATCTCCGTTTTGCGCAAGGAAAACTTCGAGGTGAACCTCATCGACCTGCAAACGGGGCTCGACACGACCCTGGCCGAGATCGAAATTCCATCCGGCGAATACAGCCAGATCCGCCTGATCACCAACCAACAGGCGAGCGTGACCTTCGACGACGGCACGCAAGAGGACGTGATGATTGCGAGCGGCCAGCAGACGGGGCTGAAGGTCAACTTCGACCCCTTCGCGATCGAGTCCGCCGACGATCGGGCTGAGGTGACGCTTAACTGGGACGTGCAGGAGTCTCTGAAGGGAAGCTCACAGGGCAACTT
>CAZBIB010000166.1:0-5740 GCA_964491575.1 uncultured Salinivenus sp. | reverse complement strand
CAACGTCAGCAACGCCGGAAGCTAGCGCCTTGACCTTGCTGTCCCTCGGGGCCTACCGCTCCCTCGGGCGGTCGTCGACAGCCGACAGGCCGCCCGAGGGAGCCTCCCCCGATGCCTCGGTCTGCGACGCTGAATTGAGCGACACAGCACCGCGAAAGATCAGGCGGAAAATTGCCAACTATGCTGGACATGGCACGAATTCTGCCACCTTATGGGCCGCACGATCGACGACGGTGCTCGATCGGTCTTAGCCTTCTGTTTCGTCGCCTGATTTATTCGCTGTATGCCGCACGACGGGTCCGACGGCACGTACGCCCGGCGCGTGCAGAACGGAGACCGGGACGCCTTCGAGGTGCTCGTAAAACGGTATGAGGGCATGGTGTTCGACCTCACACGCCAGTACGCCGACCAGCCCGAGGAGGCCGAAGACCTAGCGCAGGACATCTTCCTCAAGGCCTACCGCCGAATCGAGGATCTTCGGGATCCCGGTCAGTTTGCGTCTTGGCTCTACGGCCTTGCCCTCAACCAATGCCGCGATTACGCCAAAAACGTGCGGCGCGATACGTATCCGTTCAGCCATGCCGGACGGGAGGACCGAATCGTGACGGACGACAAGACGGCGAGGCAGGACGACCAACTCGCCGCCGAGGAGCATGGGGCGCGTCTGTGGGAGGCCCTGGACGAGTTGTCGCCGACCTACGCCACGCCGTTCCTGCTGAAATATCGGGACGGGCTCACGTACAAGGCCATGTCGAAGCGACTCGACGTGTCGGTGAGCGCCCTGAAGGTTCGCGTGCACCGCGCTCGCAAGAAACTCCGAACCCTGTTGGAGCCCTACCATGAGCCTGCATGACCCTGACGCGACCGTCCGCCGCTTTATCGACGGAGACCTGCCTGAGGGCGAGGTGCGGGAGGCCCTGCACCGCATTGCCGATGACCCGGAGGCGCGCTCCTTGCTTCAGTTTGAGCTCCAGATGGCGCAGGGCCTCGCCGCCTCGCGGGCGCCGGAGCCCTCGTCCGAGTTTGCGACGAACACGATGGAGCAGATCGAAGAGATGGGGGCCCCGGAACCCTCGCTTCAGACGCGTCTCCACGAATGGTGGGAGGCGGCTTCGCGACCGCTCGTCACTATTCCAGTGCGTCCTGTCCACGCGCTAGCGACTCTTGCCCTCATGGTTGCGGTGGCGTGGGTCGCCTGGCCTTTGGTCCCGTCCGACCCGGCGCCCGTTGCCTCGAACCAGGAACGGACGAGCCTCCCAACGCAGACGGCCGCTGTGTCGTCGAATCAGCAGTCGCAGACGGTGTGGACACGGTTCGTCTACACGGACGACGATGCCGACTCGGTCGCTGTAGCGGGCGACTTCAACCAGTGGCAACCCATCCCACTCTCGCCCCACACGGTGAATGGCAAGACCGTCTGGACCGGCCTGGTTCCGGTTTCGCGTGGTGAGCATGAGTACCAGTTCGTGATCGATGGCGAGAAGTGGGTGACCGACCCACTCGCCTCGGTGAAGGAGGACGACGGATTTGGCGCCAAAAATGCGGTCCTGAAGCTCTAGTCCTATCGGGACCGCCCCTTACTGACCAGTCTATTCGACCCATGTGGCGGCTCGTTTTCGGACTGTTGCTTCTTGCCGGCATCCTCCCGGATGCCACGGCAGCCCAGCAGTGGGCCGGCACCGCAGCCCTTACCCTTACTGGAGGCCATCAAACCAACACGTACCTCGATCCCGTGCTTCGCTCCTGGAACGTTCCCTCCGACCCAACATTCGCGGCCCTCATGCCGCAAGTGGGACTCGCGCTTGATGCGCGGCGGAGCCGCCTCGACGTGACGGCCCGAACGCGCCTGTATCCGCAGCGCCCCAACGCGCCACAATTTGCTCAGGGCTACGCCCGCTACCGGTACCGACTGTCCCCTTCGTGGACTGTGGGTGGCCTTGGGGGTGGGGCGCGGTACCGCTTTGTCTCCTCGCGGGACAGCTGGTGGGCACTCCCCTCTGTGGAGTGGGCCCCCACCTCAAACTCAACTCTCACGCTACGGGGCGGTGCCACGAGGCGCTACTTGTCTCCAACTCTGGAGAGCACGACCCATCAGACCAGTGCGATTGTGGCTCTGAACGGCGACGCGTGGCTGACCGACCGGCTGCATGCGGAGAGCCGATTGTACTGGAGCAACGGTGCGACGAGCGCCGCCGACGTGCAGTTTGGGGGCACGGGAGCGTCGGCGCGAGGCACGTACTGGCCCACAAACCAGTGGTCCATCGAGGCCGAGGCGGCCGTCGAACAAACTCAGTACGCAACGGCCTCGTCGACCGGCCAGGACCGCATCGGCCGCGCCGGCCTCAAGGCAGAGTGGCACGTCTACTCGGCGGCGACACTCTTTGCGCAGACGCAGGTGTCGGCAACCCGTCTCGCTCGCACCGACGGCACCGGCACGGACGTGCACGTGTCTGTGGGCCTTCGTCTCCAGGCACAGCGCGTGCTTGGGGGCACGTCTCCCTCGCCCCCGCGGCGACGCGTCTGCACTGCAGTCGAGGACGGCATTCGCGTGCGGGTTCCCTACGACGGCTCCGGGACGCCGCACGTGACCGGCGACTTCAACGGCTGGTCCCTTCCCGGTGTCCCCATGACCCAGTCTGACGGTGATACCTGGACGACAACGCTTTCGCTAGAGCCCGGCGAGTACGCGTACCGCATTCGCATCGTTGACGGCTCCAGGCGCCGATGGCTCGAGCTCCCCTCCTACGCACAAACCGCCGCCGACGCGTTCGGCGGCACAAATGGCGCGTGTACAGTCCAATAGTCCCATGATTTGGTCACAGTTCTCCATGCGGATGCTCCAGGTCCAATGGTCCTGGCTCGGGGCAACCCTCGTGCTCCTTGCCCTTGGAACGGCCGGATCGCACGTTGCGGTTGGCCAGGACGCTGATGTAGAGGCCCTTCTCGAACGGGGCCGCAAGGCCGGAGTCAATACTGAGCAGATGAAGATGGTTGCCAAGCGGGCCAGGCGGGCCGGCCTGAGCTCGGAGGCCACGGCATCGCTTCTCCGCCCGGCCGCCGTGCTTGCTAAGCAAGATCTCCCGGCCGGTCCTCTCCTTTCGAAAACGCTCGAGGGGCTCGCCAAGCGGGTGCCCCCCGCTCGCATGCAACCGGTGCTCCAGCAGTACCGCATCCACACCAAACAGGCGGGGCGGCTCGTGAATCAGTGGACCCAGCGATCCGACGTGCAAACTCTCCTCGGGACCTCGGAGGCGCCTCCTGGAAAGACACAGAAGAAGGCCCACGCCCAACTGGTGACCGCCGCCACGGAGGCCCAGCAGCAGGACGTTCCCACAAAAGACATTAAGGCCTTCCTAAATGGTCTTCCGAATGGAATCGAACGCCGCCCGGTGTCGCTCGATCAAGTAGCCACGGCTGTGGGCGTGCTGCCCGACTTGCCGGGAAACGGGACATCTCTAGAAACCGCAAGACAACTTTTGACCTCAGCACTGGGCTCCGGGTACAGCCCGGAGTCGCTTCGCCAGCTGCCGTCGGCGCTAAAGAGCGCGCATCAGAAGAGCAAGCGGCCCGTGGACGTACTGGCGCAGGGGGCCGTTCACGCCATTGCCAAAGGCACCCCCGCCGCCACGGTGCTACAGAACCTCTTCCAGGGAGCCCTTCCCGGCGGGGGACCGCCCGCGGGCACCCGCCCTCCCGGAAACGCGCCGGGTCCAGGAAAGCAGCCGGGCACAGGCCCGCCCGACGACACCGGTCCGCCAGGCGATCCGACGCGCGATGGCGGCCGGCCGTAAAAACCATCCCCCTGTGCATGGTCCCTCTTGAAGAAGCCGTTGGAGGAAGCTTTGCTTCCTCTCAACGGTACGTCTCGGTTTTCCGGCCTTATGGCCGCACTCCACTTTCGGGGCTCCATCCACGATAGGGTACCTACCCCCATCCGGCGGGCCGTGGGCAGTCGTTTCGGCCCCACCGGGGGCTGTGAGAGCCGACTCGTTGCGGCCGGCAAGGGGACAGGTTGATTAGTCCGGTTTCAGACGGCCACCGAATTGGCCTTCAGCGCCGTAGCAGGCCGAAACTTTCAAAACGTGAAACAGCCTACCCGGTGGTCGTGTAGTTTCCAGTCACAGCGTGTGCGTCGCACACACTCCTCCTCTACGACCTTCACCTACTGAAATTGCCATGCCCGATGCGAAGAGCGATCCCATTGAGGTGACGCCAGGCAAGCATGGCGGAGACCCCGTGTTCAGGGGGACGAGGATTCCCATCTCTTTTCTTGCCCAGTACCTGGAGCACGGGTACACGGTCGAGGACTTCATCGAGCAGTATGATATCGATCCCGACCTCGTCCGGGAGGTGTACCGGCAGAAGTTCGCGGATGGACACGAGAGGGGGCGCGAGGTGCCTGCATGAGGGTCCTGCTCGACCACGACGTCCCACACGAGCTGCGCTCTCACTTCCCAGACACCTGCGACGTCGAAACGGCTCACTACCGAGGTTGGGCTGAATACGACGACGACCAACTCCTCACCGCGGCCGAAAGCATGTTCTCAGTTCTCGTTACGCTGGACACCAGTCTCGTGTACCAGCAAAACGTCCGGCCGCGAGAGATTGGAGTAATTCTGATCGACATCCATCCGATCACTCCCGACCACCTGCTGGAGTATATGGATGAGGTAGAGAATGCCCTTCCTGTAGCAGCCGAGGACCACACCAGTTTTGCCATCCGGGAGGATGGAACCGTACCTCTGACCTAAAAAAGAAAACGCCCGCCCCTCCAGGCCGACAGGCAGGAGAGACGGGCGCCTTTGGTAGTTGGTAGCGAGTGCTTCCGCGCCGAACACCTACGCCGGGACAACCTCCCGCCCGGCCTCTTCGCGACCCGAAGGCTCGGCGACAGGCTCGTCGGCGCGCTCTAGCTCAGAGCCCTGAGCCTCCACCTCTCGGCGAGCAGCCTCGTAATGAGTGGGTGAAAGTGTCGGGTCTCGGTGGCACTGCACGCACATGTACATCTCATCGAGAACTCTCGCTTGCCACCCGGTTTTCCCCTCACAGTGGGGGCAGTAGCCGCGAGTAAACGCGTACCCGGTCATGGGCGCGACGGCACCGGCCCCCGATTCTAGGAAGGCCATAAGTCGCTCAAATACCCTACGTAGAACGATCATCATCTACCGATGGTTGGTTGAGGAAGCCTACTCGGGAGCCTCGGAGGCTCCGCTGGTCCTCGCAGGCTTCAATCCCAACCCTGGGCCGGGATTTTTAACCGTGGTTCACGTAAACGCTTCCTACGCAGAGATTTGACGCAGCCAGCCGGTGGAACCGCTTTCGGCTACGCTTTGGTAACGGGCCGCGCAGAAAAACGGCCATCTTCGAGGCGGTTCGGGTGAGCGAGGGTAGGAAACGGCCTGCGAGAGCGCAGGTGACTCGCAAGGGTTAAACGCGCCTACCTTCGACTCCACTTTGAGACGGATAGAATCAAAGTTCGGCACCTCTATTTGCAGGTGCTGAAGGCGGGGTGATTGGTTTCAATACCAGTATCGGAACCGATCGTATCAAAACCTAAAGGGGGCTCTGGATTTTGAAACGGAGCTCTACCTCAGCCGAGTAGATCCTGGCTCCCAACCAACTTGACCCTCTCAGTTGAGGAGAGCTTGGGCGGAAGGGGCTTTTGGCCTTTCGACCATTAGTATTTACCAGTACTCTGTGCAAGAATTGTCCGAGGGCCCTTCGGTCACCCCTTCGGTCA
>CAZBIB010000165.1:0-7351 GCA_964491575.1 uncultured Salinivenus sp. | reverse complement strand
CAATCTTCTGTTCGACCATGAGTCTGTACGATCTACACGACGCAACGCTTAACGATATGGAAGGAGAGGGGTTCGCCTACTCCGAAAAAACGGTGTACGGCAAGGCCTACAAAGGCGTGTTCTTCGGCGAGAACGAAGAGGAAATTGAGGTCCTTGCCGACGAGGAGGACGAAGCGACGTTTGAGGGCATCCTCTACGACCGGAGTCGGGAGCGCGAAAAGAGCTTCTCGGTGGAGGTGACGGACGTGGTGAGCACCCCCTCGGGCGAGCGCGCCGATTTCGTGGCCACGGAGAAGCCGTAGTTAGATCCACCGATGCATGAGGACATGCGCCGGGGCGTTTAGGCGTTTTCACGAGTCGGTATTTTGATCGGTATGGAGGAGGTCAGGGCCGAAAGCATTCGGGCCCGACCTCCTTTTTCTTTTTTCCCCCTCTGCCGGGAGGCGCCTCTACCACGACACGTTCGGCGCGCCCGATCCTGACGAATCCGCCCCTGACGAATCTGATGCGACGGGCTCTACTCCCGCCGGGTACGACACGACCTCCAACCTCACCTCTGCGACTCCATCCTGAATCATCTGCAAGCGCCGGGCGGCTTTTTTCGACAGGTCGATGATGCGCCCGCGTTTGAACGGACCCCGATCGTTAATCCGCACGACCACCGAGGACTTTTCAGCGTGATCCATTCGAGTCACGCGAACGCGAGTCCCGAATGGAAGGCTGCGATGGGCAGCGGTGAGGGCCTCTTGACGGAAGATCTCTCCATTGGCCGTGGTCCGTCCCACAAACTTCTCCGCGTAGTAGCTGGCCGTTCCCTGTCTCTGCGGGAGTCCTCGCTCCCCCACGTGCTGGGTGGTGGTACAGCCGATGAGCAACAGGCCAAGGAGAAGAAGACTGCTCCCGCCGAGGTCCGTCCTTCGCACTGTGACGGTGCGTATCCTCATGAAGCTGAAGCAAGCAGCGAGGGAAAGAGACTCGTTCCAGTCGGAAAGCGATCGCACGCTCAAGGTTCCACGGGTTGAGATGGCCCTTCTGTCCCCATCGCAGACGGTGCACGGTTCCCGGAAAATCATCCGGGCGGCCTCGGGGACGCGTTTTTGTTGAAACGTTTCGCGTATCAACGTGGAACGGCATCTCATCCGAGGTTAACGAAGGAACTGCCCCCCGTCCTGTAATTTCAATTGACGCGCGGTCTACTCCGGCTTTCCGGTAGCTCCATATGCTCGGCACAATCGGTGAATTCCTCCTCCTCGTCGCGTTCGTCACGTGCGGCCTGTCGGCCTTCGCCTTCTTTCGGTCCACCCGGGCCGACGAAGGCTCCAGCACCGCAAACACCTGGAAACGAATGGGCCGCCTCACGTGGGGCGCGATGAGCACCGCGGTGGGCGCCGCCTCCGGCGTGCTCTGGTACCTGCTTCTCACGCACCAGTACCAGTACGCGTACGTCTACACGCAGTCCTCCAACGACCTTCCGCTGCACTTCCTGTTCTCCACGTTCTGGGCGGGGCAAGAGGGCTCGTTCCTCTTCTGGATCCTCATGATGTGCGGCGTAGGGGGCTTGCTTATCGCCTACGTCCAGCGGGAGTACGAGACCCCGGTAATGGCCGTCGTGGGCCTCTGTCAGCTGTTCCTACTGTCAATGGTCGTGGGACTGCAGTTCGGGCCGGTTGAGATCGGCTCGTCGCCGTTCATGACACTCCCGGAGAAGTTTACCGACGCGCCCATCTTCCAACAGAATCCTGGCTTTGTGCCGGCGGACGGGCAGGGGCTGAACGACCTGCTCCAGAATCCCTGGATGACGATCCATCCGCCGGTGCTCTTTCTCGGCTTCTCGGCGATGGTGGTGCCCTTCGCGTTCGCCATCGCGGCGCTCTGGAAGAAGCGCTACACACAGTGGGTGCGGCCGGCCCTGCCGTGGACCCTGTTCGCTGTGACGGCCCTGGGCGTGGCCATCGCGATGGGCGGCTACTGGGCGTACGTTACGCTCTCGTTCGGCGGCTACTGGGCCTGGGACCCGGTCGAAAACTCGTCGCTCGTTCCGTGGCTCCTGGGCGTGGCGGCCTTCCACACGATGCTCGTGCAGAAGAAGAGCGGATCGAGTCAGAAGGCGTCCCTCCTTCTCTCCATCGCCGCGTACCTGTTCGTCATCTACTCCACGTTCCTCACCCGCAGTGGCATCTTAGGCGACGTGTCGGTCCACTCGTTCGTGAGCCTGGGCCTCTACAACCAGCTTCTCCTCTGGATCGTCGTCCTGGGCACTCTGGGCATCGGCCTGTTTGCCGCTCGATTCAACGAACTCCCGGTGCCCGACAAGGAGCCGCGCGCCCTCTCGCGCGAGTTCATGATTCTCTGTGGCGCCGTGCTGCTCTCTGCCACGGCCGCCGTCATCATCCTGGGCACAAGCGCCCCCATTTTCGGAGAAATCTTCCGCGACAATCCCTCGGCCGTTCCCAAGTCGTTCTACAACCAGTGGACGCTCCCGCTGGCCCTCGGCTTCGTCTTTCTCGCCGGGCTCGGCCAGCTCTTCTGGTGGAAGAAGATGGACGTGGCGACGGTGAACCAGGTCCTCCTCAAGCCCATCGCCCTGGCCACCGCGAGCACGATTGCAGTGCTGATCTTTACCCCGTTCGCGGAGCAGGCCCTCATCATTCCGGCGGGCAGCGGCGGGGCGACGCAGACGGCCTCGGCCAGCCTGCTCGGCGGCCTTGCGAACTTCTGGGCGGCGTACGGGCAGGCCATCCAGATGCTTCTGCTGCTCTTCGTAGGCTTCTTCTCGCTGTTCGGCAACGGGCTCGTGCTCTGGCGCATCCTCCGAGGCAACCCGCGCATGGCCGGCGGCGCGCTGTCGCACGTGGGCTTCGCCCTCATCATCCTGGGCATCATCGCGTCCAGCGGCTTCGACCGTGCCCTTCCCCGCCTGGGGGAACCCTACTCGGCCAACGAGGACCAGATGCCGCGCGAAAACTTTGTAGTGGCGAAGGGGCAAACGCGAATCGTGAATGGGTACCGGATCACCTACCGGAGCAAGACGACCACCGATCGGGGCCGCGGGCAGTACATCCTCGACGTGCGCGATCCGAAGGGCCGAAGCTACACCCTGAAGCCGGTGGCGTACCAGGGCAGCAACGACCAGTGGTTCAAGCATCCGGCCGTCAAGGCGTTCATCGAAAAGGACCTCTTCGTGGCCGTGACGCCGAAGGAGGCGACGGGGATTGGACAGAAGAAGGGGCCGCCGGGCGGTGAGTTTCAGCTGGCAGAAGGCGACTCAACCCTGCTCGGCGGACAGGAGTACGCGGTGGCGTTCCACGGCTTCGAGGTGTTGAAGGGACCGGGCGGGGCCATGGAGACCACCGCCTCGGACAAGCGCGTGCCCGACAATGCCCAGATGGCCGTCGGCGCCCGCCTCGACATCACGAATCTGGAGACCCAGGAGACCCGATCCCTGATGCCCATCTACCTCGTGATGAACGACAACTCCCAGCAGTACGTCGAGAACCGGATCGCGGACTGGGACCTCCGCATGGCCTTTACCGAGATGGACGCGAACACCGGCAAGGCGACGTTCGCCGTAGAAGGGGTCGATGTGATGCCCGAAAACTGGGTGGTGGTTCAGGCCTACACGAAGCCCCTCATCAGTGTCCTCTGGATTGGGATTATCATACTCACGCTGGGCTTCGTCGTCTCCATCGCCCGTCGCGTGCAGGACATCCGGTTCCGTCGCTAATCCCTCCTCCCCTCCGGCCGGGCGCCTGCCATGGTGACGGTTCGCGAGCACATCGACATCGCCGCCCCGGTGGACCGCGTGTTCGCGTTCATGAACACCCCCGCCCACCATGCCGAAATCACACCGACCCTCTCCCAGTCTACCTTCATTGAACACCTCCCAAACGGGGGCTCACGGGCCCGCTACGTCTATCGAATCCTCGGACTGTCCTTCTCCGGAGAGGTCCGTGCGACCGATTATGTGTCCAACGAGCGCATCGTGTGGTCGATGCAGGGAGATCTGCAGGGCACCATCCGATGGTATTTTGAGCCCTCCGAGTCGGGCTGCCGTTTCACGTACGCGGCGACGCATCGGAGCCCCGGCCCGCGTCTTCTCCGACCCCTGGCTCGCCCCCTCGTCCGGCACTACAATAAACGCGAGGTCCACGCGCTCCTGCAAAATCTAAAAGGGCGACTCGAATCCTCCGAAGCGTCCCGGCGATGACAAACAGCACCACCCTGGGGAGATGACGGATTGAATCCGCCACGACCGGAACTCGCCCCCAATCTCCCGGGCCAAATTCCTCCAAATCATGATGTTATCATGAATTGTAACTATATTCACGCTTCTCTTGCGAAAATTCTTGGCCCAAAAGAGGCTCCTTTCAGCAAATATTAGTCCCATTTACTGACTCTCTCCCACTTTCTCTATGCTGGAAGCGCTTCGTTTCAGAGGATCTCTTTTTCTGTCGATCAATTCTCCCTTTTTGGCCTCACACTTGACAGGGAAAATCACGTCCGCCTAATTGGGAGTACCCTTCAACGGACGACCTGCCCTACGATGCAGATGTCCTCCCTCCTCACCATTTCGGCATCCGACTCCGCTCGGCTTCCTACCTGGGAGGTCCAGCCCTCGGCGGGTCGTTCGATCGCAGTTGAAGGGATTGCCGTACGAGTGCCGCGCGTGCTTCGGATTTCGGCGCTCGTCCTCCTTATTGCGATTCTTGCGGACTGACAACCGGCGGCCAATCCCTTCCCAACGATGACACCAGGTATCGTGCGACGCCGAGGGGATTGGCCCCCTCGCCCACCCACCGATGCCTGAGCCTTCGTCCAGCGTCATCGTTTCTGATTTTGTTTCGCTCTGTAGGCCCCGCGTGTGTCCGTCCTGTATTTCGGCGGCCCGCACGGCATTGGTGGTTTCGTTGGGCGCCCCAGTCCCGTCCGGCGTGCGTCCGTCCTCTCCCGCAGCGTTCTCCCTACACCAGGCCGAATAAGATCACCGATGCCCACTGACACCCTGCAATCTCCCGACTCGGCGACGCCGACCGCAAACGGTGCACACGACGCCCCTACCCTTAAAGGCTCGGAGATTTTCGTCCGGGCCCTTGAAGAAGAGGGCGTAGACCGCGTCTTCGGACATCCGGGTGGCGCCGTCATCAAGATTTACGACGCGATGGAGCGCATCCAGCCGTCCTACGACCACGTGCTCGTTCGGCACGAGCAGGGCGGCACGCACGCCGCAGAGGGCTACGCGAAGGCCACGGGGCGCGTCGGCACGGTGCTCGTCACCAGCGGTCCCGGCGCCACGAACACCGTGACTGGCATCGCGGACGCATACCTGGACTCGGTGCCAATCGTCGTCTTCACCGGCCAGGTGCCCACCCACTTGATCGGCAACGACAGCTTCCAAGAGACCGACACAACCGGTGTCACCCGCAGCATCACGAAGCACAACTTCTTGGTGCGGGATGTGAACAACCTGGCCTCGACGATCAAGAAGGCCTACCACATTGCCCGCACGGGACGGCCGGGGCCCGTCGTCGTCGACATTCCGAAGGACGTGCAAATGAACGAGGCGCCGTTCGTATATCCAGAGGAGCCGGGCCTGGACGGCTACACGGTGCCTGGCGCGGCCGCACCGTCGCAGGTGGACCGGGCCGCCACGATGATCGAGGACGCCGAGAAGCCGCTGCTCTACGTGGGCGGGGGCACCATTCATGCCGACGCGCCGGAGGCCCTCACCGAACTCGCCCGCAAGGCCAACATCCCGGTGACCACCACCTTGCACGGCCTGGGCGCCTTCCCCGAGACCGACGATCTGGCACTCGGATGGCTCGGCATGCACGGCTTCTACCACACCAACATGGCCGTCCAGAACGCCGACCTCATCATTGCCTGCGGGGCACGGTTCGACGACCGCGTGACGGGCGACGTGGACGCGTGGGCGCCCAACGCCGAGATCATCCACATCGACATCGACCCGTCGTGCATCTCGAAGAATGTGTACGCCGACTGTGCCCTTGTCGGCGACGCGCAGGAGGTTCTGCAACAGCTCCTTCCGAAGGTGACACCGAAGGACACGTCCGACTGGCTCGCCCAGATCAACGCGTGGCGCGAGGAGTGTCCCCCGTACCAGTACGAAGATCCCGAGGACGGCCAGATTGCTCCTGAGTCTGTGGTGGAGCAGCTCTACGAGAAGACGCAGGGCGACGCAGTAATGGTGACGGACGTGGGACAGCATCAGATGTGGGTCTGCCAGTATTACAAGTTTGGCCGCACCCGCTCCCACGTTAGCTCCGGCGGCCTCGGCACGATGGGCTTCGGCCTGCCCGCAGCGATGGGCGCGGCCTTCGGCATGCGCGAGGGACGTGACCTGGACGTCGTCTGCGTGAGCGGAGACGGCGGCTTCGTAATGAACGCGCAGGAACTGAGCGTGGCGGCCCGGCACGGCCTGCCTCTCAAGATCGCCGTCCTCAACAACACCTACCTTGGCATGGTGCGGCAGTGGCAGTCGCTCTTCCACGAAGATCGCTTCAGCCACACGGACCTGACGCCGACGAACCCCGACTTCGTGAAGCTCGCCGAGGCGCATCACTGCGTGGGCCTGCGCGCCACCTCGCCCGACGAGGTCGGCGACGTGATCGACGAGGCCTGGGAGGTCGACGACCGGCCCGTCCTCATGGAATTCCAGGTGCCGAAGGAAGAAATGGTCTTTCCCATGGTGCCCGCCGGCGCCGCCAGCGATGAGATGCTCACGGAGATGTTTAACAAGGAGAAGATGGCGGAAAAGTGATACGTGATTCGTGATGCGTGAGAACAGTGGATTCCGCTGCCATCACGGTTCACGTTTCACGCCTCACTCCCCGCTTTGAGAGCTTCCCTGCTCCGAATAGACTACCCCATTCCGATGTCTGAAGACACCCTCACGCGCCAACAGATCCGCCGGAAGCGAAAGTTCGGCGAGCCGATCCTCCCCGAAGAAGAAGACGAGACCGAGCAGGAGCACCGGCACATTATCGCTGTCACGCTCGAAAACACGATCGGGGCGCTCAACCGCGTCACGAATCTCTTTTCGGCCCGCGGCTTCAATCTGGAGAGCGTCGCGGTAGGCGAGACCGAGGACCCCTCCATCGCCCGTCTCACCCTCGTTACGGTGGGCAACGACCGCATCGTGGCACAGATCACGCGCCAGCTCGACAACCTCGTGAACACCTACGACGTGACGGACCTGACCGATGCAGAGCACGTGGAGCGCGAGTTGTGCCTGTTGAAGGTGCAGTACACGTCCGAGACTCGCTCGGAGGTGCTCGACATCAAGGACATCTTTCGCGGGCGCGTGGTCAACGTGACGCCGGAAACCATGGTC
>CAZBIB010000164.1:5506-7397 GCA_964491575.1 uncultured Salinivenus sp. | reverse complement strand
GATCAACCGTGCGTTTTATACGTTAGGCGAGACGCACTCTCTATCGTTGCACGCGTGCCCAAATGTCGCTCCGTTGCCTCTTTGTCGTCCAGGGCGAAGGCCGCGGCCACCTGACGCAGGCCATGGCCTTGCGGCGCATGCTCCGCGAGGCGGATCATCGGGTCGAGGGCGTGGTGGTAGGCAAGAGTCGGGGACAGGCGGTGCCCGCTTTTTTCCGGGAGGCCTTCGACGGTCCCGTCACCCATGTCGAGAGCCCGAGCTTCGTCTCGGACGGGGCGGACCGGTCGGTGCGGCCCTGGGCGACGCTGCTTCGCGAGGCGGGGCGCACGCCCACCTTTTGGCGCGGTCTCGAGACTCTCGACGCTGCCATCGAGCGCCACGAGCCGGACGTGGTGGTGAATTTTTTCGAGCCTCTGGTGGGCCTGTATGCCGCGAGCCGCCGCCCCTCCGTGCCAATTGTGGCGGTGGCACACCAGTACATGTTTCTGCATCCCGCGTACCGGTTTCCGTCGGGACGGAGAGTGCAGCGATGGGCCGCCCGCGCCTTTGCCCAGCTCACCGCCTGGGGCGCCACGCGGCGCCTGGCCCTCTCGCTCTATCCTCTTCCCGATCCGTCTCAGAAGAATCTGTCTGTGCTTCCTCCCCTCCTGCGGACCGATCTATTCCGGCAGTCTCAGGGGCAGAGCGAGCCTTTTTTTCTCATCTACATCCTCAACAGCGGCTACGCCGACAAGGTGATCCGGTGGCACGAGCGGCACCCGACCGTGCGGCTCCATTGCTTCTGGGACCGCCCGGACGCGGCGCCCGTCGAGCCGTACGACGACACGCTCACGTTCCACCAGCTCGACGACGAAAAATTTCTGTCGCTCATGGCCCGCTGCCGGGGCTTCGTCTCCACCGCCGGCTTCGAGTCGATCGCGGAGGCGATGTACCTGGGAACGCCCGTGCAGGTCGTGCCGGTGGAGGGCCACTACGAGCAGCTCTGCAACGCGGTCGATGCGGTGCGGGCCGGAGCCGGCGTCCGTAGCACTCAGTTCGACATCGACCGTCTGCAGGACGCTCTGCCGCACAGTTCGGGGAGCGGAGCACGCTTCCGAAAGTGGGTGCGCAGGGCGCATCCCCGGTTCGTCCGGGAAATTGAGGCCGCCGCCGAGCGGCGAACCGCGCCTGCTCCCGTGTCGGCGGACCCCGAACCACCGATCCTCAAAGCTGCGTGATCCGGCGAGGTGGGGACGAGCGACCGACTCGAAGTCGTCTCCGAGTGGAGGCCTGCACGCAAAAATCACCGATCCGGCGAGGCCCGATTCCGTTTGGAGGCCGTTCCGAGAAGACTTCGGAATCGTAATCTCGGCATTTCGCAGCAGGGACGTTTGTGACTGTTCTCCGACGCATTCTTGGGGCCCTCGGGTGGGGAGTGGCGGGGCTTTTGATTGGTGCTTTTCTCATCGGCTACGCGGCGCCGTATCTCCCGCCCGCCCAGTTCTGGTGGACCAATCTTTTCGCCGTGCTACTGCCGCCGCTGGGGCTGGCGGTGGGGCTCCTTGGGTTCGGGCTGCTTGGGCAGGGGCTGTACCGGCGACGGTGGGGGCGGGTCTTGATTTCTGCAGTGCTACTTGGGCTCGTCGTTGTTCGATTTGCACCGCGTCTTTCGGTGGGAGGCGCCTCGGCGGCCCAGGGGGAGACGCTTCGCCTGATGACGTTTAACGTCCCGATGTCGTTTGCGAAGCAGGAAGCCTCGGCGCGGGCACTGGGTCGATTTGTCCAGCGAGAGGCACCGGACGTGATGGCCTTTCAGGAGTCCTGGGTGACGACCGGGAGCTCGCTATCGCCCGGACGCGAGGATCGCTCCTGGCCGCCCCAAGTGTTTCTGGTGGACTCTCTCGGGTACGCG
>CAZBIB010000164.1:0-5406 GCA_964491575.1 uncultured Salinivenus sp. | reverse complement strand
CGCTGCGGCGTGCCCAGCAGGCCCGTCTGATTCGTCGGCGCATTGAGCAGGAGACGCATCCGGTTCTCGTGGCAGGAGACTTCAACAGCACGCCCCATCAGTGGGCCTATCGTCACATTGCGCAGGGACTGCAGAGCGTGGGCAGCCGAGAGGCGACCTTCCCGGCTCATCGGCCCCTCGTCCGCATCGATCACATCCTGGCAGGGCCGGCGTGGGAGGTCGTGGCGGCGCGCGTTCCCGATCCCAACGTGGAGGTGCCGATCTCAGATCACCGTCCCGTCATGGCCCGGCTTCGGTGGCGGGGCGACTAACTGGAGGAGGAACGCAGGGGGGACGTGCCACCGAGCGAAGCCATCTCCTCTTGCACGCTGGCGTGACGGATGTCGACCCCTTCGATGAGAAAGACGACTCCTTTCGCGATGTTCGTGGAGTGGTCCGAGATGCGCTCAATGGCCTTGCTGGCCGTTATGAGGTGAGCAGCTACTTCGGCGTGCTCCGGGTTCTTCTGGATGTAGTCGACGAGGGCCTGGAAGTTTTCGAGGTGGAGGCGGTCGACCTCGTCGTCGAGGTCCGGGATGCTGCGGGCCAGCTCCGAATCCTGGTCCAGGAAGGCCTGCTTGGCCTCGTCGAGCATGCGTCGTGCGGCCTGGCTCATCTCGCGGATCTTTACCGCGTCGAGGATGCCGGGCGCCTCGGTCACGTGCTCGGCGTTGCGGGCCAGGTTGCAACAGTGGTCCCCGATGCGCTCCAGGTCGGTGTTGATCTTCTCGACCGTGAGGAGGGTGCGGAGATCCGTGGCCACCGGCTGGTGGCGGGCCAGGATGCGCTCGCAGTACTTGTCCACTTCCAGCTCGAGGGCGTCGACCTCGCGGTCGCGGGCGACCACGCGCTCGGCCCGGTCGACGTCATGGTCGAGAAGGGCCTCGACGGCGTCGGTGAACTGTTCGGCCACAATCGTGGCCATGTCGAGAAGGCGGCTGCGCAGCTCGGCAATTTCGCGGGTGAGACGAGTGGGCATTGGGCGATGTCGTCAGAAGTGGGCAGGCGTGAGACAGATCTACCATACGCTTCGCCTTCGGGGATTGTGCCGGACAGGGCGCGGAAATCGGATTTAGGGTAGCGTCTGGGAGAACGGCGCTCTCGCTTCGCCGGTCGGAGTCGAAAAGAAAGGGAGTGGGGAACGGAGCCTGGAGAAGAGGAGACGAGGGCAGACGGTTCAGGCCGCTTCACCGCAGGCGGGCTCTGGTGGAGGGGCCGTAGAGGCAGCGGCTCATGGGGACAGCGATGCTCTCGTCGACGTGTCAACGGCGTCGGGCTGAGGGTGGCCCTCAGTGTGCAGGCTGCGCAACACTGACAGGTACGTGTCGGCTACGGCCGACCATCCGAACGTGGATTCCGTGTGTTCGCGGGCTCGCCGGGCGGCGGCCTCCAGCACCTCTGGGCGGCCTCGGTACTGCTCGATCGCCTTCGCGAAGGCATCCGGGTCCTCGGGAGCGACGAGGTGGCCGTTCACGCCCTCGGTAATGACGTCCTGGATCCCTTCAAGCCGAGCTGCGATGGCGGGGGTGCCGCACTGTCCCGCTTCGAGAAGGACGATGCCGAACCCTTCCATGTCGTCCTCGACCGGCACGTTCGGCATAACGAAGAGGTCGGCCCCTCGGTAGAGACGGGCGAGGGTATCGTTCGAGACGCGGCCGAGATGGCGAACCCGCGGCGACAGGTTGTGCCGATCGACGGCCTCCCGAATCGCGGTCGACTCCGGTCCGTCGCCCGCAATCCAGTAGTGCACATCCTCAGGAAGCCGAGGCATCACGTGGTCGACGAACCAGGCTGTGCCCTTGCGCTCCACCTGGCGTCCCACGCTGCAGAGCAGAAGGCCCTTGGGGGGAGGGGGCGGAGCCAGCAGGCCGGTGCTCTGTTCGAGGGCCGCCCGGTCCGTGTCGTGGTCCCGAGGAGGCTGGAAGCGGTCCACATCGACGCCGTTGGGCACGACGCGCAGAGCGCCCGGGGCAGCGCCGCGGTCGAGGCATGCCTGCCGGGTGGCACGGCTCACGGGGAGCACGGCGTCGAGAGCGTCGAACACCTTCGGCACGAACCACTGGTAGGGTGGAAAGGGGGTCGTCACGTCCAGGCCGTGGACGATGGCGGCCGTCTGTACGCCGTGTCGGCGGAGCAGACCCTGCAGTGGAACCGCGAGTGAGGCTGTCACCATCGACGAGAAGAGAACCACGTCCACCGCGTCGTTGCGGGCGGCACGGCCAATTTTCCACCCCGCCTTGGTGAGAAAAAACGGCACCTTCGCGTGCAGCGTTCGCCAGGCACTGCGAAGCAGGAGGGCGTCATAGTCGAGAGTGTCGGTGCGGGCGGCTTTTTCCTCAAGCGACTCATGCAGCTTCAGGGCCACCCGTTGCATGCCCCCTACGTTTGCGAGGGGATGACCGTCGGGGGGGAGCGAGTGAGAGACGAAGAGGAGACGCACGGGCCGGGAGCCGTGGGATCCGAGAGAGAGATTACGCAGGCACACCGGCCGGGGCGAGAGATCGGGGGTCCCTCGTATCGGACTGTTCTAGCACCTCGTCGTAGTATCCGTTCATTTGACCGAGAACGGCCGGCCACGTAAAGTCCTGCGCCCGCTTGTGGGCGGCGTTGCCCATACGATCGCGGAGCGAGGCGTCTATGATGAGGGTACGCGCGGCCTCCGCAAATGCGTCGACATTTCCCGGCGGACAGAGCCGGCCCGTAATGCCGTCCTTGACGAGGTCGCGGCTGCCGGCAGCGTCGGCGCAGATTGTGGGGAGCCCGGACGCCATTGCTTCGAGGGTCACGTTGCCGAACGTTTCCGTGTCGCTGGGGAAGAGGAAGACATCGGATGAGGCGTAGGCCCGCGCGAGCGTGTCGCCCTCCAGAAAGCCGGTGAAGGTGGTGTTCGGGAGGCGATCCTCCAGGTCCTCGCGGGCGGGCCCGTCGCCCACGACGAGGCTGTGATGCGGCACGTTCTGTCGCTCCAGCCGCTCGATGACGTCGGCGTACACGTCGAGTCCCTTCTCCCGCACGAGTCGACTCACAAACGTGACGACCACCTCATCGTCGCCGATGCCGTGAGCGTGGCGCCAAGCGTCGGAGCGGCGCGTCGGCGAGAACCGATTCGTGTCCACGCCGCGCCGCCAAAGGCGCAGCCCGTCGGTGATGCCGTGGCTGCGAAGAACCTCGGCGATGGCGGCTGTCGGGACGTAGATCTGCTCGCACTGATTGTAAAACGAGCGCAGGTAGCTCCACACAGGCCGCTCCAGCAGATCGAGATGGTAGTACTTGAGGTACGAGCTGAAGTGGGTGTGGTAGGAGGCCACGATCGGCGTGTCGGTAGCCTTGGCGCAGCGCAGTGCGTGCCGCCCCAGCAGGTCCGGCGTGGCGATGTGGTAGAGCGTCGGCTCAAACGCCTCCAGTGCCTGCCGGGCCGACGGGGATAGCCCGAAGGACAGGCGATATTCGGATCGGCCCGGAAGGGGCACAGAGGGCACGGGAATCAACGTGCCGGCATGGTTTTCAATGGCTGGGTCGTCCACCGTCGGGGCGAAGATGCGCACAGTGACGCCCTGCCGCTCGAGATAGTCGACGAGGCGGTTGAGGGTCAGGGACACGCCGTCGGCGATGTGATTGTAGGCCCCGGCGAAGAGAGCTACGCGCCTGGGCGGCCGACGGGCCGGACGGTCAGGACGTGCCGTGTTCTGGGATCTCGTGACAGTTTCCATGTGGACGTCGGCAAGCAGTCGAAAACGCGAAGGGCAATGTAGGTGTAGCGAGAGCCGTAGAAGTCGTCAGCATACGTAAAGTTGTCGGCATCTTCCAAGTGTTACTAGGCGCAGACAACTGCACTGAGGTAACGCGGCGGATGTGTCTTTTCTGTAAACGTAGCAGGGAGGAGAAAAGAACTACTGGGAGCTTTCATCCGACGAGGCATTGATTTAGCGGGTTGTCATCCCGCGGGAGTGCACTCTTGAGCAATGAGAGATTCGAAGGAAGAGATTTGAGCATCCTTCCCTCCGAAAAAGGTCAGCGTTCGTCTCCGTTCCTCGAACCGATCCAGGGGGCGGGCATTCAACCTCTTCACGTCAGCTACTTCCGGATGTCTCCCCGCCTGGTCGTGGCCACGACGACGGCCTCCCGTCCGACGATTGCTGTGTCTCCGGTCGCCCAAATCCACCTCCGTGAGCGGCGCATCTCCGTCGAGGAATACTTCGCCATGGGGGAGGCCGGCATCCTTGGCGAGGACGATCGCGTCGAACTTCTCGATGGTCGCCTCATCGACATGCCTCCGATCGATCCGCAACACGGGCATAGTGTTGATGATCTCCACGAATTACTCGCCCGGCGACTCTACAAATCAGAGGAGACTCTGGCTCGGTCCATGTCCGAGGCCCGATTCGACTGGGGGACTACGGCATGCCGAAGCCGGACATCGTGCTGTACGATCCGGAGATGCCAAAGGATCGGCACCCGCGTCCGGAGGACATCTACCTCGTCATTGAGGTCGCCGATACCACCGTGGACTACGACCGGCAGGTGAAGGCCGACCACTACGCCGCCGCGGGGATTCCAGAGTACTGGCTCGTCGATCTGTCCGGTGAGGCTGTCGATGTCTTTCGCCAGCCCGAAGCGGATGGCTACGCCGAACGCGTCCGCTACCGTTTGGGAGACGAACTCACGGTTGCCGCGCTTCCCAACATAGGGGGCATACCGGTGGAAGATATTCTGTGAGGCCCTCGTCGAGCATCCGCGCTTTCTCGGTAGGCATCCGCGGGTGTTTCCGTACGAGAGAAGTTCATCTATCCCATGACGACGCGTAGAAGCACCCAGCGGACGAGGTATGACAGCGTTACTGCTACACGAAGCTGACGAGCGTGCCGATGATGACGTACTGAGACCGCTTGTGCTGATTTTCGCCTGAGGACTCACTGAAGCTGTATATTGATTTAGCAGCGATCAGGAAACCGATGGCTGCAGGAGCGTCGGTCAGCACGAAGACGTAAATCAAGAGGCGTTCCGAGTATCCGATCATTCGGCCGCCATGGGTGAGTCCTCGTTCAGTATCCAGTTGATCGGAGTAGGGACGCAAAATCCAAGGAACAAGTTTACTTCCCACCCAGACCACCACCCATGCTCCCAGGACGACAGTTATTACAATGGTGGCTGAGACAAGCATCGGCGGGAGCAATGTCTGGGGTCTAGGCAGCAACCGAATCTCCGTTTTCAGTGGTGATGTCTCCGGTAAGTTTCTTGAAATAGCCGATGCTGCGCTTCAATCTGGCCCAGTGTGCACGCTGCAGATGCCTGTTCACTGACTGTCTCGTGATAGGCTCGGGATCCCACTTTTCTGCTATCGCTTTTTGGGTTACTGAATGATCTGTT
>CAZBIB010000163.1:0-7439 GCA_964491575.1 uncultured Salinivenus sp. | reverse complement strand
GCAGATCGTCAACCAGTTCGACATCATGACCTACTTCAGCATGGTGACGTTCTGGGCGCTGGGCACAGGGCTTCTCTTTGAGCTGCCGGTGGTGGTGTATTTCCTGGCGAAGGTAGGCATCCTCACGCCCGAGGCGATGCGGACCTACCGCAAGTACGCTCTCATCGTGGTGCTCGGCGTGGCAGCATTCCTGACCCCACCGGACCCGATCTCGCAGATCATCGTGGCTGTGCCGCTGCTGGGCCTGTACGAGCTGTCGATCTACGTGGCCAAATGGGTCACGCGGCGACGAGCGCAGGAGCTTGGGATGGCGGATGAGTAAAGGATCTGAGACACGACCGGTGTGTTATTTTCGATGAGACGACGGCCAGCGACCGGTCGTCCGCAGTTGGCCGTCATTGCAAAGTGGCGACCATAGGGTGAGTAGACGCGTAACCCGGTTGTAGGAGACCGGAGGGTCCTTGGCGAATCTCCTCGTACCAGCATCAACTGGAGCGGTCATGTTCACCACACGCGCAAAAGCGGGACTTCTGGGCCTCGCCCTCGCGGCGTCGATGGGGATCGGCGTCCTTGTTGGGTTCGCGATGCCGGACGATGACCTGTTCGAGCTGCGGAAAAATCTTCGCATCTTTGGGGCGGTCTACGAGAAGGTGGTGACCGGCTACGTGGAGCCGGTGGACCCAAGCCACCTCATGCGGGTGGGCGTCGACGCGATGCTGGGCGAGCTCGATCCCTACACCTCGTTCATCGACGAGTCGGAGAACGCGCGGCTCGACATCATTACCGAGGGGCAGTATGGGGGCGTGGGACTCAAGGTGGGCCGCCGCGGGGGCAAGATTACGGTGGTGTCGCCAGTAGCGGGGGCCAGTGGCTACGAGCAGGGGGTGCGGACCGGGGACGTGATCATCGAGGTGGCGGGACAGCCCGCGGCCAATCTTTCGCTTGAGGACGTGGAGACGCTCCTCCGCGGCGAACCGGGCACGACCGTTCCCATCACTGTGAAGCGGGAGGGCACGCCGGCACCGCTCACGTTTACCCTCACGCGCGAGCAGGTGGAGCTCCCGGCCGTAACGTACCGGGGGCGCATTGGGCCGGAGGACCGGTTCGGATACGTGAAGCTGGAGCGATTTACCCGCGATGCACCCGGCGCCGTGGAGTCGGCCCTGAACGAGCTTCAGAAGACGGACCCCCTGCAGGGCGTCGTGCTCGACCTGCGCGACAATCCGGGGGGGCTGCTCCGGTCCGCCGTGGGGATCGCGGAGCTGTTTGTGCCGCAGGGGGCCGTCGTCGTCTCGACCCGCGGGCGCCAGGATAGCGCCGAAAATGCCTACCGGAGCGATCGAGTTCCGCTGCTCCCCGACGTGCCGGTCGTGATTCTCGTGAACGGCCAGAGCGCCTCGGCGAGCGAGATCGTGGCCGGGGCAATCCAGGACCTCGATCGGGGCGTAGTAATGGGGACGGCGACCTACGGGAAGGGACTCGTGCAGAACATCCGGTCGCTTCCCCACAACACGGCCCTCAAGCTGACGACGGCGCAGTACTACACCCCAAGCGGTCGCACCATTCAGTCGCTGGAGGCCGCGGTGCGGGACAGCAGCGCGGCGTCGTCGCCGGGCCGCATCCACGAAACAGCGGCCGGACGCACGGTCCGGGACAGAGACGGAATTCGGCCGGATGTGCGCGTGCCGGCTCCCACGCCGAGCGCTCTGGAGAAGGCCTTGACGCGGCGAGCTGCCTTCTTTCGCTACGCCAACCACTACGCCGCGACCCACGACACACTTGCCGCCAACTTCTCGGTCACCGACGCGGACCTAACGGCGTTTCGAGACTGGCTCGATCAAGAAGGCCTCCAGTATCCCACCCAGGTGGAGCGGTCCCTCGACTCGCTTCAGGCGCAGATTAAAGACAATGGCTACAAGGGGGCGCAGGACGAGACAGCGGCGCTGGCGGGAGCGCTGCAGGAGGCCAAGGCGGCGGCGTTCGATCGGCACGCGTCGACCCTCAAACAGCATCTGGAGCGCGAGATTCTGGCCCGCTACGTCAGTGCCTCCCAGCAGACGGCAGCGCTGCTTCCCGTAGACGAGCACGTCACGGCGGCGACCGATCTGCTTCAGAATTCGGACCGGTACAACGAGCTTTTGACGCCGACGGACGAGCAGTGAAGGGGGAGAAGCGAGGAGGGTGGTTGGTACAGCAAGGATTGATGACGGTACTGCACGCAGTTTTGCTTGGCGTTGCGGGGCTCGGGGCTGGAGTCAACGCGGGACTCGTGGGGGTCGGCGGTGGAGTCGTCTTCACGCCGGTCCTGTTTGCCGTGTACGGCATGCTGAACGTGCCGATGGGCGTGCGCACCCCACTGACGGTGGGAACGGGGCTCTTCTGCACGGGGCTGGCGGCGGGAACGAGTGCCCTCCATCACGCCCGGCGCGGGGCCGTCCATCTGCGGATGGCCTTGGGCGTGGGACTGGCGAGTGCGGTGGCAGTGGGGTTCGTCTCCCGGTTCATTGTCACGCAGCCGTGGTACGACGCGGCGCTCTTTCAGCTTCTCTTTGCAGCGGTCCTGCTCGTCGTGGTGGCCCGCATGGTGCGCGAAAACACTTCGGATCCGCGTTCTACCGACGGGAGCGGGTCTCCTGGCTGGATGCTCGGGCTCGGCACCGGCACGGCGGCGGGGACGGTGGCGTCTGCCGTGGGCGTGGGCGGTGGAGTGGTGCTCGTGCCAGCCTATCATCGCTGGCTCCGCCTTCCGATGCACCGTGCGGTGGGCACCTCCAGCGCGACCATCGTCCTGATCTCGATGCTCAGCACGATTGCGTATGTCCTGCTCGGCGTTGGGGTGGCCGGTCGGCCGGGCCTTGCCCTCGGCTACGTGGACGTGGGAACTGGGCTCCTGCTGGCCGGGCCCGCCGTGCTGGGGGCGCAGGGTGGGGCTGCGCTGGCGCATCGGTTTGAAACGAGGACGCTGCGGTGGAGCTTCGCAGTCCTCGCGGTTGTCGTGGCGGGCCGCTTGGTGTGGGGAGGCGTCGCCTGATTTGGACTCCCTGAATGGCTTTCGGCAGCGACGGCGCTCCGCCGACATTCGGCCGCTCTGGAAAGCCGTGGCTGACGGATGCCATCCCGACCGCGACACGGGCACGCACCTCAAGCAGACCGGCTTTTCGTCGGTGCAGGTCGACCGCTTCTCCATCGGCATTCCGCCGGTATCGCCGCACATCGTGGGCACGGCGACGAAGTGAGGACTGTATCGTTCGCCTGCGGGGAGTACGCAATCGCTTCGCTCTGCAGCGTCAAGGGAGCTCCCTCGAAGCGGCATCGATGCGTTTTCGCATGCAGATAGCGCTCGACGGGCACAGCCGGGCGGCCTCCTCCGTTGACTGGATGGGCTCGGGCAGCACGTCGCGCTCGATTCGCTGGTAGCCATGCCGCTCGAAGTATTCTGCCGCCGTCGTCGTTAACAGGTACAGTGCGCTGACCCCCCTCCGGCGCGCATACTGCTCAACCGTGTTCGTGAGACGAGCGCCCACGCCGTCGCCTCGGTGGGCCGGGGCGACGGCCAGCGAGCGAAGCAATCCTGCGTTGCCGTACAGCTCCGCTCCCACGACACCGACGAGGGTGTTTCCATCGTGGGCAACGAAAAAGTGCTCCAGGTGTGAGGACGTCAGGTCCTCGTCGGGCAGATCCGATGCCGCGAGCAGGTGGCAGATGGCTTCGAAGTGCCGGGGCGCTGCGGGCTGAATCTGCATTGGGCCTCGGGGGTGCGCACGGAAGGGAACGGGGACGATGTGGCGATCCTGACGCATACTGTTGCATTGAGTTCTCCTCAGCTCGCTTGTCCGGTGAACGGAGGTTCCTGCACTCCCGCAAGACGCTTCGTCTTCACAGATTTCCCGTTCTCTGCAACGGAAGATCCCAGTCGATTCACGGATCCAGGGACGCAGCCGCGTGTATGGAATACGACTTCAAAACGGGCCTGTAGCTCAGCCTGGATAGAGCATCGGCCTTCGGAGCCGAGTGTCGGGGGTTCGAATCCTCCCGGGCCCGCAGGCAATTTCCCGTAACCCACTGTTTTTCAATGGGTTACGGGTTTTTATTTTTCGATGGGTGTGAAAATGGGTGCAATTGTTTCGGCCGCTTGGCTCCCAACATGAGATCTGCAGCGAGTGGCGGAGGAATACTCAGGGTTCGAAGTACCGGAACTCAGGGACGACGTGCTGACAGAAGCGGTTCACTTCTGCGACACGCCCCACTGAGAAATTGTGAGGACACGACTATACTGATGGGTTTTCGATAGGTCCTTGGCAGCCAGCTTGGCCTCCCGAAAGAAATCAGAGACATGCGGCTCCGAGAAGCAGGGGAGGAGCTTGTCGCCGCGACGTACGAAGAGTGGCAGTCAGGTGAGGAAAAGAAGGATGATCGCATCAGCACGGTCGTGTTTTGCAGAGTCCCAGAGGCGGCCCCCAATGGGCTGCGTTGGCTTCACGTCCACGAGACCTGGGTGAGCGAGTATGAGTGAACGATTCTCGTCGTAGGGCCGGTTTTCTGTTTGACCCGGCAAGAATCCCACGCAGCGGGATCTTGGCAGGCCTCTTGAAAGAAGAAGTAAAGATGGAGGCTCGGACGTTATGTACGGCGCCACGGACATGTCTTCCGAACGCTTAGTACGGAGGGGATTCCCGACACGTGCCATCTCTTTTGGCAATCACGTCTGCCAGCGCCCGGCCCTTGGTGGGGGCCGGGCGCTCTTTTTTGATCCCAAATCGGACGAGTGATGCATGACTGATGCAGAGCGCAGTATTCTCCGACGTTTTCTGGAGTCCGAGTGGGAGAAAACCCGGGCCGAGTACCGCGCCGCTGGCGCACCATTTGGCTCGGGCCGCGGTCTTGAGATCTGGATTCAGTCCGGGCAGCTGACGACTGTCAACTAATACACGGCTTTCGCCGAAGATCACACCTGTGCGCTAGAGCGAGAAGCTGATCTCGATTCATTTGCATTACGGGGCTTCGGTTCCGAACCTATAGCACTGTCGCCTCTCGACGCATTACGTCCTATCATGCCCGACGAATCCGACTCTGATCGCAGCTGGATCAAGGCGGGAGACGACCCGCTTCGGTTCGAGTACGGGCGTGAAAGCGAAACGCCTGGTGCTCCTCCGATCATAGATCAACTCGCCTTCGTGGAGGAGGAGAAGCACTCGTCATACTTCCACTGGGAGACGTACACCTCCCACGAGAAGGGAGCCAAGCCGAGTAGGGAGGAGGCGCAGACGGCTGCGGTGGAAGCGTTGGAGCAAGGAGACGATCTCTAGATTCTCGTCCCATGGTCAGGTGGGGCCACCGAGTTAATTTTCCCCAACGTCATACCACGCATTGAAAATAGGTCGGAAGTCGTCCTCCTCGTACAACCCGCGCGTCTTCGTGGCCACGTTGGACGGAATGACTTTACTATCGGCGTATGTGCTCAGCCAGAACGGAGAGAGCTGACACGCGAATCCGGTGTATAACTGGGCTTCATGTTCGTCGCCAGCTGGGTATAGGCCGGCGCGAGACAGATGGTGCTGCACCGCCTGCCAGATCGCCTCAAATCTCCAGCACCGGTTCCTGGACCGGCTCCACGTGGAGGGCGTCACGGTGGGCGGAGAGCCGGGCGCAGGAGGTGGTGTAATCCGAGTCGACTACGACAGGACGACTCTCCCTGTTGGCCGCAGGAACGTAGGGTAGGCGTCGAGATCGGACCTTGCGACTGGTTTCTCCAACCACCTGCACCTGTAGTCCCACATTTGGAGTACTCCGGACGGGTGGTGGATGCAGAAACACTGTGTGCTCCATGTCATGCGGAAAAGATCCACACAGACATGTGTGAACAAGGACAGTGCGCTTAGAACCTACTGTGGAGAGCCATTGCGCGGTGAAAACCGCACGCATGGTTCGGAGAAGAGCCCGACCCGTCCGAAACAAGGGCGGTCAGGTTTACTCTACTTCAATAACTACACAGACCCATGGCTACTCCAGACGAGCTCAACTTGCCGGGCGACGGTCCATCAGAAGGAGGCCCATCAGAAGGAGGCCCATCAGAAGGAGACGGCGCCGCCCGCGTCCCACTATCTGAGGCGATTACCGTCGTCCTGGATGTCCTAGACGAGTGCGCCGGCGACCTGGCGGCCGTCCGGCACCGGCTTCGCCAGAAAGAGCTGCCCGAAGAGCTCGATATCGACGAATCAGGGCTCGCGCGGCCGGCCGAGCAGGCCCGTCCATCGCGGCCCGGCTGGAGACCTGTGCCGGGGCTCTGCGAAACGCCAGCGGGGAAGTCGGAGATCAGCCCGGGCTGTCGTCAGGCGAATAACCGGAGAGGCCTTGATCGAGGAGGAGCGGACGATGAAGGAACTGGCGGCGGAGGCACTAGGCGAGCGTCTCGACTGAGAACCCACGCCCGCCGCGCCCCGTTTCACTGGTGCTTCGAATAGACCAGCTCTAACCATGCCAACCACGACCACACGAGCGGAGGAGCACCAAAAGCGGTGGGACGAGATCACCGGTGACCCTGCGCTCCAGGACCTCCCCTACAAGATCGAAACCAATAGCCGAGGCCAGATCGTCTTGACTCCACCAAAGGCCGCGCACTCCGACCTGCAAGGACGCATTCTCGACAAGCTACGTGAGGTCGCTCCTGAGGGGCGAGGTCTTCCGGAGTTTCCGATCGCAACCGAGGCGGGCGTGCGGGTACCGGACGTGGTCTGGATGCCAAGCGGGCGTTTTGAGGAGATCACCGAAACCGGCGATCCGCCAACCCGAGCCCCGGACGTTTGCGTCGAGGTCATGTCGGGCTCCAACACTGAAGGGGAGATGCAGGAGAAGCGAGAGCTCTACCTGGAAGCTGGTGCTGAAGAGGTGTGGGTCGTGGGGGAGGACAGTAGCGTGCGGTTCTTCGCAGCTGCCGATGAGGAGGAGATGGAGCGCTCTGGGCTCGTTCCGGACTTCCCAAAGCAACTCTAGCCATGCGCTACGTCTACGGAGTCCTCGCCGCCGGCTGTCTCGCAATGGCGTTCTACGGCGCCTACCAGGACATGGCCGTCATCGCCGTGATGGGGTGGGTGCTTGCTTCGGTCGGCTGGGCGGCCGCGACGGCGTTTTTGGCCCACTCCGAGCGCGTCCACAAGAAGTGGGAAGAGACGATTGAGAAGTGGGCTAGCTACACGTAGCAAAACCGCCCGGCGCTTACGTAGTCTTCCGGGGCCTGGAGGCTCATATCTCCGTCACCTCCGAGCCGTCGAAGCTGCGCGGGAAGCCCTTCTCTCTGGCCCGAAGCGCGAGGGGAACGCCTGTTCCTTGCTCCAAGAGCTCCTGATGGAGCTCGCCGGCGGCCTCGCACCCCTCGTCCTCCGGGACATCGGAGATAGCGAGAAGACCGAAGGGCTCCTGCCGGCTGCCGCTGTAGGGATTTC
>CAZBIB010000162.1:0-7450 GCA_964491575.1 uncultured Salinivenus sp. | reverse complement strand
TGGCCCCGACGAAGGAGATGGTCATCCCCATCATCACCCAGAAGGCGAGCCGATAGTCGAGGAAGAGGGCCAGGATGAGCAGGACGATGATGACGGCGAGAATCCCGTTTTCGACGAGCAGCGACATCCGCTCCCGGTAGTCGTCGGCCGTGTTGCTGTCGATGCGGTACTGGATGCCCGGTGGAAAGCCTGTCTCTGCACTCTCCAGCACCGATTTGGCCTCGGCCGCAATGTCGAGCGGCGACTGCTCGCCCACCCGGTAGATCTGGAGATCCACCGTGGACTGCCGGTTGAACTGCCCGTGGAAGCCGGTTTCCTCGAACCCGTCGGTAATGGTAGCAATGTCTGCGAGCGTGACGCTGCCGCCCACCTGCGACGGAAGCACCTTGACGTTGCCGTACTCTTCCGCCCACTGTTTGCGCTCCTTCATGCGCAGAAGAATCTCGCCCGCGCTCGTCTCCACGGCCCCTGCCGGAATGTCCTCGCTCGACTCTGCGATGACGCCTGCCACCTCCCCCAGCGTGAGGTTGTACTTGCGGAGTCGGCTCCGCGGAATTTCAACGTGGGTGACGTACTCGGGCACGTTCCCGATCTCCACCTGCGTGATTTCGTCGTTGCTCAGCAGCTGGTCGCGCACGGTTTCCGCCAGCTTCCGGAGCGTCCAGATGTCCGAGTCGCCGTACAGCCCGATGCTCATCACCTCCCGCTGGTTGGATTGGAGCTGTACCTCCGGCTCCTCAATGTCGTCGGGAAACGTCCGGATCCGGTTTACCGCCTGATTGATGTCCTGGAACGCCTTCATCCGGTCGGTGCCCGCCACCAACTCAATCGACACCTCGCCCCGCCCCTCCTCAGCCGTCGACGACACCTCCTTGATGCCTTCCACGCCCCGAATCGCCTCCTCCACGGGACGCAGGATGCCCTGCTCCACCTCGGCGGGGGCCGAGCCGGGGTACACCACGCTCACCTGCACCACGTCCAGCTGGTACTGGGGAAAGACTTCCTTCTGGATGCTGTACGCCGTCCAGAGGCCGCCTCCTAGCAGGATGATCATCAGGAGATTGGCGGCAATCGGGTTCTGGGCCATAAAGGCGATCGGCCCAGTGTACTCGCGGTCTGGAGCCTCCTCAGAATCGGCCATCGTACTGCGTCAGTCTGACGGAAAAATCAATTTGCCCCCGATGCTACTGCTCGGGCGTTGGCAACGTGTCGCGCTCCGTTTCGGGCGGACCGCCTTCCAGGCGGAGCGGAGCCCCTTCGCTCACTGTAGCCAGGTTGGTCGTTATGACCGAGTCTCCCTCGGCCAGCCCCTCGTCGATGTACGCGTACGTGGGATCGCGGAAGACGACGCGGACGTCCCGAATGTCGAGCTGCTGGTTCTGCATGACCCACACGGTCTCGCCGTCCCGCAGGTAGTCGCGGTTCAGTTGAACGACATCCTCAAGCGTCTCGGCCTGAATCTGGGCCTCCACGTACGACCCGATCATGAGCCGGGGCTGGTCGGGGTCGCCGGGATTCCGGGCGTGCGGGTCCGGCACTGAGATGAGCACCCGCGCCAGTCGGGTCTGGTCCTCCAGGGCCCCCATCAGCCTGTGGACGTAGCCGGTGCGGTACGTGCTGTCCGCCCAGGCCGTGCGGTCTCGGATGCGGACCGGCGTGCCGCGCCGCCCGTCGCCCGGCACCCGCAGCCAGCGGAGCTTGGGCACCGGCACGGTCGCCTCCACCCAGTACGTGTCGAGCCCCACGAGGCGCCCCAGCTCGTCGCCGGGGGCCACCTGCGACCCGACGTTAACACTTCGGCGGAGGATGTGCGCGTCGAAGGGGGCCGTAATCGTCGTGCGTTGCAGGTCGAGCTCGGCCTGATCCACGGCGGCCCGGGCCGACTCGACCGCCGAGCGTGCGGAGTTGAGCTGCGGCTCTCGGAGCACCAGGGCCTCGTTCGCCCCGGAGAGCGTGTCTCCGAGCAGTTGATAGTCCTGCTGGGCCACATCCTGGCGTCCCATCTCAATCTTCAGGTCGGCCTCCGCCTGCCGCATCTCGCTGCGGCGCTGCTGCAGGGTGTTTCGGTAGTCGGAGGGATCGATCTGGAGAAGCGTGTCGCCCTCTTGCACGTACCCGCCCGGCGTGAAGCCTTCCCCGCGCTGCAAAACCCGCCCGCTTACCCGCGGACTGAGCACGATGTCCTGCGCCGGACGCACGGTGCCCATCGCCTCAATCGTGGGCCGAACCGTCTCCTTCTCCACGGACTGCACGTCCACGAGCATCGCCGTCTGCCGCGTGGCCCCCGTCCGCTGGGCCGTCGGCTCGGTGAGGAAGATCAGCGTCGTGACGGCGCCCCCGGCAATCAAAATCCCCAGGCAAATGAGAAGCGTCGTCTTCCAGTTCATGAGTCCAAGCGCGTCTGTTCGTGAGTCGTGGGGAATCGCGAGCCTCCGGGCTCGGCTGTGTATTGCTGCATGCCTCATCCCCCGTGCCCAATGGAAATCAGCCCGTCGTCCGATGAAGCGGGGCGGACCGTCACTGCTGTTGTTCTCGATCGGTCTCGAAGCCGCCCGCCAAGGCGCGGTACAGGGCAATCCGATCCTGCACCAGCGTCAATTCGGCGGAGAGCAGGTCCCGGCGGAGCTGCTGCACCTCGTCGAGCGCCGTGAGCACGTTGAGATACCCCACGGCCCCATTGAAGTACTGCACACGGAGCTGTTCGTACGCCTGCTGGGCCAGCTTAATCTGTTCCTCCAGATCCTGGATCCGCTCTCGCTGCTTTTTTTCCTGGATGAGTGCATCTTCGACCTCCTGGAACGCGGTGAGGATCGTCTGCGCGTACTCGTAGAGGCGCTGCGTGCGGACGGCTTCCGTGCGGTCGACCTCGGCCCGGAGCGCCCCGCCCCGAAAAATCGGTGCCAGCAGGTCCCCCGCAAAGGAGTACGCCCAGCTCTGAAACAGGTCGCTCGCGCTCTCTGCGGCCGACGACGCCGAGGCCGTCAGAGTGAGCCGGGGATACTGGTTACTGATGGCCGCGGCCAACTCGCGGTCCGCTGCTCTCAGGAGATTGTGCGCCTGCCGGACATCCGGGCGCCGCTGTATCAGGTCGGTGGGCACACCTGCCTCTGGCAAAGGCGGGAGTTCGGGCAGCGAGTCGGGGACCATCCCCACCCCCGCCTGGGGCGGACGCCCCAGCAACACCGCCAGCTGATGCTCCAGCACCCGCACCCGCGATTCCGCGACCGTCCGCTGCTCGCGGGTCGACTCCACCAGCTGCCGCTGCCGAAGGACGTCCACGCTCCGAATCTGCCCGGTCTCGAACCGGTTTTCGAGGAGGTTGAGGACCTTCAGGTTGGTGCCGATCTGCTGCTTGATGAGCCGCACCTGGCTTCGGGCCTCGGCCAGCTGATACCAGGTGCGCACCACCTCGGCCGAGAGGGAGAGAGCCGCCGTCTGGTAATCGGCGCGGCTGGCCCGGGCCCGGAAGCGCTCGGCCTGGACGCTGGACCGAATTTGCCCCCACAGATCCACCTCGTATGCGGAACTGAGGCCGACCTGAAGGGTCTCGCCGTCAGTTCCGTCGGCCTCCCCCTGCGTGCCAGTGACTGCTCCCTGCGCGGACCCCTGGAGGTCCGGATACAGGGCGCCCGCTTCGCGATCGACGACCGCCTGGGATGCTTGCAGTCGCTGCCAGGCCGTCTTGAGCGTAAAATTGGACGCCGTGGCGGTGTCGACCAGCGCGTTGAGCCGCTCGTCCCCAAAAACAACCCACCACCGATCCGGCACGTCCTGGGCCCCCGCCTCCGAGAAGGACGCCGACGTCTCGACCGGCGGGGATGGAGCCTCCCGCTGCGTGGCACACCCGAGCAGCCCCATCGACAAAAGCAGGCCGACGAACAGAATCGGAGACGGGCCTCGGTTCATCTGTACGTCCGTATCATGATGAGTAGGGCCAGCGGTAAAATAGCCCTCCTTTTCTATACGATAAAACCAAGTTCCATATCGCAGAGAACGACGTTCGTTCTCACGCCGACCGGAGAGACGGTGGGGAAATGCTCTCCTCCCTGCCTAAAGCGAATGAGCCGCACGGAGGCCATGCCGATCGTGCTTTTGTGGAGAATTATAATGAAAGGAACTTCGACCAGTAGTTAAACAGATTAGCGGCGGCCCCATGCGATTCACGGCGGTGGGATGAGATCCATTAAGACGTGGACCGCCCGCTCGGCGAACGGGAAGAGGAACCGTTCTTCGCCGTACGACTGGTGGACAGGAGCCGAGACGTGCGGATTGAGGCTCCTCGCTCCCCTGTATCTCGTCGGTCCCTTGAGCACCATGTACGGAGCGCCCCACCGCCCTACGCCGTCACGCCGACGCTTCGATATTGCGACGGCGAGGTGCCGAACTCGTCCCGAAACGACCGCGAGAAGTAGGACTGACTGTTGAATCCGACCGCGTAGGCCACCTCCCCGATCGTCGCGTTTGTCCGCTCCCGCAGCAGTCGCGCCCCCGCCTCCAGCCGCCGACGACGAATGAGCTGTACCGGGGGACGGTCGTAGATCTCCTTCATCCGGCGCCGCAGCTGCGAGGCGCTCAGGGCCGTCGCCGACGCCAGCTCCGACACCCCGAACTCCGGATCGGTCAGGTGCTCCGCAATGGTCTCCTCGATCCGCTCTTCCAGCGAACCGGATGCGGCCGTCGGCGGCAGGGCCGCCTCCGCGTTCTTTAGCCCTTCGGTCTTGGGACCCGTCGCTTCAGCCCGTGCACCCCGACCGGCTCCGTCGTCTCCTCCCGCCCGGAACGACTCTCGGAGTGCCCGCCGCGTGGCAATCAAGTTTTCGATCCGCGCGATCAGTTCCTTCGGCTCGAAGGGCTTGGTGAGATACGCGTCGGCACCCGTGTCGAACCCCTCCACCTTATCCTCCAGGTCGGTGCGTGCCGTGAGAAAGACCACCGGCACGTGGTCGATGTCGGGGTCCTCCTTGATCGTGCGGCACAGCTCGAACCCATCCACCCTCGGCATCATCACGTCGGTAATCACCAGGTCCGGCAGCAGATGGCGGGCCAGAGCGTACCCTTCGGCGCCGTCGTGGGCCTCCTCCACCCGGTACTCCGGCTCCAGGTGGGCCCGCACGAGGGTGCAGATCACCGCGTCGTCGTCGATCACCAGGACCGTCGTCCGATCTTCCGCCTCCGCGTCGGGCTCCGTGCCGATGCCGGTTCCGGAGGAGGATTCCCGATCAGGGGCCGCGTCGAGGGCCGCCTCCATCTCTTCTTTCTCGGTGCGCAACGCGTCGATGCGAGCCGCCGCTCGCCGTCGCAACCGGCGGACGCGGATCCAGTGCAGAATGCCGATCGCGCCTGCCCCGGCGCCCACGAGGAGCACCGGTCCCCACCACATGTCGGCGGGTCCCGCAGCGGCAACGGCCAGCGCGAGCAAAATGAGGAGCGTGTTGACGAGCACCCCTCGCTCTCCGGGCTCGAATCCGTCTCCGAATTTCTCGCCCTGCAACGGCTCGGGATCGGCAGCGGCGTTCATGAGGGAATGGATCAATCTTCGTAGATGGAACGCCCGGCGCGGAAGTCCGCAACGGGCAGGGGAACGAAGAGAAAATCCCGTGCCAGCACCGTCTCCGAACTTCCCGCTCGCCCTCCGTCTCGTTTTGGGCCGACGCACGGCTCCATCCAGGTTCTCGCTGATCGTTCGGAGCGAGACTCGTGTAGAAACGAAATCTTACAGGAAATCGCCGAGGGGTCACTGGATTTTCATGCCAGGCGCTTGGCAAATCCGTCCCGGATCGTGACCCTTGTAACGGTGATCACGACCTGTATGGGGAAATGCTCTTCCAAAAACGAGCGGGCGTTGCTCGAAATGGACCCTGCGCATCCTTTCCACCTCTCCCTCCATCTTCCGCTGTTTCTTTCCCAATGTCTTCCGACGGAATGACCCCGCGCGACAAGCTCGAATCGATCGCCATCAATCTCTGGTGGAGCTGGGACCCGGAGGCGCAATCTCTCTTCCGGCGCCTCAATCCCGAGGTGTACCGGGCCTCGGACAACAACCCGCAGGCCGCTCTTGCAACGGCCGACGAGGACGTACTCGATGACCCCGACTTCCAGGCCGACATTGACGCCGTGTACGCCCGCTATCGGGACTACATGGAGCGGGCGCCGCAGGTGGAGGACGCCCCAGAGACGGCCTACTTCTGCATGGAGTACGGCCTCCACGAGAGCCTGGCCCTGTACTCGGGGGGGCTCGGCGTGCTCGCCGGCGACCACGCAAAAGCCGCATCCGATCTCGGACTCCCCTTCACGGGCATCGGGCTCTTCCTGCGCGAGGGGTACTTCAAGCAATCGTTCAACGCCAACGGCTGGCAGGAATCCACGTACCCGGTCCTTGACCCGGCCAAGCACCCCCTCTCGCTCGTCACGGAACGGGGCGGTGATCCTTTGACCGTCCCGGTCCACGTCGGCACGCACGAGGTCCAGGTGCGGGCCTGGAAGCTGGCCCTGGGGCACACGGACCTGTACCTGCTCGACACCGACTTCGACGCCAATCCGGAGACATTCCGCCCCCTCACGCGGCGGCTCTACCAGGGCGGCAACCATGAGCGCATCCGGCAGGAAATGGTCCTCGGCATTGGGGGCCTCCGCATGCTGCGTGCCCTGGGCGTGGAGCCCGACGTGTACCACGCCAACGAGGGGCACTGCGCCTTCCTGATGCTGGAGCTGCTCCGCGAGCGGCTGGAGGCGGGCGACGACCGCGCGACGGCCGAGGAGTGGGTGCGCGACCGGAGCGTCTTCACCACCCATACGCCGGTGATGGCCGGGCACGACCACTTCAAGCCCGACCTCTTCACGGAGGCGATGGCCGGCTTCCGGGACCAAATCCATCTCAGCAACCACGAATTGCTCAGCTACGGCCGGGTCCACCCCGAGGACCACGACGAGACGTTCACGATGACGGTGCTCGGCCTCAAGCTGTCGCGGGCGGCCAACGGGGTCTCCAAACTCAACGGCCACGTCGCCCGCCAGCAGTGGGAGGACCTCTACCCAGACCGATCGCTTAACGAGATTCCGATCGATTCGATTACCAACGGCGTGCATCTGCCCAGCTGGACGGCCGGTCCGGCCCGCGATTTCCTGGCCGATCACATCGACGTCGACCTCACCAAGCACCAGAAGCCGGAGCAGTGGGACGGCCTGGCGAACCTGAGCGACGAGACGCTCTGGGACTACCGGTGCTCGCTCCGCGAACGCCTGCTCGACTACGTAGCAGCGAAGGTCCAGGAGCAGAGTCTCCCGATGAACCCCGACCTCGACCCCGAGGCGCTCACCATCGGCTTTGCGCGCCGCTTTGCCACCTACAAGCGCGCGCCGCTCATCTTCCGAGACCGGGAGCGGGCCCGCGCCCTCTTTGCCAATGAGGACCGTCCCGTCCAGCTCCTCTACGCGGGCAAGGCCCACCCGG
>CAZBIB010000161.1:0-7487 GCA_964491575.1 uncultured Salinivenus sp. | reverse complement strand
CACGTACCAGCTCCGGATGGCCTGCGGCACGCCCCTGAAGACGAGCCGTGGCTACAGCGACAACGTGGACGCCCTGCTCGACACCACGGGGTAGTTTTCTCTCCTTTAGATTCCACGTTGCCCAAACGACGGTTGCCACAAGAGGGCGGTAAGGCGAACGACGGATCCCGACAGTGGTCGGGACAGGCGGCCGATCGCCCACGCCGCCGGAACGTCCGAAGTCAAATCCTCCGCAGCGGGCAACTCGTCGCGTCAGACAGCCCGTTCGTCGCACGGGCGGCATCATGGACGGAGACCGGGCGTTGAGGGCGGTGCATTGATGAGACGAGGCCTCTCCGCGCCCGTCTCGTTCTCCATCCATCGATCGCCCCTCTCATGGTTCATCGACGAATTCCCTCCTGGGTCCTCCTCGTTGCCGTCGCCGCGCTTGGGCTTGCTGGATGCGAGCCCTACATGAGCCTGACCGACCGGATTCCGGCTCAGACGCGGCAGGCCACCGCCCTCCTGCCGGAGGCCCCCCGCTATGCTGGCATGGTCGACCTGGAGACGGCGACGGGACAGATCGACACGTTCGGGGAGATGAGCATGGCCGACAGTCTCCGCCGGGCGGACGGGTCTCGCCTGAGCACCTTCCTGGACGCCACCGGCATGGATCCCCAAACCGACTTGAAGGCGGCGTACGGGGCGGTCGAAGACGGCAAGTCGTTCAGCGCGGTGGTGTTTGCGGACCTGAGCCCGGACCAATTGGATCAATACCTCGATCGGGCACCGGAGGGAGCGGCACGGGCCACGACCTACCGCGACGTGCCCGTGTACCACCTCGCCGTCGGAGAGCAGGACTCCAGTCATAACTCTACCCCGGACACCCTGTCGCTGGGCTTTGTCCGCAGCGGCATGATTGCCGCGGCGATGGACGCCAACCGCGTCGAGGCCATGATCGATCGTCATCAGGACCAGACGGGGGGCTTCCGAGGAAACGAGTCGTACATGACGCTCGTCGAGCGGGTGGGGCACGGCAGTACGGCGTGGCTCGTGGGGCGCGACGTGCTACAGACCGCGCTCCGCGACTCGGCGACCGGAACTACGATGGCCGGCTCGGCTGCGTCGTCCGAGGGCACTCCGGCGGTGAACGGGGCTGGTTTCCAGCAATTGCTCAGCGCGTGGGCCAACCGCATGCTGGGCCTCCCGGACGCACCGTCGGTGTTCAAGGGCTCGGCCGGCAGTAAGGTCGAGCGCCTGAAGAGCCGAATCCGCGAACAGGCGGTGTCGATTACGCTGACCGACCAAACCCTGGAGGGCGAGGCGTACCTCACGATGCGGGACGAGACGAGCGCCGCAAATGTGGTGGACGTGTCGAAGGGCGCGATCGCCGCGCTCCGGCTCTCCGAGGAGGAGATCGATGGAATCACGGGCGACCTGCTCGACGAGGTGACCATCGAGCGAGACGGTCCGATCGTGCACGCTCAGTTCGCGGTGGATCGGGCGCAGATTCGGAAGGCAGTGCAGACGGCGAAGGAGGAGCACGCCGCTCGTCGGTCAAAGCTCTCGATTCGTCGATCGAATGAGACGATTCGTCGATTGGCCAGCATCACGCGCCCCGCTCCGGCGTTGGGTACGCTGCGCGTCTCGAGGGGGCTCTGCAACCTGTGCGCCAATCGGCCTGTCTCTCTTACTGTGGGGACGGCTGGCGGATAACACCAAGGAGAATCGGGACGGCAGCAAGCCGACCTCGGCATTTCGTCTTTCCTGAACACTCGCGAGAATCCATGCGTCGTTTTGTCTTCGAAATTGTAGAGGGCATTCGCATTGCTGGCCAGGCCATCTGGGCCAACAAGATGCGCTCGACGCTTACCACGCTGGGCGTCATTATCGGCATCGCGGCGGTCACGCTCATGGCGACCGTCATCAATGGGCTGGACCAGGAGTTCGAGAAGGCGCTGTCGCAGCTCGGGACGGACGTGCTGTACGTCGATCGGTTTCCCTGGGGAAATGGGGCCAACCGGGAGTGGTGGCGTCTCCGCAACCGCCCGGGCATTCAGCCGGCCCTCGCCCAGACCATCCAGGAGCGCTCGCGCTTCGCCGAGGCGGCGGCGCCGATGGCAGACACGGATCGGTTGGTGACGTATCGGGGACGGGAGCTGGACGCTGAGATTATGGGGTCGCCACCAGAGTACGGGCGCATCCGCAACGTCGAGCTCAGCCAGGGACGCTTCTACACGCAGGCCGAGGAACGCGCGGCGCGACACGTCTGCGTGATTGGGGCCACGATTGCCGAGGAGCTCTTTCCGGCGATTACGCCGCTCGGGAAGGAAATCACGATGGGAAGCGCTCCCTGTACGGTGATTGGGGTGCAGGAGAAACAGGGGGATAGCATGTTTGGGGGACCCGGCTCTCCGGATGAGCGGATTCTTATCCCGTTTAGCACCTACGACAAGGTGTTCGGCCTCAACCGCGGATGGGGCGATGTCACCGTCATGGCGAAGGTGGCGTCCCCCGCCCTGATGGACCGGGCAGAAGACGAGCTGACCGGCATCGTCCGGACGGCCCGGGGGGTGCCGCCGGGGGAGGAAAACAATTTCGCGATTAACGATCAGCAGCAGATTATGGCCAGCTTCGCGAGCACGCGGATCGCCATTTACGGGGTAGGGTTGTTCTTGACGGGGCTCGCGCTCGTGGTGGGCGGCATCGGCGTTATGAACATCATGTTCGTGTCGGTGCGCGAGCGGACCAAGGAAATTGGCATCCGCAAGGCGGTAGGCGCCAAGCAGCGCACCATTCTGTTTCAGTTTCTCGTGGAGGCCGTCATCGTGTGTCTGGTCGGGGGCATCATCGGCCTCGGGGTGTCCGCCCTGGGAGCCATGGGCGTGAGTGCCCTCGGCCTCACCGCCTCGCTGCCGGTCCAAACGGTCGTGCTCGCCTTTGTCATCTGTGTGGGAGTCGGCATCCTGTTCGGCATCGCACCGGCCTGGCAGGCCGCTACGGCCGACCCCATCGAGGCGCTCCGGTACGAGTAGGCCCCTGTATTCTTTGCGAGACGTCATTCCACAATCCACAGAGACCCATGCAGAACACTCCTTCTCCCTCTGGGCCGACCATTCCCTGGATGTTGATTCCCGTCGTCCACCTGCTCCGGTGGAGCCGGGAGCGAGTGGGGGCCGTTGCCGGACAACCGACGGCGGGGCAGCGCGGATCGCTCGATCTCGGCGGCGCCCTCTTCCTCGTGGCCACCATCACCCTGACGGCGGTGCTGGGCCTGCCTCCACGTTTGACCGTGGGCGGCGGCATCGGCCTCGCGGTCCTCTTCGTGGTGGCCCGGAGCTGGGTCGTTGTGACAGAGCAGCAGGCCACATAACGACGATGTCCTCTTTCTTTTTCCGAATCAGCACCTCCCTCCAATGAGCGGATTCGAGACAATCCGCGAGGCGCTACAGGCGCTCCGGGCCAACAAATTGCGCTCTGCCTTGACCCTTCTCGGCATCGTCATCGGTGTCTTTGCGGTCATTGCCGCCGTGACGGCCGTGGACGTGATCGACCTGTATTTCGAGAGCTCGATTGAGGGATTCGGGGCGTCCACCTTTTCGGTGGAGCGGTACGACTTTGGAGGGCGGGACGAGCGCAATCGGTATCATCCCCCCATTACACACGAGCAGATTCTGCGTCTCAAGGAGCGGGTGGGAGCCGACCTGAGCGTGAGCGTGAGCGAACAGTTCGACTGGGGGGTTGAGGCGCGCTCGGACCGGCACGAGACGAATCCCAACGTCTCCCTCTTCGGCACCGACGAGTCGTTTCTCAGCAACTTTGGATACGAGATGCAGGCGGGGCGCCCCTTCGTGGAGCAGGACGTGCAGAACGGGCGTCCGGTGGCCCTCCTCGGCTCCGAAGTTGCCGAAACGCTCTTCCCGGTCACCAGTCCGCTCGGCAAGGAGGTGCGGGTGGGACGCGTGCGGCTGGAGGTCGTGGGCGTGCTGGCAGAGAAGGCAGGCCTGTTCCGGAGTCCCAACACCCGCGTGTACGCCCCCATCACGCACCTCTTTGCCGCCTATGGCAGCGGGGGGCGCAACATGGACGACACGCGCATCCGGGCCGCCGCGTCCGGGCAGCTCACGGCCGCCGAGGACGAGGTCCGGAGCCACCTGCGGGTCATCCGGCAGGTGGAACCCGGCGCCCCGAGCACCTTCAACATCGAATCGAGCGATTTCCTCCGCAGCACCTTCGGTCAGTTTACGAGCACCCTCACCACGGGCGGGGCGCTCGTGGGACTGATCTCGCTGCTGGCTGCCGGCGTGGGCATCATGAACATCATGCTCGTTTCCGTCACCGAGCGAACTCGCGAGATTGGGATCCGCAAGGCGGTGGGCGCCAAACGGCGCGACATTCTGGGGCAATTTCTGCTGGAGGCCATCATTCTGTGCCAGATCGGCGGCCTGCTGGGCATCGTGTTCGGGGGACTCGGGGGCAACGTCGCAGCGCTCTACTGGGACATCAGCCCCTCCTTTCCGTGGTTGTGGGCGGCCATTGCCGTGGGGGGCGTCACCCTGCTGGCCGTCGTCTTCGGCGGCTACCCGGCCTACAAGGCCGCCCGGCTCGATCCCATTGAATCCCTCCGGTACGAATGACGCTGAACGCCGATCGACACGCCGCTGAGAGAATCATTCTACAGAAGAGCAGTTTTCGAATTCTCCCCGACGGCCCTATTCGTTTTCTCACCAGTTTCTCGATGTATCCCATGCAACGCTTTGCCGCTTCCCGCCTCGCCTCGACGGGACTAAGCATTCTCGCCCTCCTCCTGATGGTTGGGGCCGGGCCGATGACCAGCCATGCTCAGCAGCCTCAGGACACCACGCGAGTTTCGTTTGACGAGGCCGTGCGCACTGCCCTCGACCAGAACACCGACATCAAGCGGTCGCAGGCCACGGCCCGGCAGTCCAATGTACAGGTCCGAGCCGAGTGGATGGACTTCGTGCCCGACCTGAGCATGCGCACCTCCGTCTCCCGCCAATATGGCCGCAACTTCAGTCAGGTGACGGGGGGCTTCACCACCCAGTCGACGGACTACCTCAATCTGAGTGGGAGTTCGGGGATCACGCTGTTTAATGGGTTCGAAAACGTCGCCTCGCTCCGTCAGAGCCGTGACCAGGCAACGGCCGACCAGACGAGCCTGAAGCGCACGCGGCGAGAGGTGGTGTTCACCGTGATGGACCAGTTCATCGCCCTGGTGGAAAGTCGGGAAATTGTGCGGGTGCGACGGGAACAGGTGGAAGCGCAGCGCCAGCGTTTGCGCCAGATCCGAGAGTTTGTGGATGCTGGGTCCCGGCCCCAGTCGGACGAGTTTACGGTCGAGGCCGATCTGGCCGACGCCGAGCAACAGCTCCTGCAGGCACAGCGGGAGCGGGAGGTGAACAAGACCCGAATCATTCAGACCCTGCAACTCAGTCCTCGTCAGGCCTACGACTTTCAGGTGCCCAATTTAGAGGGAGACACCCTGGGGGCCGCCCAGTACGACCTGTCCGCGCTCATCAGCGAAGCCTTCCAGAAACGACTGGACCTGCGCGTGGCTCAGGCCGAACGGCGAGCTGCCCGGCATAGCATTCGCTCTGCACGCTCCACATACTATCCCACCGTGTCCCTCAGTGGCAGCTACGGCTCCGACTGGACGAGCCGAGGTCGCATTCCGGATCCCGATGGCCAGGGATTCCTCGACCCTAACTTCAGGGAGCAGCTCAACAACAACCGCGGCGGCAACATTTCGCTCTCCCTGAGCATCCCAATTTTTGAGCAGCTTCAGCGCAGCACGCAGGTGCAGCAGGCCAAGGTGCAGGCCCAGAATGCCAAATATGCACTCCAGGACCAGCGCCAGCAGGTGGCCCTGCAGGTGCGGCAGTCCTATCTCGACTACCAAAACGCCGTGCAGCAGCTGGAGGCGGCCAACAAGCGCCTCCGAGCCGCCGAGCGCGCCCGCACCGCCGCCCAGGAGCGCTACCAGCTCGGCTCTGCCGACATCGTAGAGCTGCAGAACGCGATCCGCGACTACGTCGACGCGGCGAGCCAGCAGGTGCGGGCCCGGTACAATCTCATCTTCCAGCAGAAGCGGATCGACTACAATGTGGGTCGCCTCTCGCCAAACGAGCCGCTCCTCGGCCAGCCGGCGCAGTAGATCCGTCGCCCTCCTTTTCGTGCCTCTCTACAGAACACATACCTCTCAGTCATGGCATCCTCACGAAGTACTTCGAATCGCATGTTGTACGCGGGCGGCGCCCTGCTGCTCGTGCTGCTCGTCGCTGGCGGCCTCGGGTGGCAATTCGGATGGTTTGGGGGCGGCGAGACCGGCCTCCGGATCGAGACGGAACAGGCGGAGCGCCGCACCATCACCCAGATGGTGACGGCCTTTGGCCGCGCCCAGCCCGAGGTGGAGGTCACGATCAGTCCCGACGTGCCGGGCGAGATCGTTGAGCTTCCCGTACAGGAGGGCGACGTGGTGCAGCAGGGGGATCTGCTCGCCCGGCTCAAGGCGGAAGACTACCGGGCGGCCGTAGAGCGGACCAGGGCAGGCGTCTCGGAGGCAAAGGCCACACTCGCCCAGCGGCGGGCCGATTCCATTCAGGCGCACCGCACCTACAAGCGGCAAAAGAAGCTCTACGAGAAAGGCGTCATTTCGGAAAGTGAGTATTTCGACGCCGAGACGAGCTATCAGCAGGCTGTGTCTCAGCTCAGGGCCGCACGCTTCGGCGTACAGAGCGCCCGCGCCGACCTGCAGGACGCCCGCGAGCAGCTCCAAAAGACTCGCATCTACGCCCCTATGGCCGGCACGATTACCCGGCTGGAGGTGGAGGAAGGCGAACGTGTAGTCGGGACGCAGCAGCAGGCCGGGACCGAGATGATGCGGGTTTCGCGGCTCGGGCAGATGGAACTGGAGGTGGACGTCAACGAGAGCGACGTGGTGAACGTGTCGTCTCAGGATTCGGCCACCATCGAGTTCGACGCGCACCCGGACCGCTCCTTCCAGGGCCGTGTCACAGAGATCGCCAACTCGGCCCGTATCCAGAACGAGGGGAGCCAGAACGAGGTGACTAATTTCCCCGTCACCATCCGCGTGCTCGACAATCCCAATACCAACCTCTCCACCGGCGCCGAGGGCGGCATCCAGCGCCCCGAGGTGCCCAGAACGGCAGGACGCGCCCCGGTCATCCGGCCCGGCATGAGCGGCGCGGTCGACATCTACACCGAGACCGAGGAGAACGCAGTGGCCGTACCGATCCAGGCCGTCACCGTCCGTGACTTCACTGAGGTGCGCTCCGACGCCTCGACCGACACCACCGCGGAGAGCGGCGCGCCGGATGAGGATCTGCGTCGGGTCGTGTTCGTGGCGGAGGGGGACTCGGCTCGGATGGTGGAGGTGACCACCGGCATCGCCGACGACACCTACATGGAAATCACGTCGGGCCTGGAGGGCGGCGAGACCGTCATTACCGGCCCGTACAGCGCCATCA
>CAZBIB010000160.1:0-7504 GCA_964491575.1 uncultured Salinivenus sp. | reverse complement strand
CAATGTCGTGGTCGACACCGCGAGCCGACTGTGGCAGGTCGTAGGCCCGTTTCAGAGACGGCCACCCGTCGGCCCGGTCCATGAACTCATTCGAGAAGCCGAGGGTGAGATCCGGGTATTCGCGCAGATCGTCGATCGTCTCGATGCCGAGCGAGTCGGCATGGGCAGCGCGCATGCCGAGGGCGTAGGTGTTATTGAAGCCGAGCGGCTTGGTCATGGCGATGCCGTAGCGGGCGAGGGTGTCGGCCAGCGCGTCGCGGTCGACGTTGGAGCCGGCGAGGATTTCCCGGAGCAGCGTGCCGGTGTACTCGGGGTACGCGTCGATGTCGCCGCGACGAAGGGCGTCCCACAGAAACCGGGAGCCGCCGAGCTGCTCGCGGTGGGTGACCGAGAGGCCTTCGGTTCGCATCAGGTGGGTGCCCATCCAGCCCAGAATGACGTTCTCGGTGAACGTTTTGGAGCCGATGGCAAAGGTGGAATCCGTTCTCTGGCCGTGTGCCGGGGAGGCGAGAAGGGGCAGGAGGGCGAGGAGGGAGAGAAGGGATGAGAGTCGAAGGTCGAGGACCGGTTGTATGGACATAGGGATGGGCCTTTCTATTCTCGATCCTCGGTGCGCAGGCGCTCCAGCGGGGCGCGCTGGGCCTGGATGAAGTTCGCGACGAAGGGGGAGGCGGGGTCGTCGAGAAGCGTCGTCATGGCTCCGGTCTGCTCGATCTGTCCCTGGCGGAGGAGAACCACGCGGTCCCCGAAGAAGGCGGCCTCGCCGATGTTGTGCGTCACAAAGACAACGGTTTTGCCGAGCCGCCGGAAGATGTCGCGCAGGTCGTCCTGCAGGTCGGTGCGGATCATCGGGTCGAGGGCACCGAGCGGCTCATCGAGCAGGAGCACGTCGGGGTCGAGCATCAGGGCGCGCATCAGGCTCACGCGCTGGCGCTGGCCGCCCGAGAGTTCGCTTGGGTACTGCAAGAGACGATGCGGGGCGAGTTGGACGAGCTGCGTCAGTTCCTCAATGCGGGCGACGATGCGATCTTCCGACCAGCCGAGGTGGCGGGCCAGGAGGGCGGCATTGGCATGTCCCGTGAGGTGGGGGAAGAGCCCGCCTTCCTGAATGACGTAGCCCATCCGGTGCCGAATGGACTGGACGTTGGCTCGGGTCAATTGCTGACCCTCCACCGTCACCGATCCCGCATCCGGCGACGTAAGACCGATTATGAGCCGCAGCAGGGTTGACTTGCCGCTACCGGATGGCCCGATGAGCACGGTCGTCTGCTCACTCGCCACCTGCAGGGAGACGTTCCGCACAGCGACCTCCGCCCCGTAGCGTTTGGTAACAGCGTCGAGCTGAATCATCAGGGACGAAAGCCGTTGAAGGGCAGCGACGATCCCTTGGCCGTTAATCGACCGTGAAAGTGCCGGAGGCTGGGATCTTCAGTCGAGGGCCAATCGTGACTGTATTTCCGAACGACCAATTGCCAGCACGCAGCCAACGTAGCTCAGCTGGTAGAGCAGTCCCCTCGTAAGGGACAGGTCACCGGTTCGAGTCCGGTCGTTGGCTCTTCCAAACGTCCACATTCTTTGAGCACCCGTCAGCCCTGCCGATTGCGGCGGGGCTTTTTGTTTGCCGACAGGGACCCGATCTCTGCAGTATTCAGACCTCCGAGGTTCCCGAAAATTGGAGGTCTACAGTGGCAGTTGACAAAGCGCTATTGATGCTGGCGAACCCACCGGTCGCCCGTTCTCGTGCACCGGACGCGACGCCCGGACACGTGCACGAGGTCGTGCTGAGCGAGGTGCTGCACGGTTTCCTGCACCGCCCGCGGCCCCGCCCCCACCGCCTGGGCGAGGTCGTAGAGGTCGGCGTCCTTCTGGGCGTGCACGGTCTGGAGCACTGCGGCCTCCGTGTCCGTGAGGTCGGGAGAGGGCATGGGCCGGAAGGGAGGCAGGTCAGAAGAATGAGGCGGCGCGTTACTCTTCCTCATCCTGCGCAGCGGCCTCCGGATCAGAGTCGCTGCCCGGGCCCACTCCGGGAACCTCCATGTCGCCCCGGAGCCAGTCGAGCGCCTCCTCGCGGTCCTCGGCCGCGTAGGTCTGAACCGTCGACATGGGGAAAAGAAGCTCCACCTTGTCGAGCCACGTCTCCCACAGGTCGTCGCCCACGACCGCCACCTTGTCCAAGTCGCGGAGGTGGCGAATGTCGAATGCCAGGTCTTCCCAGCGCTCGGCGGGTTCCCAGTCGTCCACGTCGTTCATCACGAACAGCGCGCGCGTGGTGGTGTGCTGCTCGAGGTGATTCCTCAGGTCGGAGGCGAAGACATCATAATCGTCTTCCGTCAGTGTGCCACTCAGTTCGACGCCGAAGAGGTTTGGGTCTGGAAAGTCGAGAAGCTCGTGCATGAGCAGTGATGGAGCGTGGATGAGCATTCAGAGAGAGGGCCGGTTCGCACAGTGCACCGGCATCGCAATCGGGGTACGGCGCGGGCGGTGGACTGTTCGAGTCCACGTGCAAAATCTGGGTGCCCGGCACGATGGCCGCATCGATCGCGTGCAAAAATTGACAACGACCCCCGGAAGACCAATTTTGAAACTGCACACTGGCCCTTGAACCGTTTCCAATCGTCTCCTCATGCCCGCCCCGCAGATCCGTACCGTCGCCGATTTTCGATCCCTCTTCCGCTACACCCGCTGGGCCAACGACCGCATGCTCGACACGATGCAGGCGGCCGATCCTGTGCCGGGGCGGGCCGTCGAGTTGCTCAGTCACCTGCTCCGGGCGCAGGATGTGTGGTACGGGCGAATTGAGAAGACCGCCCACGCCACCCTGGACCTCTGGGCCGACGAGGACCTGGCGGCGTGCGCCGAGCGGGCCGAGGCCAGCACGCGGCGCTGGGAGACGGTGTTCGACGAAGGGGCCGCCATCGACCTCGACCAGTCCATTGCATACACCAATTCCAAGGGCACCTCCTTCGAGACGCCGCTCCGGAATCTTCTCAGCCACGTCGTCAACCACAGCACGCATCACCGCGCCCAGATTGCCCTCGTGCTGCGGGAGGCCGGCATTGCTCCGCCCGCTACGGACTACATCTTCTTCGTCCGCGACGAGTAAGGCGTGACAACCGTTTCCGTCTTGCACTTCCCACACCGATCCATGCTTTCGATCCCTCGCGTGCTCACATTTTGGGGCGTTCTCCTCGCGTGTCTTCTCGTCGCCCCGGGGTGCGCGTCCGAGAGCGACTCTTCTGTCTCCCCGACTCAGCTACACGTGCCGGCGCCCTCCAAGAGCGGGCAGCCTCACCTCTACGCGAACGACGAGGGGACCGTCTGGATGAGCTGGATCGAGCCGGTGGCAGAAGAGCAGCATGCCCTCCGCTACGCCACGCTGACCGACACGAGCTGGACCGAGCCAAAGACAGTGGCTCGTGGGGCCGACTGGTTCGTGAACTGGGCCGATGTGCCCTCCCTGCGGCCCCTCTCCAATGGGCGCCTCGCCGCGCACTACCTCCGAAGCAATGGCCCCAGTTCCCTCGCCTACGAGGTCCGCATCGCCCAGACAACCGCAAGCGGAACGTGGCGGCCCGCCGTCACACCTCATGACGACGCAGTGGAGACCGAGCACGGATTTGTGTCGCTGCTTCCGTGGTCCGGACACCAGCTTCTGGCCGTGTGGCTCGACGGGCGGAAGATGGCTGGGAAAGAGGGGCACCAGGGCGAAATGACGCTCCGCGGGGCCGTGCTCGATTCCACCGGAGCCACCGAACACCGGGCCCTGCTGGACGATCGAACCTGCGAGTGCTGTCCCACCAGTGCGGTGCGGGTCGGCAACGAGGCGCTTGTGGCTTACCGCGACCGCGCCGCAGACGAGACGCGCAACATCCGGCTCGTGCGGTTTGACGGCCGGTCGTGGTCCGAGCCGACGCTCCTGCACGACGACGGCTGGCAGATCGAGGGCTGTCCAGTGAACGGTCCCGCGCTGGCCGCCCAGGAGCAGCGAGTCGCCGCGGCGTGGTATACGGCACCAGAGGGTCGTCCCCGCGTCAAGGTTGCCGTTTCGGACGACGGAGGCCGGCAGTTTTCGGAGCCGGTCGTGGTGGCCGAGGGCACGCCGGCGGGCCGCGTCGATGTCGTGTTGCTGGAGGAGGGGCGCCTCGCCGTGAGTTGGCTCGGCAAGACCAACGAGAGTGCTGCTCTTCTCGTCCGGTCGGTTCAGTTCGACGGATCGATGGGGAGCCCCGTGACGGTGGCTACGCTCGGCTCCACTTCGCGGGGCGTAGGCATGCCCCGCCTCGTGCGGAGCGGCAGTCATCTCTACGCGGCGTGGACGAGCCCCGAGGAGGGAGGCATCCAGATGGGGCGGCTCCCCATACACGCGCTCCGGTAACCGGAGGCGGGGAAAAGAGTGATCTACTCGTCGTCCTCGTCGTCGGAGTCGCCGCCCCCGCCCCCACCGAGGGTCAGGCGAATGAAGGGACCCTGCATCGTTGCGTCGGGCCCTCCGCTGAGAGAATTCTCGCCGAGTTGCCACTCAGAGTTCAGGGCCGAGATCATGTACCCGGCCCGCAGGCCGAGTCGGACGCCCCCGTTCTCGTCCGGAGCCCCGAACTGGTACTCAAGGCCGCCCCCCAGACTCACCAGAAAACTCCCCTGCCCGACGGTCGCGCTACGGTTGGGGTTTTCCAATATGTCGTCGAACTCATCCGCATTGCCCTGGCTCCCAATATCGAGCTGGAGGCCTCCGCCACCGAAGCCCACCTGAGGGTAGACGCGCAGGTTCGAGGTGGGACGGAACAGATAGCCGAGCGTGAACAGGCCGTACCCCCCGTCCACGGACACGTTTCGTCCCTGGAAGGTGCCGTCCGCAGTGAGGAGGCCGTACCCTTCGCCGCCCAGGAGGAGACGATCGGCAACGACGCCGTAGCCGCCCCCGCCGAGGGAGATCATCTCCGACGCGAACGTCGGGTACCCCGCCTCGGCAAGTCGATTGTTGAGGGGTTCGAGGTCAGTGAACTGCGCGCCGACCGCAAAGAATCCGGCGCCCTCCTCCGTGGACGATTCGGGCGAGGGGGCGTCTCCGTCCGGCGCTTGGGCCTGGACGGTCGCGATGGCCCCCAGGCTGAGAAACAGCACGCTGGCGAGGAAGAGGCGGAAGAGAGGGTTGTTCTGCATGACGTAGACAGGGTTGTGATGCGACGAGGTTCGAGAGGAGTTGAACCTACAGCCCCCGAAAGGGCCTTCGTGGAATCCTACGCGCGCCTCGCGCGGCGATCCGGAGGGTTCGATGAGTCGCATCACGGATCGACGAGTCGCCGATGAGTCCGGACCGTGCTAGAGAGATGAGTACGGAAGGACGGAGGCGGAGGGGACAAACGGGTCCCAAAGATACGAGGTCGTCACGTCCGTGTCGAGGAGAGGCGGAGGCGTCACTTGTCCCGGCACTCACAAGTTCGGACGGAAGCGTGGCCTCTACCGCCGGACGATGATCCAGATGGCGTGCACGAGGCCCGGAATGTATCCCAGCAGAGTGAGCAGGATGTTGATCCAGAACTGTGTGCCGATGCCTTCCTGGAGGAAAACGCCCACGGGAGGCAGGAGGACGGACAATACCACTCGAAGGAGGTCGGCTGAACCGTTGGAAGAGTTCATGATGAGAAGTGACTAATGGAAGAGATGAGAAGCGATTAATGGAGAGAAGGGAAAAATAATACGCACCCGTGCCTCCTTCGTTGCCGAGGGGCGGGGCAATGGAGCAGCACGGACGATCTGCAGATCCTCCTGCTTGCAGGTTTCAGGCTAGAAGAACGGCGAGTGCTGCTTTCGGCACGAGCACGACGATGCCAATGCAGCGGAGCGGAAATTCAGGATCTGGAGCCCGAGCGTGTGAAATTTCAAGGAGTCCCCTGAACAGAAGCCTCGTTTCTTTATATCGTATATCGACGATAAACGATCAAAAGATCCTTGCTACCATGAGCAGTTCGTCGTTTTCAACTCGTCAGCAGCGCCTCGCGGAAGGAGCCAAGGCCCTTGCCCACCCGGCCCGGCTGGCCATCGTGCGGCTTCTGGCCGAGCGCGATGAGTGCATCTGTGGCGAGATCGTGGACGACCTGCCTCTCGCCCAATCCACCGTCTCCCAGCATCTGAAGGTGTTGAAAGAAGCCGGGCTCGTGCGGGGGACCATCGAGGGGCGACGCACCTGCTACTGCCTCGACCCGGACGCGCTATTGGCGCTTAAGGCGGACCTCGGGGCGTTCTTTGAGGATCTCGACCTCTCAACTTCCGCGACCGCGTGCGGCTGATCCGATTCTGCACGAACTGGAATGACACGTCCCGATCCAATGAGATTTCAAACCCGAACATCCGGGGTGCACGACCCACCGGACGAGAACAGCGCCCCCTGGCGTCCCTTCGTCGACGGCCTCTGGCGATTCATTGCTCAGCGTGTGCCGTCTACGGAGGCGGAGGACGTGCTCCAGGACACGCTCCTGCGTCTCCACGAGGCCGCAGGATCGCTTCGGGACGCCGACCGGGCCGAGGCATGGGTCTTCTCCATCGCCCGGCGCACGATTGCCGACTTCTACCGGAAGCAAGACCGGAGGCCCGACGAGATGGCGGTGGGACGAGCGCCGGAAGCCCCGGAGAAAGAGTCCGAAGAGAACCTCGCTCCGTACGATGGCGAGCACGACGTGCACGAAGAAGTCCTTTCGTGGCTGCGCCCGATGGCCGAGGCCCTGCCCGAGAAGTATCGCTGTCCACTCGTGATGGCCGACTTCGAGGGGCACACGCATCGAGAGGTGGCCCAAGAGCTCGGGCTCTCTCGGTCCGGGGCCACGTCCCGGATCCGGCGCGCTCGGGTCAAACTCCGCGAGCGGCTCCGGGACTGCTGTGAGGTCGAATTCGGGCCTGAGGGCCGCGCCGTGGCCTTTCGGCGACGTGAAGAGCGGTGTGAAGAGTACAGTTCGTGAAGAATGGGCGAAGGGGTGCGCCATGTTTGGCGTTTGCCCGACTACCGGGGTGCGCAGGGAGGAACCGCCCTGCACTCGATGCCCCCTCTCATTCAACCGCCCGACTGCCATGAAACGAATGCACGTCATGCTGCGCGTGAAGGACCTCAACGAGGCCACGCGCTTCTACTCGTCGCTCTTCGACACACCTCCGACCACGCAGAAACCCGACTACGCCAAGTGGATGCTGGACGATCCCCGCGTCAATTTCTCCATCGCCGAGAAGAACGAAGAGTTCGGCATCGAGCATCTCGGCATCCAGGCCGAGACGCCCGACGAACTGGCGGAGCTGCGCGAGCGGATCGACCGCGCGGGCGGCACCGTCAACAACGAAGGCGAAACGACCTGCTGCTACGCGAACTCCGACAAGACGTGGGTCGTAGATCAGCAGGGCGTCTCGTGGGAAGCCTTCTACACGAGCGGCGAGGCCGACACCTACTCCACTGAGGAAGAGACGGCCTGCTGCGAGACGGGCTAATCGTGGATTCTGGATTCAATAGATCACCGGGAGG
>CAZBIB010000159.1:0-7694 GCA_964491575.1 uncultured Salinivenus sp. | reverse complement strand
TGGTAAAATGCCAGAAGAGTATATGTTGTTGTACCTGCTCATATCCTTTTCGATATTTTCCTTATCCCTAAAATATCTTGTCCTTTCTGATATATCGTCTATTACTTCTTGATTTTTAGACAGCTCGGATAGATCTTGATTATACAGCTCCAACCCCTTATCCCTCAGTATTGTGACTAAATTATCAATATAAGGCTTGAAATATTGCCCAGGCGTTATTATACCATCAGACTGTTGTGATACCTCTACAAACCTTTTGGTTATACCACTAATATCACCAGAGAAACGTGATAATGCTTTACCGAGTTTTCTAGTTATAGATATTCCCTGAAGCTTAGACCTATAATAACTTAGTGTTTCGACTGATTCATCTCTAGTAATAGGTAATACATACAGTTGGATGTCTACGTAGTCAGAGATTTGCTCGGTGATTCTGAATAGAGATTGTGCGGAGTCGTTCGATGGATTCTCGTGTAAGTCTAACAGTGAAAAAAGAAAGTTCGTATCTACGAAAATGTCTAAGCTTATATTATCTTTTTTCCGCTCCCTTAATGATTCAAGTTCATTTCTGCTTAGTCCACTAGCGCGAGTGACTAAATGTGCATTTAGCGTTTGCAGTACAAAATTACGAACTGACTGATCACTTGTGGAAAAGAATGAATCCAGAGTATTTATTAGATCGGTTTCCTTCTCTTGAGGGAAACTATCTATAAAGTTCTTGTAAGCATGAGTCTCGACAATCTGCTTGTCCTCTGATGTTACTAATTCAAATGTTCTCGCGCCTAAATCTTGTATCAATGGAACTAAAAAATCATTGTAGAATTCACTATACAACTCTTTGCCTTTACTTAGACTGTCAACAAGACCGTGCTGGACCGCTTCGGCGGCGAACTTGTCGCGAACATCGGTCTCAAGTTGATTAGATGTATTCACTCGCTCACTTAAATCATCCCGGGCCGCTTCGGTCAGCTTGTAGACATCGTCCTTGACCTCACGGAAGGCCTCGCGGGCTTCTAACGACTCGCACATGCGGGAGACTTCATCGAGTGTAATACTAACCCCAAACTCTTTCCGTATGATTGGAGAGATGTCGTCTTGGGGGGTAGCTTCGTCGGCGATGTACAAAGCTGACTTGACGAGACACTCGGTGAGATTCTCGCGCCACTCCGTGTCACTAAGTTCAATCTGGTAAATTAGCGCAGTGAGCTCATTGGGCAGGCTCTCCTGTGACATATCGGTAGACGTTTATCAGGCGAAGAAAGATTTGATAATGTAGGTGCCAAGAAGACAAACACACTATTAAAATCCAACTTCCCAGACTCCGTTTGCCACCAAGCTGCAACCGGTGGTCGTGCGTCTTCGTCCTTGAGGAGGCGACGCGCCCGGCAGCGTTTGGCTTACCAGCGGTGTGCTGCCGAATTGGAGACATTTGGTTTTGTTGCTCGAACGTGCATTGTATGCAGCCAAAACCTAAGTACACCGTCAACTAAGTTTTTTGATACACGGCATTGTCTGGATGGGCGGCCTGGTAATGCCGGTTGAGTTTCTGTCGGGCCGTCTCCACAGAGAACTGCCACTGGATCTTGATCTTCTTCTCATTGCGCTCTTTGGCGAGGGCTAGCACCTCCCGCTCCAGCTCCGCTTGACTTGCGATGCGCCGCGCGAGACACTGTCGACTGATTGCCGAGAGTTCAATCTCGACCATGTTGAGCCAACTGCCCCCTTTCGGCGTGTAGTGGAACTGGTAGAACTGCTCGAGGCCGTGGGCCGTCTCGGCATCGAACTGCTCGTAGAAGGCGCCGGCATGATGAGTATTCAGATTATCTTGCACTAGGTGAACGCGCCGCACCTCCGGGCGGTGGGTCCGGTAGTGGTCCGCGAGGGCCTTCATGAATTGGGCGTATTCTTGTTTGCGGCGCCGCTTGAAGACCCTAGCGAAGCGCCATCCTGCCGTTGGGTCTATGGCGACCATCAGCACACAGGATCCGAGTTTTTCGTATTCGTAGTGCTCGCGTTTGGGGGAGCCGGTGCGCATCGGCAGAGGAACGGCCGTGTCCCCAATCAAGAAGCAGGGCCGCTCGTCGAAACAAACGACCGGCTCGGTCGGGTCGTAAGTCCGGTTGTACAGCGACAGCAGATGCTCCATCTGCGCGAGAACTTGGGGGGTCACCTGGCCGATGCACCATTGCCGTTTCAGATGGGGCTTGAGCTCGTTTTTTTTAGCAGTGTGCCAACGTGGGTGTGCGAGATGTGCTCGCAATACCCAAGTTCGACGGCCTTCTCGGCCAAAAGGCGAAGCGTCCACTGGGCGCGGCCCTCCGGCGGCTTTGAGCAAGCCAGGGCCGTAATTTTAGCACGGGCAGCCCCGTCGATCTCAATCGGACGACCCGAGCGAGGCTTCAAAGAGCATCGCCAGGGCCTCCTGGCCAAAGCGGTCGCGCCAGTTGGCAACGCTCTGGGAAGAGACACTTCAGCTCTGGGAAGAGACACTTAAAATGCGGGCGACCGACGCGAGAGTGTGGCTCCGGTCGAGCAGAAGCAAGGCGCGAGCCCGTTTGAACACCCGGGCTGAGAGCGTGCCGGAGGCTGTCAGGCGTTCAAGGTCTTCACGTTGGACTTGGTTCAGTTGCAGGTGTGGGAGTGACATGGCAGAGAGAAAAAGAGGGGAGACCTGTAGAAAGTCCCAAAATGTACGTCACCTGCAGGTCTGATGCAAGAACTTTCTTTCCGAAGTACTTAGTGGTCGATCAAGTGCAGTTTTTCGGGTTCGAGTTCCGTGTCCGGTTGCTGAAATTGGCCTCTAGCGGCGGAGAATGTGCGTCTAATGGAAGGGTGCAACCCGTCAGGTGCTTCTTGAAACTCCACTAGACCGGTCAATCCACTCTGGATGATTTATGACGGCATCCCGGAAAAAGACCCTTCCTTTGGTATCTGAGCGGACCGCCTGATCAGGCTTTCAGTCGGCGTTCCGCGTTAGATCCGGATTCGCTCAATCTCTTCCTGGGCCACCTTCTGATCGCGGTGGTCGTAGATCCGCGTCGTGTTGGCCGAGGCGTGCCCGGCGATGTGCTGGGCGGTCTCCAGGTCCCCATCGTTTTCGAGGTAGGTCGTGATGCCGGTCGCCCGAAACGTATGGCAGGAGATCTGATCCGGATCAAAGCCTGCATCTTCTACACGGCGCTTCACCATCTGCAGGGCATTGTCCGCTAGAAGTCGATTGCCGGTCAGCTCCCCGGTTCGTCCCTTCAGTGATTGAAAGAGAGGCGCGTCCCGCTCCTCTCGAATGCCTGCCTCTTGTAAATAGGCATCAAGGTATTCCTTCGCCTTGTGGTGGACGGGGACGGTCCGCCGCTGGCCGCCCTTTTCGTGGAGACGGATCTTCCACCGGTGTCCCGCTCGGAAGTAGTCGCCGACCTCGAGCCCGACAACGGCGGAGACGCGGGCGAAGGTGTACGTCATCACCCCGATGATGGCGCGATCACGCAATTGAGGTAAACCCTGCTTCTCCTCGACGATCGAATCGAGCAGCTCGCGGGCCTCCTCGGCCGTCAGGGCAGGAGTCTTCCCGCCGTTCGTCTGGAGCTTTGGGCTTCGAACCGGCTCGGCCGGGTTGGTCTCAAGGACCTGACCGGTCACGAGAAAGTCGAAGAGGCGCCGGAGGGCCGCAAGGTTCTGCTTCACGGTCGCGGGGGCGCGATCGTCTTCCTCGACGTAGGCGGCGATATGGACCGGCTCAATATCGGATAGATCGAGCCGGTGCTGGGCTGCCCACCGAAAGAAGCGTCTCACGGCGCGTGCATAGGCCTCCCGAGTGTTCGGATTGCGGATTTCGGCGGTGAAGAACTCGATCACTCTCGAAGAGGCATCTTCGCCGGCGTCTTGCAGCACGGCGGGCAAGGCCTGGCGCAATTGGGGAATCAGGTCGGCCATGATGGAGGGGAAATCGTGTGAGTCTCAGTCGTGGAAATCCCGCTCAGTAGCATAGGATAACTAGCTTTATGCTATGGTGGTAACTGGTAGATGCTAAGTGATTGCCCGATTGTATGCGTCGACAAACAGCTTTGTCCTCAGGTGCAGCATTCGCTCGATCTGAGAAGCCGACCGCGTCTCCCGGGCGTAACGGGAAAGCCGCTGTCGAATCAATCCGAAAAAACGTTCGACGTGGGCGAGCTCTCCGCTTCCCTTCCCGACTTGCTCGTGGGTTTGGTCCTCCTCAAAAACCGGCTTGTAGGACTTCAGAAGTCACTGAAACTCTGTTTTCCTCGATATCCCGATGGAGTCTTTGCCCAGAGCCGGGCGCAGGTCTTCGCTGATCGGTCTCCGATCACAAAGGCCACGACCTGTCGGGTGCGCCGACACAGCGCGACCCAGAGCCAGCGTTTGTTCGACCGCTGGCGCACGTAGGTCCAGCATTCATCGAGTTCAAGGACATCGTCCTCCTCGGGCGGCTCGACCTGCTCGGTTAGCGGGTCGGCTCGGCGCCCCTTTTTTTGAGCCACCGGGAGAGGGTATTTCGACTCACTCCGAAAATGCGGCTGACCGCGCTTTTCGACCCGCGCTCCCGGTAGGCCTGAAGAATGCGCTGCTTTTCTTCCTCCGAATATTCGTTCGAGTCAGGATCGAGCACCAGGTAGGCTCCACAGCTTTTGCAATGGTACTGCTGAGATCCACTGGCGCTGTGGCCGTTTTTGACGATGTCGGCGCTTCCGCACTTGCGGTAGGTGTGAGTCGTCTGAATCATGGCCTGATCTGACCGGTCGATTCGACAACGTCATAGCGCAACTATTCAACGACCCTGATCACTACAGGTTGACCAGGTACTAATTGTCGATCGGTTGGTTGGGGTATCCGGTTTGGGAGCCTTGGAGGCCCCGCTGATCCTCGCGGACTTCAATCCCAACCCCGAGCCGGAGTTTTGAAGCGCAGGTCACGTAAACGCTTCCTACGCAGAGATTTGACGTGTCCAATCGGTGGAACCGCTTTCGGCAATACTTTACCGCGCCGCGCAGAAAACGCCCGGCCCGATCCCGACACGGCGCCGATCGTCTAGCGGACATTTCGACTGCAAGACCAGGGCAAGAGTCTCCGCTCAATCGCCGACGAGCTGAACGGCCGCGGGGGAGGACCTGCAAATCGCATAGCCTACACTTCGACCCCAGGACCACGGCCGACTACGTCGAGGACGCCAGACGAATGGAGACGAACACGAGCCGGTGCGCATTCACGTGAGGCGGGACGAGAGCGAGGCGAAGTTTTGACTCGAACCGATAGAGGTTGCTTTCAACCATGGGTTCGCCGGCCACGAGCTGCGGGACATCGAAGAGATCATCGTCGAAAACCACTCACAATTGATGGGGGCCTGGCATGAGCACTGCGGTCACGGGAAAGCCCGATAAGCACGGCCCCGCACCGGAGGTCTCCGAGCGCATTAGTGACGTCGAGGTGTCGGAGTTAAAAATCACGTTCCACCTCATGGACGGCCGCGTCGTGAGCGTCCCCCTTTCCTGGAGCTGGCGCCTTCAAGAGGCCACCCCGGAGGAACGGCAAAACTACGAGGTCACTCCGAGTGGGTATGGGGTCCATTGGCCGGACGTGGACGAGGACCTGAGCGCCCGCGGAGCGCTTCGAGGCATGTCGGCGCCGCAGCCGGGGACGGCTCCGCCGGCCAGCGCTCCGAGCGACTGGACGCCCGGCCACATCCGACGACTTCGGAAGCGCCTGGACATGTCTCAAACGAAGTTCGCAAAACGCATGGGCGTCCGGCAGGCTACCGTGTCCGACTGGGAAACGGGCAAGCAAGCCCCATCCCTGATGGCCCGGCGCCTGTTGGACCGCATTGCAGGAGCGACCGATGAAGACACGGAGCGCAACTCCGTTCAGAGCTAGACAAAGGGGGGAGAAGTAGAAAAGCCCGCCCTTTGGGGCGAGCTTATGTGGTGGGACCGTGTGTACTGACCGATTCTTCTGACTGACCGGTTCTTCTGCCCGGGAGACTATCATCAATATATCGAAATTAACCCCCGGGGGTGCAAGGAAAAGAACGTGAAGATTGCGCGTAAGTCAGCAGGAATTCCCCAAAAACCTAATTCTTTTACGTAGCAGGAACAGGGAAAATTCCCTACCTGGGACTCCAAGCTTTGCGGACGGGGGAGTGCAAAGTTCGTGGCTTTCACAAGGGCCGCGAAAGGACTATTCTGTCAGGTGAAGTGTTGGGGCCGATCGCGGCCTCGCCGTTCCTTCCAAGCGGAGCAACCTCGAGTCCCTAGGTGGGGGACGTCGGGCTCCAGGCAGAAGGAGCAGAACCGGCGAGCACGCGAGGCCCTACGCGCTGAGTCTCACATTTCTCTTTCCGGCGTTTCACTTCTGCCGGTGCCCGGTTTCTTGGTGGGACCGGGCATTTTTTTATCTCAGGCGGATTTTTGCTCTGGGTACGGGTCAGCGAGCCAACGGCAATCCAGGAGGGAGTGGGCCATCCAGGAGAGAGGCCTTCTTCGGGCTTGGCCGCAATGGGAATCATCAGGCTTTGGGGCACTTCGGTTCTTCAGCGTTTCTGAAAGCGGGGTCGCCCGAGGTCAAAAGACGAAAAATCCCGCACCGACGTAACATGTCTCCCCGGTGTCTGTTTTGAAAGAGCACTCGTTGAAGAACCTCTGTTCTCGAAGGTCCCCTCCCCGCACAATCTCCTGAATGCTAATGAAGAGGCTCCCGATGAACATAACCTCACGAAACGGAAGCGGAGGCCGCTCCCTTCGCTCTCTCTCGCTGTCGCTGTTACTTATCCCGGTGCTCGGAACCATGCTTTTGGTTGCTGGCTGCTCGGACGACCAAGAGCAAAGCGCCTCTACGAGCCCTCAGACGTCCCAGCAGCGCGCTCCTCAGTCGCAGCAGGATGGACCTCGTCAGATGCCGAAGTCGAAGACCCTTTCCTCCTCGGAGATCAGCGATGAGCAGATTCAAAAAACGGCTCGCATTGTTGCCGCGGTCCGGATGGGCACGCAGGAGGACCGTATGAAGCTGAGAAAGGACATTAAGGAAAAATACGGCAATCCTCAGCAGATGGACTCCACCCAGAAGGCCCAAGCCCGGAAAGAAATGCAGCGCCGCCAGATGCAGATGCAAAAAAAGCAGATGAAGCTCCTGCTGCAGGAGGCGAAGAAAGAAGGAATGGATCCGCAGATGGTTCGGACGATCATGCGCTCGGCCCAGCAGGATTCGACGCTTCGGAAGCGGCTTCAGAGGGCCATGCAGGCACAGATGAAAAAGCAACAGCCTCAGATGAACCAGACGCCAAATCAGTAGGGCCCGTAGCGCCTTCAGTATTGAGTAGAGCGCGAGACGGCGCACCGACTGCCGTCGGTGAGAACACTCTGAAAGCACTCGTGCTGCGGGCAGCATGACCTCGTTCTGCTCGGCCCTCGCTTTGCTCCCAGCGCAGTAAAGGTCCCTCGCTTTTACTTGCGTGAATTCGCTGTGCTCACTTGCCGGGGAAGTGGGTCAAGAAGCTGCCTCCAAGGGCCGCCATGTCCAGCCGGTGTCCCGCTCCACCACGTGCCCGAGACCTGGGAAGGGTGGAAAGTGGTAGCCCAGGACCGGCGTCTCCGTTCCGGCCACTTCGTCGAGCAGGCGGCGCCGGCTCTGCGCGGCCTGTTCGGGATCGAGATCAAAGCCGGTGATCCAGTCGGGACGGGCCATGA
>CAZBIB010000158.1:0-7832 GCA_964491575.1 uncultured Salinivenus sp. | reverse complement strand
TGGTGACCGAAGGGGTGACCGAAGGGCCCTCGGACAATTCTTGCACAGAGTACTGTCCGAGCGGAATTTGGTCCTTAGACGAGGCCAGTCGCTTCGAACAGTTCCGGACGGTCACCGAAGCAGTGAACTTTGCTATCGGCGAGAGTCTCCCCGGACGGGTGGCCAGCACCAAAGCGCCCGTTTGGATACAGGATGTGACCGCAGCCTCGAACTTCGTTCGCACGAAGCGGGCAGATAACCTCGGAATGAAGGGGCCTTTGGCGTGCCAATATCACTTGACGGCGATACCGTCGCGGTCCTCGAGTTTTTCTCGACGGACCCGGAGGAACGAGACGAGCGCCTCCTGGATGCGATGGCGTCGGTGGGGGTGCAGCTCTCTCGGGTGGCTGAGCGCGAGCGGGCCCAAACGGCGCTTCGTCGGAGTGAAAAGCGCTACCGCCGGCTCTTCGAGACCTCGCAGGAAGGCATTGTCATCCAGGCAGCCGATTGGACCGACACCGACCTCAATCCGGCCACGCTCGACATTTTGGGCTACGATCGGGATGAGCTCATCGGACGAAACCCGACGGATCTCTTTGTCAATCTCGAACAGTACCAGCAGGCCCAGCAACTCATCAAAGAACAGGGATACTTCCAGAATCTGGAGTTCAAACTCCGTCGCCGGGATGGAGAAGTGATTGTCTGCGAGGCGACCTCCACCATGCAACGCGGGATTGCGGACGATTCGGAAGCCTTCTACACGATCTTTCGTGACATCACCGAGCGGAAGCGCATGCAGGAGGCCCTCAAGGAGTCGGAGAAGCGGTACCGGCGTCTGTTTGAGGAGTCGAGAGACGCCGTCGTCCTGACAACTCCGGATGGATCCATCGTCGACGTGAATAGCGCGACGGAGGAGCTCTTCGGCTACTCGCGTGACGAGCTGCTACGTATGGATGCGGCCGAGCTCTACGCGGATCCCTCGGTGCGATCGCGTCGCATTGTTCCTCAGCTGAAGGGGGGATCGTCCTCACACCTCCTGGAGGCTGAAATGCGTCACCGCGATGGGCATACGTTCCCGGCCACCGCGTCGGTAACGGTGCACCAGGACCAGGAAGGCCAACCCGAACTGATCCAGGCGCTCGTGCGCGACGTCACCGAATGGCGGCGGCTGCAGGCAGAGATGCTCGAGATTCAGGACGAGGAGCGGCAACGACTGAGTCAGGAGCTGCACGATGGAGTCTGTTCGATTCTCACGGGAGCCGCCCTGCTGACCAGCTCTTTGGCCAAGAAGGCCCGAACGAACGAGCAGATTGATCCCGAGGACCTCGACAGGGCCACCGACCTCATCAAAGAGGCGAGTGACGAGGCCCGCGCCATCTCGCACGGCTTGAGGCCTGTGGGGCTGGAACGCGGCCTTCTCTCTGCGCTGGAGGACCTGACGTCCAAGACGGAAGTGCGGGGCGAGCTGGACTGTTCATTCGAGGTCTCCGGCTTGGTGCCCGAGCTTTCGGAGGACACAGCCACTCATCTGTATCGGATTACGCAGGAAGCGCTAAACAATGCAATCAAGCACGCCGAGGCCCAGCACATCTGGGTGAAGCTCGGAATCGACGACGAAGAGGCGCTCACGCTCACCGTTCGAGACGACGGTCAGGGATATCCGGACGCTGCGTCTGGAGGCGAGGAACTCGGCGCGCGGACCATGCGATACCGAACCGATCTCATTAATGCCTCTCTCACCATTGAGGAGGCTCCCGACGGGGGGACCCTCGTTCGGTGTCGACTGCCACTTCCGGAGTATTCGTGATCTGTCGATGGCGACCATCGCTGCAATCCGGATGGAGAAGTCAACCGAGCATTTCTGTCACCACCATCACGTCGTAGAGGGCGTGCGTCCAGGCCGCCACGCCAAAGCCGCGACCGAGGAAGAGGACGTTGAGGGCGAGGCCGAAGAGGAACCGAAAGGTGAACGACGGAAGCGCGAACGGGTCGCCGAGCGGACCAACGTAGTGCGCCCAGCTAAAGAGCACGGCCCCAAGGAGCGCGGCGAGAACGTAGGCCTGGGTCGGAGATTCCATAAGTGCCTGAAAGAGGAGGGCCAGCCCGCCTACGAGTAGCACGCGGAAGAGCAGTTCCTCGTAGAGCCCGGCCCCAACGGAGAGGGCGAGCTGTGTCCAGAGCGCCCCCTCTGGCGGCGGTGCGGCGGCGAAGAGGATCCCCACAAGCGACGACACCACGACCGCCACGCCCACCGCGTATACTGCACTCTCCCCGACGAGGCCCACGAAGTAGCGCGTCCGCAGCGGAATGGAACGGTGACGGTCCAGCAGGTACGCGGCCACGCCCCCACCCACCACCAGAAGCGCGAGGACGAGGCCGCCGGAGGCTCCCGTCATCGCCAGCAGCTCCTTGAGCAGCACGCCTGCACCTATCCGCACCGCTCGCGTGGCGTCGAGGTTCACGAGCACGATCATCATCTCGTAGAACGCAAAGAGCGGCAGGGCGCTCAGAAAGCCGTACGTGGCCGAGCGAGTCGCCCAGTGGTACGCCCGCCAGCCGGTGGAAGGGGTGGGCATGGAGACCGGGAATGAAGGAGAGGAATGAAGAGCGACGTGGATCGGATTCCCCGTGCAGAGACGTGGAAACGTGAGGTGTGATTCGTGACATTCCACCTCCCGTTTCACGAGTCACGCATCACTCGGGACGGCCATCGATCCACACAGTGCGCAGAGCCACGGTCGGCGTCGCGTCCGCGTCGATGCCGAGCTGCTCGGCCACGGCCGCCGACACGTCCAGCAGAACCCCTTTGTCCAACGGCCCTCGGTCTAAGACACGAGCGAAGGTGTGGCGATCCGCGTCTGGGCGGGACAGAAGCAGGACGGTGCCGTAAGGGAGCGACGGGTGGCTCACGACGAGGTCGTCGGGGTCGTACGGGGCCCCGCTCGCTGTGAGGCGGCCGGCGAAGGCCTCGGGGTACACGGCCACGGCCCCGGTCGAGTCCGGCGCGGCCCAGTCTCCAGGCGGCGGTACATCCGGCGCGTCCCGACCCGGCAGTCGGAGGCGCCGGCCCGGCTGAATCGAGGTCGTGTCGAGGTCGTTGACGGCCCGCAGTGCCCGGACGCTCACGCCGTACTTCCCTGCGATGCTGTAGAGGGTCTCTTCAGGCCCCACCGTGTGCGCCGGTGGGGCGAAGCGACGCGGAAGCCGGAGCGCCTGTCCCGAGAAGAGGGGCGCGGTCGTGCTGTCGTTCAGGGCATAGAGCGTGTCGGCCGTGGTGCCGAGGCGGAGGGCAAGATTGACAAACGAGTCGCCCGATTCCACCTCGTGCCGCCCGTACAGCGGCGGGGGCCCAACGGCGGCTGTGTCCCGTTGAGCGAGCGTGTCTGGTTGGACGACGGTATCTGGTTGAGCGACGGTATCGGGCGAAGACGGCTGGTCCGGAGGCGGAGGATCTGTCGGGGCGTCCCCCTCGCGGGGCGGTCGCACCCGGAGCGTCTGGCCCACCTGTAGGGACGCGTTCTCCAGGTCGTTCCAGCGCTGCAGCACCTCCACCGACACGCCGAACCGCTGGGCGATGCTGTACAGCGTGTCGCCGGACTGCACCGTGTAGGTGGAGTCGGTCTGGGCCTGGGCGGGACTTTCCCGAGGGAGCCCTCCCACCGTCAACAAGATGCCGAGGACGAGAATAGCGGTTCGCATCACAGGATCAGGCCAATCATTCGAATCCGATGCCTTCGGCCTTCAGCTTCGCGTCCTGGAGCTCCGAGAGGTCTTTTTGCGCCCCTTGCTCGCGCGCCACCTCGATGCCCCGTGCGTACGTGTCGAGCGCATCGTCGGCACGATCGAGCTGTTCGTAGAGCTTGCCGAGATGGTAGTACGTCCCCACGTAGTCGGGATTCGTCTCTACCAGCTCCTCGAACAGGGCGAGGGCCCGCGAGGTGTTGTCCTGCTTCAGATGCTCCTGCGCGAGGGCGTATCGCGTGAACGGATCCTCCGGGTCCTCCTCGTAGAAGGAGCGAAGCTGGTCCAGTCGGTCGGTGCTCATGGCAGAATCGATAGAGAAACGACTCGTTTGGCGGATGAGACTGCTCCACTCCCGTCTGCTACGTGGAAAGAAAGCATGATCCGTGAGACGTGATTCGTGAGACTTCTCCCCTTCTCACGTTTCACGCATCCCGCGTCAAACTCGCGCATTACCAACTCCCCCCGGCGCCCCCACCGCCGAAGCTGCCGCCGCCGAAGCCACCGAACCCTCCCCCGCCGAACCCACCACTTCCACCGCCACCAAAGCCGCCCCCACCGTGCGATCCCCCACCGCCCCAGATGATGATCGGGAGGCCCCCGTGGCGACGCTTCGACTTTTTCGCTCCTTTCTTTTTGCCCCCGCCCCGGCGCCAGAACGAGCTTCCGATAAAGTAGGCCAGAATGAGGAAGATGTAGATGAGCGTCGTCGAGATCCCGTCGTCGGATTCGGACGAGGAGACCGATTCGGTGGCCGTGTACTCGCCCATGGTCGCCTCAATAATGGCGTCGGTGCCCCGGTCGAGGCCCGCGTAGAACCGCCCCTGCCGAAAGGCGGGCGTCATGATTCGCTCCACGATGCGGTTGGCGATGGCGTCCGGAAGCGCGCCCTCCACTCCGTACCCTGTGGCAATAAACATTTTGCGGTCATCCTTCGACACTAGCACCACCACGCCGTTGTCCTTCTCCTTCTGGCCAATGCCCCATTCGCGCCCCAGCGAGATGGCGTAGTCATCGACGGGCGCGCCGTCGAGGGAAGTCAGGGTGACGACGACGATGGCCGTGGAGGTGGTGTCCTCATACATCGTCAGCTTGCGAGCCAGGGCGCGTTCCTCTCCACCGGAGAGCATGCCAGCCTGATCGAGCACCGGACCGTCGGGGCGCGGCGGGAAGTCGTAGCGCTGCGCGAGAGCCGGCGACGCCAGGACCGCCGCGAGGAGCCCAAGGGTGGCAACGAGCAGCAGAGCGGTGCGGGAGCGGTGCGGCATGGGTAAGCGTCGTTTTCGCAAGTAGAGGCGTCTCGGCGGGACGCTTCCCCCGAATACGGAATAAGAATCAAACGAGCGCCCGGTCGTCGAGACGCTCGCAGGTGTCTTCTGCCTCTCGAACCAGGGCGCCCGAAAGGGTCTCTTGATTCACCGAATGGGTACGGGGCGGTTGCAGTTCGGACGCCAGGGGGACCAACTCCTCGGTTGGAATGCCCAGCGCGTCGGCCAGGCGAGAGAGGGCCGATTCCGGCTCCTCGGTGAGCCGGGCGTAGGAAATGAGAACCGTCCTCGGCCCGGCATGGTCCAGGACGAACTGGTACGCCGCGATCCAGTATCGAAGCCAGAATGCCAGGGTGTCCGGACTGTCCGGCCCTTCATCCAGCCAGCCGCCGAAGTTGACCGGCTTGAGTCCCTTCCCAAACTCGTGATGGCCGATGGCCTCCATGTACTCCCGAACGAAGTCGTCCTCCTCGTGAATCTTCAGAAACCGCTCGTGCTGACGCCGCATCGAAGCGGCCTGCTGCACAGGGTCTCGAAATGGAATAAGGAAGGTCCCCTCCTGGAGCGGCTCCGGCAGGGCCGCCAGGCGAGCAATGTTGAGGTTGTTCTTCGAGAGGTAGCGCACCTCATCGGCGCGGTCCGCCCCGTCGGCCTCTTCCCGGCGAACGGCGATCATCTTTCGCATGTGCGCCTTGAAGAACGAATTGAACTCCTGGCTTCGGTCGCCTGAGTGCCAGGGTTGGATCTGGCCTTCCCGGTAGTGGTCCGGCCAAAAATGCTTCCAGATCATCTCTTCGAAGGCTTCTGGACTCTTCCCTGACACCTCAAGCCCATCCCCATGGGCCCGCTCCGTCGGCTCGATTTCCCCGGCAAACTGCTCCGAGTAGCGGCTCCAGATGAGCGGGCACAGCACGAATGGCATGTCCCGGTACGTGTGACTCGCGAAGCGGTCCGTTTGCCACAAAAGCTTCAGCAGGATCGTTGTGCCGGACCGGGGAAGCGACGTGATGAACACGGGATCGTCCGCCGTGATGCCGTCGAGCTGATCCACGTAGAGCGTCTCCTCCACGTCCGAAAGGGCGTGCTGGGCCGTGCCCGCCCGGAAGGCGATGCGGTAGAGAAGCCGATCGAGCGTGCCGTAGCGATCCCCAAAGTTCATGACGAGGGAGAGAAGCGTTGAGAAGCTGTTTGGCGAAACGTCTTCGGGTTGCGACTTCGCGGATCTCGTGCAACGAACCTTCGGCAGGCACATCGCCTGGTACCGACAGCTGTCGTGTACAAGGCTCGTTTGAGCGTCCCGACAGCCGTCGGGATTCGCCCGCTGTGTCTCACCTTCGAATCTGCTTGCCAAACAGCTTCTGAACAAGCAGGTACCCGAGCACCCCTGCGACCGTCACCCCGATCAAGAAATCGATGCGCTCCAGGACGGCAAGCGTTCCCCAGAACGATCCCACCCCTACCCGCTCCAGAAGCCACACCGCGGCGAGGGGCAGACCGAGGGCCAGGACGCTCCCGCCGACCAAAATGCCCAGAAGGCGAAAGAGCTGTCGGGACTGTTGTTGAAGGGCGTTCTCCTTCTCACGGTCCCCCATCGAATCGTCCCGCAAGACCGAAAGGGAGCGTCGGCTCCGCTCTCCGACCGCCCGAGCGCGACCGGGGAGATTGAAGTACTCAAGCAGGACAGCGAACCCCACCACCACGAAGAGGGCCAAGGCGAAATTCATTCGCTCTGCGCGCCGGTCGCCGTCTCTTCACTCGAAGCGTCCTCCGTCATGCTCTGGTAGAGTCGCTTGAGGGGAAACCAGATAAAGCCGAAGAGACTCGCCAAAAGCGCCGCCACGGCAGCCAATAAGGCCCCAATTCCCGAAATGACGCTTCCCGGTCCTCCGTACGCAAGGGCCGCATCTGGAACGAGGAAGGCTATAGCCACGAGGAGGAAAGCCGTTCGGAGGAATAGGCGCATGGTATCGGTCTCTATTTCTGAGCAGGGGTACTAATGGAATCTACCAAAGAGCAGGACCAGGACGCAACCTCCTCGCGGGTCAGGTCGTGGCGGGTTGCCTTCGTTACCGCTGGAATTTGCGAATCGTCTGTAGGCGGATGTATCCACTCCCAAACAGATCGTCCGCTAGAATCGACCTCCACCGCTCTCCCAGCCACCGCCTCAGTCAGAAGCATGTTGCCATTATCAAGCTCCTGCCACTTCCCCCTCACGTGAGTGTAAAGGAGTTCTGAGTGCTGCGTTGGAAACCGGACGTTTATCGAATCGGTGTGCGGCTGAAGGTAGACGATTCTATTACCGCCCAACATTGTGCCACGATCAGGGCCATCATAGGGAGTCAATTCGTAGTTATTGTCAAAGACACCAATCCACCCCTCTCCGACAAAATCAGGATCATGCTGATATATGAAGGGCTCTGAAGAGTGCCACTTCACTTCCTTCGTGTCGGGATCGAAGACAAATACGAGACTTAGTGCTCGAAGTGAAACCAGAAGGTCTCCAGCCTCGAAAAGCGGATATCCGCTCGCCATAGACGGGCTAAGGGGCTCCACATCGTTGAGGTGCGTAACGTCGGCCTTGACGCTTTGCGGCGACGGCCGAGCACCCCCTAAGACTTTTGGAATGTATCGCTCAAGACCATTCGCATAAAGGATGTCCAGCACGTTGATCTCGTTCAAAATTTTTCCTCCACTACTGACATGAAGGATGCGGTCGATCCACACTTTTTTCCCGTCGAGTCCTGGAAAGCCATCGGGATATCGATCGCTCTCAGAGCGCCGCTCTTGGCTGACGCCGGGAACCCAGAACGATCCATCCTTGCCCCGCGCAATTGAGTGGTGGTT
>CAZBIB010000157.1:0-7931 GCA_964491575.1 uncultured Salinivenus sp. | reverse complement strand
TTGGACACTCGCATTCCCCATCCCATCCAAGTGATCGATCCCGCCAACTGTTGACAACACCTGCTTTCTCTTCGGATGAATCGTGGGTACGGGGAGATGAACAGGGTTCCACGCCGTTCGCCGGATATGTTGATCCTGCGAGTATCTGGTTAACCTGTAGTGCCACCTAACCGCTTCGTGGGGACGCGCTCGAAACCCTCCAGTCCATGTACGAAGAGCGCCAGCCCATTCCCGGTGATCCAGTCTTCGTGGTGGAGGATGGGGAGCCGCCAAAGCCCGATCGGGTCTCCAAGCGGTTCAAGTTCTACGTCCGCAAAACTAAGATATAGGACCGAGAGGACCTCTCGTTCCACTCGTGTCGGCACACGACCGGCTCGTGGCTTTCGATGCAGGGGGCCCGAGGCGAGTGATTTCAGAGATTCTTGGACACTCCAATAGAGATCTACAGCCACCTCCAGCCCGAAGTGATGGAGCGGGCCATGGACGAGACGTTCGGCGATCGGTAACTCGTCCCCATCTCGTCCCCATGACGTCCCCATAGAGTTTGCATTTCCTGGTTTTCTTGGGATCTCTTACAAAATCGGCCACGACGGCCAAAAAGGAAAACGCCCCTCAAATCGCCGTTTACAGGCACTGAGAGGCGTTTCGGTCAGTGCGAAAGGGGGGACTCGAACCCCCACGGGGCATAGGCCCCACGAGATCCTAAGTCTCGCGCGTCTACCAATTCCGCCACTTTCGCAGGAGAACGGAAGAGCGGTCCATTGACGACCCCGGGCCGCGCACCGAAATTCGAATCGGAACAGGGGGGCGAGGTTCCGGGGGATCCGCAGCGGTCAGCGGCAGTACAGGCGCCGTGTTGCAGGATGTCCATTCGCCTCTCTTTTGTCGAACGAGCCTTCTAGGCTATGGCGCTCCGACACCCCTCATTCCGCGTTGTCGGGCTCACGTGTATTCTGATTCTTGGTAGCCTCGTTGGCACTGTCGTACACGCCCAGGATCGGGGGGCGCCCCGGTTCGAGCCAGCGGCGTCTGAGGACACGGTTGTTGCGGAGTCGTCGGATGCAGGACGGCTCTGGAGCATCGCCGATCCGCCGTTCGACCGGTTCAAGGAGCGCTATGAGATGGAGGCCGGCAGTGCGTGGGCCACTCATCTGCGACGAGGCATTCTCCGACTTCCAGGGTGCACGGCCGCGCTGGTCTCAGCCGAGGGGCTCGCCCTCACGACCGCCCGGTGCGTCCGGCGGCACCTGGAGGCTGAAAACGACGGAGCAGCCCTCGTGGCCGAGCAGCGCACCGACGAGCGCTCCGTGTCGGGACTCCACGCCGATCGCCTCGTGAGGACGACGGACGTGACGGCAGCGGTGCGAGCGGCGCGGCAGGATACTGCGGTGGCGCAGGGGGTACGGTCCGTGGAGCAGCGGTTGCAGTCAGAAGCGGAAGCGAACCAGCGAGTAGAAGTCGTGTCAGCGGCGGGAGGCGCTTCGTACACGGCCTACACGTACCGCCGATACGAGGACGTTCGAGTGGTTTTTCTGCCGGAGCGGTCCGTGAGTGCCTTCGGGGGCATCGACGCCGCGATGACGTATCCCCGTCAGGCCCTCGACGTAGCCCTGCTCCGCGTGTACACCGCGGAGGGGACGCCCTTGGCCGCCGATCACTTCTACGAGCCGTCGACGCAGGGCGTGCGCCCCGGCGATGCAGTCTTTTCGGCCGGCGCATCCGGGCAGACGCATCGATTAAAAAGTGCTGAGCAACTTGCCGTCCGGCGAGACCTGATGCTCCCGGCCCGACGCGCCCGCCTGGAGGCGTGGAGCCAGGCCATGCGGGCCTCCCTCGACACCGCTACGGCGGCGCCCCTGGAGGCGCTCCACGAGGCGGAGCGGGCACTGAAGCAGACGAAGGCCCGTCTACAGGCGCTTCAGAACGAGTACGTGCAGTCCCGCTTGCAGCGGCGAGATGCCCAGCTGCGGCGGGCGCTCCGCCAGGACTCCTCCCTCCAGGATCAGTTCGGCGGGGTGCTGGACAGTCTGGCGGCGATCCAGGACGCCAAGCGATCCCTCGCGTCAGCGTACCGTGCCTTCGGGCGCTTTGGAGGGGAGTCCCGACCGCCGTCGGGATCGTCTACGTATCGGCGGATCCTGTGGGCGGGTCGGCAGGAGGCGGCCGGCAGCGCCTCAGAAACTGAGGAGACGGAAGCCTCAGTTGCCGCTGAGGATAGCGTCCGTTCCCTGCCCGCGTCGGTAGAGATTGCCGTGCTCGCATTTCGGCTTGATGCCCTGCGGAGCCATCTGTATCCGGACACCGCCGCGGTCCGCCATCTTCTCCAGGGCCGCTCTCCGACTCAGCTCGCCACCGCAATTGTTGAGAGCTCCGTGCTGGCTACTCCCGCCGATGCCTCAGCGGGAGCGGCGACGCCGGAGGTGCCGCCCAACGATCCTGCGACTGCTGTCATCGACGTGGTTGCCCCTCGTGCTCGCTCGTTCTATGAGGAGTGGACCCGTCTTCATCAGGCGGAGCGCCAGCTGACGCGTCGGCTGGTCCGGGCCCGACAGGCAGTTCGGACCGCGCCTGTGATGCTCGGCGGGGAAGGAGCACTCCGGTTGACGGACGGGCGCGTGCTCGGCTATCCGTACAATGGGACGGTGGCTCCGCCCTTCACCACGTTCTTCGGCCTCTACGAGCAGAACCGGGCGTTTGGGGAGGGCGGGGCATGGGCACTGCCGGAGCGCTGGCGCCGCTCGGCGAGCACGATGGATCGGTCGACGCCGCTCAATCTGGTGGCGTCGACGGACGGGGCCGTCAGTAACAGCGGGGCGCCGCTCCTCAACAAGTGCCTGGAGCTCGTGGGCGTGACCGTGGGGCCCAACATTCAGGGCGTCGCGGGAACGTACATCTTTCTGCCCGAGCGAATGCGCACGGTGGCGGTAGACCTCCGCGGCCTTCGTCAGGCCCTCACGGCGGTGTACGAGGCGGAGGGCCTGGTCAGTGAACTCTTCGGCGAAGGGTCGGAGACGGCCGACACTCGTCCGTAGAGGCGTGAGTCGATTTTCAGTGGAGTCATCATCAATGGTCTCGCATTTCGTTCGCATGCGCACGTCCATCCGGAGTCTGTTCGCTGTTCTGCTGCTGGGGGGCGGTCTCCTCGCGGGCTGTGGGGGCGCCGGCGAAACGGTGTCGGTCCCCGTCGTTGAACGTCCGGAAGCAACGCCCCCCGCGGAGGACACCGTGGAGGCGGCCTCTCCCGAGGTGGTCTCGATTCCGGCGGGGTACGACACGGTTCAGGCCCAGCGGTTCGATCGGGGGCGGATGTGGACGTTCGAGCATCCGCCGACCGAGCATTTCCGAGACGCGTACGGCGTGTCCCCCGACGACGAGTGGCTGACGAAGGCCAAGCGGGGCGCTCTCCAGTTCGGTGAGAGCTGTTCGGCCTCATTCGTGTCTCCCAACGGCCTCGTGATGACCAATCATCACTGCGCCCGCGAGTACGTGACGGACGTCAGCCGGAAGGGGGAGAATCTTCTGAATAACGGATTTTATGCCGCTACACTCGACGATGAACGCCGCGCCAAAGATCTCCATGTCGATCAGCTCGTCGAGGCCGAGGACGTCACCGAGAGGGTTTTCAACGGACTTCGACAGGGACGCCAGGCGGGGGCGCAGGCCCGAGAACAACGCGTCGAATCCCTGCAAGAGAAGATGACGGCTGAGGCGAGCGAGCGGGACAGCTCCCTCCGGGTGGAGGTGCAGGGGCTCTACCAGGGGGCCAGGTATACGGCCTACACGTACCGTCGGTACCAGAACGTGCGGCTCGTGATGGTCCCTGAGCTCCAGCTCGGCTACTTTGGGGGGACATCGGACAATTTTACGTATCCTCGCTATGCACTGGATGTTGCCTTTTTCCGGGTCTACACGCCGGACGGCGATCCCCTGCAGCCCGAGCATCACTTCTCCTGGGCGGAGGAGGGCGCGCAGCCCAATGAGCCCGTCTTTGCTGTGGGATATCCGGCCTCCACGAGCCGCCTCCAGATGGTCTCCCAGCTCAAATACGAGCGGGACCATGACCTGCCCAACCGGCTGAACGCGCTTCGGACGCGGAGCGACCTGCTCCAGGAATACGTCAACAGCCACCCCGATTCGGCCGATCACTACGACCTCCGAAATACCTACTTTTCAATCGAGAACACGGTCAAGGGACTGGGGGGACAGCTTCGGGGACTCCGCGATCCGTACCTCCTGGCCCGCCGAGGGGCGGCCGTGCAGGCGCTTCAGGACTCCATCGGGGCCGTCGATTCGCTCCAGCAGCGATACGGGCAGATTGTCAATCAGATCGGACATCTCCAGCAGTCCAAGGCCGTGCTGGCGAACAAGGCCGGGGCCTTTGCCACCTTTTCCAACCTGACACTCGGCTCCCGGATTCTGGTGCGTGCTCTCCACGGCTACTACTACGACTTCATTCGCACCCGGGGCGCCCCGCTCGACCAGGTGGAGGCCATTCGGGAGGACGCCGAGCAGGTACAGGACTGGCCCCCCGGCCTCGAACAGAAATTCCTGGTCGCGCAGTTCGAGGAGATCCGGGAGGCGTACGGCGCCGATCATCCGACAGTGCAGCGCCTCTTTAAGAAACGAACGCCGGAAGAACTGGCGTCCCGGCTCGTGGAGAACAGTGCGCTCATGGACTCGACGGCGTTTCTCACCCTGCTCGACGAGGGCTACCGCCAGAGCGACGATCCGTCCGTGCCGGTCATCGAGGCGCTGGCGCCCATGTTCCTCAACATTAATCGGCAGATGCAGGACATCCGGAGTACCGAGGAGACCCTCAACGCGCGCCTCTCGCGGGCCCGGTTTGCCATTTACGGGACGCGGTTTCCCCCGAATGCCACCGGTTCGCTCCGCCTCTCTGGCGGACGGGTGCAATCCTACGGTTACAATGGGACGGTGGCGCCGCCATTTACGAATTTCTACGGGCTGTACAACCGCTACTTCTCGCACAACCAGGAGGCGTGGTCGCTCCCGTCGCAGTGGATCAGCGCCGTCGACTCACTGGATCTCGGCACGCCCCTCAACCTTGTGTCCACTGTGGACATCTCGGGAGGGAGCTCGGGGTCCCCGCTCCTGAATAGCGACCTGGAGGTTGTTGGCGTCGTCTTCGACAGCAACATGGAGGCGCTTCCCAACGAGTATCTCTACCGGAACCGGTCGGCCCGTGCGGTGGCGGTGGACGCGCGCGGCATTCTGGAGGCGCTCCGGACGATATACGACGCTGATCGCCTCGTCCAGGAGATCACGTCCGGGGAGTCCTCCTCGGGTTCTCCGGGAAACTGAATGTGGCCCATCAGCGGTCCTCCGGATCGTCCCGCAGCGCCGCGACGATTCCGGGTGTCACGTCGGTTAGGTCCCGCGCCTCGGCAAAATAGGGGGCGGCCCATCCGTAGACGAAGAGAGGCACCGGATTGCGCGTGTGCTGAGTGTGGCTCGTGTCTTCCACGTTGCCGTGGTCGCTCGTCACGAGGAGCGTGTCCTGGGTGGGGTCGAGGAGGTCGAGCAGCCGCCCGAGAAATGAATTGAGCCGGTCCAGGAGCAGAGGAGGCGGGAGGTCGCTCCGCCCGTGTCCCACCTTGTCGGTCTGGAAGTACTCGAACAGCGTGATCGCGTGGTCCCGATGCGTTGCAAATAAGTGTTCGGCGGCGTCGGTCACAGTTCGGGGCGATACGTCGAGGTGGAGGGTGTCCCGCCAGGCCTCCGCCGTGAGGTCCGCCGCTACGGCCCGGTTGGCCCGCAGCGCGTCGAGGTCGCGGAGGGGCACGTCGGCGCCCGCGCAGCAGCGCGTCGTGACGGTCCAGCGCCGCGGTGAGGCGTCGAAGAACTGGGGAGGAAACGCATTTGCGAACGCCGGGGAAGTGGCGTCGAGCCCGAGGGCCTGCACGCGGTGGAAGAGGTTCTCGTGGTCGAGCAGCTCGTAGGTGGCAGAGTGGGGAAACGGTCCGAAGTGGCGTCCCACTCGCTCGGCGCAGTTGACGCCGGTGAAGAGCGTGGCCTGGCCGGTGCCGCTCTGGGGCAGTCCGGCGATCCCGAGCGTGGCGTCGAGATGCCGGACGAGGTGGTGGGAAGAACACGTTTCCGGCAGAGTCCGAGTCCAGGCCGCGCCGCCGCCCAACCGTCGAAACGTCGAGTCCTCGTCCGCCGAGAACGGATTGTGCGGGCCGGGCGTCCCCAGCCCGATCCCGTCCAGAAAGACAAACAAAATCCGTCGCACAATTTCGGCACCCGATTCCTGGGAGCAGCACCACAGCCTCTACGCGGTGCTGGGGGCCAGCGTTTTCCGTGGAGCCTGTCAGCAGATTCGGTTTTCCCGATTCGTCCGGGAAGGTGTCCCTCTTGCGAGGAAAATCAACATACCAGGTTCTTAACGAATGAAAGACGCTGATCTCTGCATTGGTTTACACAAGAGCGTTTCGGGGCTGCGGCTCGGGGCAAAAGTGGACGGTAGCGAATCCACATCGTCTCTGCACGCCGTGGCGAGGTAGGGATTTTTTCCACATTCAGAATGGGATTTTCCCTGTGTACAGCCCGTCCGTCGCGCCATATTATAGGAGTTCCCGCGAGTGGAAGTATTCTTCCGACGGTGGGCCCTCTCCTCCTGTCTCCCCTTCGCCAAGCGACACTGGGACCATGAACAAACGCAAAGATAGCAAGATGCGCGAGACTGATCGCGAGTCTCGGCTCTTGGGCCGATGGACCGGCATCGGATTCGTCATCGTCCTCCTCGGGGCCCTCCTCGCGCTGCTCCTCCTGATGGGGAGCGGGTGATCAGAGGGGGCGAAGCAGGATCTGAATCGAGTTCGCAGCGTCGTCGAGGCAGTTTTTGGCGACGGCCCGGCACCACCGCCACCGATGATTCCCGGTCCGCACCCGCAGGAGCCATCGGGCCTTCTGCTTCCGATGCGACACCATGCGGGCGAGATCGCGCATGACGCGTCGCATGTTTTTTCCATGCACGTGCGAGAAGAAACTGGGCTCGATGGACTCGTCCGTGGAATACTCCAGGAGGCGACGCGCGCCCTGGGTCAGGTTCTCGATGTAGCCGTCCTCGTCGAGCGCAAGCTGAGGAACGTGTGGAGGCACCATAGACGGAGCTGGCTTTGAATTCACGTCGTCCTCGCGGATCCGTTTGATTTCGTGAAGCAGGAAAGAGGCCACGGACCGACCAATTCGTCTCATGCTGTTCGAATCTCCGGAGCCCGCCCAACGGTCACACCAAAAGTGTCGACAATGGCCGGTGTCCGTTTCGACCCGTGCATGGTAGATTTCCTCATCGATCGGGCGGACCTCCAGGTCCACGTTCATGGAAGCCCCGTCCGGGCCTTCAAGCTGGAGGGACGTGCGATTTTCGTCCGGGAGGGGCGACTCGCGGACCTCCAGGGACAGGGCGTCCTCGTATTCCCCCGAACAAGACACCATGAGAGCTCTGCGAATGCACTCCTGAAGCTGCTCGACGCCCCGATCTGTCGAATGGCGAGAGGAGGGGACCATCGGTCCGGAGCAAGGGTCACTGATTGCTGCGGAGTTGATGACGTCCAATGTGTCGCTCCAGTTCGTCCAGCAGGAAGTCTCCGAGCTTGCGCCCCAGGCAGGGAGCGCGGGAGAGGGCCGTGCCGGTCTGGCTGCACGCGCTGTAGGTGAACCGGTGGGAGGGTCCCTCATCGACCATGCAATGGACGTCATACACCTTGTCGCCGACGGGGCTCACACGAATCTCGGCTGCCATTTGAACGTGATCGCTGCACTCGACACGAAGTCGCATTGGCGGGTCCGCCGAGCTCTGGTCGAGGCGGGTAACGGACACGTCGGCGTCGTGGCGGCGGCGGCCCTTCACCGCGAGAGCGGTCTTCAGGCTGTGGAAAAGTATGTCGGGAATGCGGCGCGAGGAGGCG